>JBDTDT010000014.1:0-30159 GCA_039922995.1 Nitrosospira sp. | reverse complement strand
CTTTGCCAAATCGATGCCAATAGTAGTAATCTTCATGATGGACGCTCCTTTCGTTGTTTAGGATGAAACCTATCCTAAATTGGCACCTTGATGCCGTTTTGAAAGAGGGCGTCCATTCCATTAGAGCAGAATTTCATCATCTAATGCCGAAGTCTTTTTTACAGAATACTGAGCAACTACATCCCTCTCCAAATAGTCTCGCAAACTTTGCCTTTATTTCTCGGGCAGATAACAGGGAACTTGGTGGAGTAGCTGCAAGCATGTACCGATCAAAGATGCCTACAAATATCGGTGAAATTCTTAGCAAATCATTAATTCCAAACGAGCTATTTTCAGATAATTATGCTAATTTTCTCAGCAAACGCGCTACATTGCTTCGAATATATAGCGAAGAATTATGTCAAATATCGAGCCACTCTACTCCATAAGTAATTGAATTACTTCAAATAATCAAACAGCGACAACCCCTGCACCTTCAAGAAAGCCTGCTGCGTCGCCTGGAGATAAGTCTGCTGCTGGGTCAGGTCGCTGATGGCTTTGGCATAATCGATGCCCTGCAGGTCGGAAAGCTGCTGCTTGTATTGCAGGCTCAGGTCGTCACCCGCGGTATTAGCGTATCCACCTCATTCATGCGCGTCCCCACGCCCGAGCGAACCTGGAGCACTTTGTCCAGTGAATTGGACAAATTGCCCTGGGCAGCGCTCAAGCCATTGGCGAGCGCGGTCTTGTCGGCGGAGGTGGCGACGAGGGTCTGAAGGACGTTGATCAGGTCTCCCAGCGTTTTGAACAGGCTCTGGGTGCCGCCGCCGGCAGCCGGGATGCGCTCGAAAACGTCGCGACCGGATTCGTTCACGGCAAGCTGGCGCGATGTGCTCGCCTGAACCAGCCGCTGCCCATCGTCGCCCATGTATTGCACGCCGATGCCGGTATCCACGAAGGGCTTGGTAGAGCCCTGGAAGCCGGAAAACAGATATTGGCCGTTGGCATCGGTACGGTTGGCAAGGCTCATCAGTTCGTCGAGATTGCCACGCAGTTGCGTGGCGATGGCGGCGCGGTCGCTGTCGGACAACGTTCCGTTGCCGGCGGACACGGCAAGTTGCTGCGCGGTCTGCACCAGGGTGGTCACATCTCCCAGCGTTCCATCCAGCGCGCTCAGGCTGCTCGTTGCAGACTGCCGGTTTGCCGCATACTGGGTATTGCTCGCGTCGGCCTGGGATACGCTAAGCGCACGCACATATGCCGCCGGATCGTCGGAAGGCGTAAGGTTGCGTTTTCCGCTACTGATCTGTTCCAGGGTTTTCGCCTGCGCCGCCTGCTGGCGGTTCATGGCGGCAACGCCGATATCGAAACTGAAATTACTGCTGACGCGCATGGCCGGCTCCTTTGCTTATCTATCCGATGCTCAACGGGACATCGTGCTGCTGTCCATGACCCCGATTATGAAAAATAATGATTTGTCCCAAAAGCGGTTTGACACGACGCGATTTTCCGTTATCTGGCCAGGCTAAGCAGCGTGTCGAACATGGTGTTGGCAGTCTGTATCACCTTGCTGGCAGCCTGGTAAGCCTGCTGATAGCGCATCAGGTTGGCCGCCTCCTCGTCCAGGTTGACGCCCGACTCGGATTGCTGCAGGGCCTGGGTCTGGGTCACCACGTTGGCCTGGGCGGTACTGGTCACCTCCAGCTCGCGGGTCTTGTTGCCTACCTGGCTGACAACCTGCCCATAGGCGCTCTGATAGCTGGCCGTCCCCCCCGCTAGGGTGTTGTTGCTCTGCAGCGCGCCCAATAGCAAGGCGTTGCGGTTATCGCCCACGCCATTGGTGCTGGGACCGATGCTGAATGTGTCGCCGGGTTTGGGCGAACCGGTAATTTGCACGGTCCATCCGTTATAGCTGATCGCGCCGCCCGGGGTAAACGCCACACCAGCGGGATTGCCGGTGCCGGTGCCGGTTACATCGAACGTATTGGCGCTGGTAAAGGTCAGCGTTACCGGCGCTTTCAGGTTGGGATCGGCCGGGGACGGCGTATTGACTGTACCCGCGCTGATACGTCCCGTGCCGGTGTTGGCGAGCGAGGCGTCGGTTCGAATGGGTGACGCGATCGCGATCAGGCTGGTATCCTGGATGGCGACTCCGATCTGGCCCGCGCCATTTTTGGTCGGCTGGATCAAAAACTCGTCTCCCGCGGCAGCGGTGCCGGAAGCAAGATCAAGGCGCACGCCATCCACTGTTTGCGGAAATGTAGCGAAAGTCTGTGCGACACCGTCGGCTAGCCGCGTAAGCGTATAGTTGGCGCCATCGTAACGCAGATTGTAGTCGCTGGTGGTCAGCGCGCCATAGCCGGTGATATCAGCGGAAACAACCGCGCTCCCCGTATTCCTGGCAGAGCCGGTTACCGATGGGCTCGGCATGGTGAAGAAATCGCCGCCCATGTTGCCGTTCATATCCTGCCCCAAACGGTGCTGTGCGTTGAAGGTACCCGCCATGCCGATGGCAACCCGCCCCAAGCCGTTGCGTGCAGCATCGAGCGATTCGCTGCGGAATTGCAGCAGTCCGCCCAGCGCACCGCCGCTTAGATTCGATTCCTTCAGGGGTACGCTGTTGCCATCGGCAACATAGGCCACTTCGACGCGGTTTGCGTCGGTCGGCGACGCCGCAGCCGCAAGCTGGAAAACCTGGTTTCCCATCACCAGCGGCTGGCCGCTACCGATAAAAACACCATATGAGCCATCGCCCTGCTCAACCACTTTCGTGCGAACTTGTTGGTTGAGCTGTGCTACCAGCTGATCGCGCTGGTCACGCAAATCGTTTGCAGCCTGGCCGTGGGCGGCACCCTCAGCCCTGCCGATCGCGTCATTCAGCTTGCCAATTTGCGACGCAAGCGTATTGACCAGCGAAACACTGCTTTTTATCTGGTCATTTACCCCCTTCTCGATATCGTTGAGGCTGCTATTCAGCGACTGGAAGCGCCGTGCCAGCACTTCCGCATCCGACAGCATCGATTGCCGGGAAGGCACATCGGCCGGATTGGTGGCGACATCCTGCACACTCCCGAAAAAATCCTGCAGCGCCGGCGCCAGGCCGACCGTTCCGGTGGTATCGGACAGTAGCTTGTCGATCTGCTGCATCTGCGCGTAATACGTATCGAGCTGGCTCGATTCGGTCTTGGCCTGCGACACCTGGTTGGTCAGAAGCTGGTTGTAGGCACGGCTTACCGTGTCAACCTTCACCCCCTGGCCGATGAACCCGACCCCGGTTGCCTGCGCGGAATTGGTCGACTGGACGATCTGCTGGCGGGTATAGCCGGGCGTGGCAGCGTTACTGACATTGTGGCCAGTAACGAGCAGCCCGTTCTGTGCGGCGTTAAGCGCACTTAACCCGATGCCGAAGATACCGCTACCCATATAAAATCCTCTTGCTCTTGTCTGTAGCCATTTTCAGTATTAACGGCCGTAAGCCGGAAATATTTAGTGTCACGCGCAATTTAAGGCGTGGTTTGGTGAAGTTACGACAATGGGCCATATCACGACCATTGCGTGGTCTTGATGATGCGGCTCAACTTATCCGCATAATTCGGGTCGGTGGCGTAGCCTGCCCGCTGCAATCCCTGCGCGAAGCCCTCCGCGTTCATTCCTTGCGCCGCCTGTGCCATCACCCCGGCATAGCGCGGATTGCTGCTCAGCAGATTCGCATAGTCGCGGAAAGCATCAGCGTACGAAGCGTAAGCGCGAAATTTCTCGATGCTCTTCTGTGCGACGCCGTTGACATATTCAGTGGTTACTGTTTCCACTACCGCACCTTTCCAGTTGCTGCCGGCCTTTATGCCGAACAGGTTATGGCTGGGCGTACCGTCCGCCGCGCGAATCTCGCGTTTACCCCATCCGCTTTCCAGCGCCGCCTGGCCAATCATGAATCGCGCGGGTATACCCGTTGTCTGGCTGGCCTCAAGCGCGTGCGGCATCAGCCTGCCCTGAAACTCGGCTACCTGCTGCCGGGGCTGGAGTGCGCTCATCGGTGGGACTTGTCCGGGTTGAGTACCGGGATTCTCCGTTTGCGGTGACAACTGCGGCTGATGCGGGAGCGGTTGCAGCGTCTGCGGAACGAGTGGCGTTGTCGGCTGTGCAGGGCCGCAGGACTGCGGCTGTGCCGCCTGGCCTGTCCCGGCGGCGGCCCGTGGCAGCGCGGAGGATGGCAAGCCTCCTGCCGGCGGCTGCGAAGCGTCTTGGGAAGGCGCTGGAAGCGAAGCATCCTGCGGCACGCTCGACACCGATCCGCCGCTCAATTGGCGCACCATCATGTCCGCCAACCCGATGCCGCGCGAGGCCATGCTCTGCGATAACTGCTGGTCGAGCATGGAAGTATAAAGACGGGTCTGGTCGTTATCAAACAGGCTATCCTGCGAGGTAGCCTGACGCATGCTCTTGAGCATCATGTTCATGAATAATGACTCGAACTGCTTGGCAGCGGCTTCAAGCCCGGCCTTGTCCGTTTTCCTGGCGTCGAGGCGCAGTCCGTCGACTGCCTGTACGTCGAGCGCGAATTTTGCGGAGAGGTCGGTTGAAGGCGTCATCAAATGACCTCCAGATCCGCTCGCAGTGCACCGGCCGATTTCATTGCCTGCAGGATCGACAGCAGATCCTGCGGCGTCGCCCCGATTGCATTCAGAGCCTTCACGACTTCCGACAGCGAGGCGCCCTCGACCATGGTGAGCATGCCGGACTCCTGCTTGATCTCGATTGTAGAACGCTGCGCCTGCACGGTCTGGCCACTGGAGAAGGCGCCTGGCTGGCTGATTACCGGTTCTGTGCTGATAACGACCGAGAGGTTGCCGTGTGCGATGGCGCAGGCTTCGACGGTCGCCGCCTGGTTCATGACTACCGAGCCGGTACGGCTGTTGACGATCACCTTGGCGTAATTCTGAGCCGGGCTGATATTGAGGCTTTCCACATCCGCGATAAATGCCACACGCTCGTCGCTGCCTTCCGGCGTGCGTAGCTGGATTGCCCGGCCATCCAGCGCCTTCGCTGTACCCTGCCCGAATTTTCTGTTGACCGCATCCACGATGCGTTTGGTATTGGAAAAGTCCGTGCTGTTAAGCTCGAGCCGGATGATATTGTCCTGGCCCAGCGCAACCGGCACGGCGCGCTCGACGGTCGCACCGCCGGTGATCCGACCTACGCTCAAGTGATTGACCTGGACCTGGCTGCCGCTGGCGGCCGCGCCGAAGCCCCCTACCAGCAGGTTGCCTTGGGCCATGCCGTAGACCTGTCCGTCGGCGCCTTTCAGCGGCGTCATCAGTAAAGTCCCGCCGCGCAGGCTTCTTGCATTGCCCATGCTGGATACAGTTACATCGATCGTCTGGCCCGGCTGGGCGAATGCCGGCAGCGTCGCCGTCACCATCACCGCCGCCACATTCCTCAGTCTCAGATTGGTTCCGGGTGGAAGATTGATACCCATTTGCATCAACATGCTCATGATGGTCTGTACGGTGAACGGCGTCAGACTGGTCTGGTCGCCCGTGCCGTCGAGCCCCACCACCAGGCCATACCCGATGAGCTGGTTGGTCCGCACGCCCTGGATCGACGCAAGATCCTTTACGCGCTCGGCCTGGGCCGAGGTAGCAACGGCGCAGCATCCAAGCCAGAGCACGGAAAGCATCAGGCAAATCTGTCTGGACAAGTTAAGGCGAATTGCAGCGAATGGCATTTGTTGGACTCCTCAGAACGGCGACACGGTCAGGAAAAAGCGCGAGAGCCAGCCCATTGTCTGCGCCTCGTCGATATAGCCGGTGGCCTTGTATTCGATCTTCGCATCCGCTACCTGGACCGACGATACCGTGTTGTTGATGACGGTCTCAGGCCGCACCACGCCCGAGAAACGAATGTATTCGGTTCCCTGCGTCATGGCCAGTTGCTTCTCCCCGCTCACCAGCAGATTGCGGTTGGGCAGCACCTGCAGCACGGTAACGGTAATGGTGCCGGTAAAATTGTTGGTGGAAGCCGCCGCGCCTTTACCCAGGTAATCGTTTTTTGAGGATGCGCCTATATCCACGTTTTTAGTAATCGGTACCCCGAATATCATGGGTGGAACGGCGAAATTTATGGTGCCGCTCTTGTCGACACTGCTGTTCGATTGCTTGCTTGCGTTGGTCTTTTCATTAATAACGATCACGATGGTGTCCCCCACCTGGCGCGCACGGCGATCCTCAAACAGGGGCCGGTCATGCGTGCCCGCCTGGAAGATAGCGCCATTGCCGGGTGGCGGCTGAAGCGGCGGCGTAGTAGTCGTCATGGGTTGTTGCACAATCGACGTAGGAGCCGGCAGGCTCATGCAGCCGGATAGCCCCAGCAGCACGATACAAAGGGAAAGAGGTAACATTGCCTTCATGAAAGGCCTGGTTCGCTGCGCAAAGATTTTCGCAATCTCCTGGTTATCCATAGTATCCATATCCTTTTCTTGCTTGCAAAGCATTGCCATTTTTTCAGTTCCCGCCATTCATGGCGCCTACATTTGAGTCAGGCGCTGGAGCATCTGGTCCGACGTCTGGATTGCCTTGCTGTTTATCTCGTAAGCACGCTGCGTCTGGATCATATTGACCAGCTCTTCCACCACGTTCACGTTGGAAGTTTCCACATATCCCTGGTTGAGCACGCCCGCGCCGTCGATGCCGGGAGTGTTGATATTGGGCGGACCGCTAGAGAAGGTTTCCACATAGAAATTCTCGCCCACGCTCTGCAAGCCGACCGGATTGATGAAGGTAGCCAGTTGCAGGGTGCCTACCTCGACCGGTGTGGTGACACCTGGCTGGGTGATGGAAACAGTACCGTCGCGGCCGACGGTAATGCTCAACGCATTGACAAGGATGGTGATGTTCGGGTGAACCTGATAGCCGCTGGATGTCACGAGCTGTCCCTGCGAATCGGTTTGAAACGAGCCGTCCCGGGTATAGGATGTCGTCCCATCGGGCATGAGCACCTGAAAGAACCCCTGGCCCTGGATTGCGACATCCTTCGAATTTCCGGTTTGCTGCAAATTACCCTGGGTGAATACGCGTTCGGTTGCGACGGGCCTTACACCCGTACCAACCTGCAGGCCGGAGGGCAGCTGCGTCTGCTGCGAAGACTGTGCCCCCGGCTGGCGCAGGGTCTGATACAGCAGGTCCTCAAATACCGCGCGCGAGCGCTTGAAGCCATTCGTGCTCACGTTCGCCAGATTGTTGGCGATCACATCCATCTGTGTCTGCTGTGCGTCCAGACCGGTCTTTGAAATCCAAAGCGAGCGAATCATGCAAATCTCCTGAGCTATACAAATTAAACTATCTGGGCGAGGCTTTAAGGACGCCTTATGCTTCCTTTTGTGACATCTTATGACAGCATAAATGAAATCGATGCGCGGAAAAGAAGGGTAATTCCACCTTTCTTCGCGACTATTGCCTGACTTCGTCAACCGGCGCGTATTTTCGACCTGAATCCGGTAGTTGGATGGGGCGGAGTGTGTAGTTTTCTGGGTGCAAGGCAAAGCGCAACGACGCGGAATGGTGCGACTCCGCAGCGGGATGCGGGCGCCATGAAACGCGGTCGCGGCATCCCCTGCGCCGCCCGATCTCCGCTGCGCCGGACCCCTCATGCGACGCTCCAGTGCGCGACCGCGAAGGGCAGAGCAGTGCCTTCCGCAGGAAGGTGCGACCCCGCAGCGGGATGCAGGTGCCATGAAATGCTGTCGTGGCATCCCCTGCGCTGCCCGATCCCCGCTGCGCCGGACCCCTCGTGCGATGCTCCGGGGCGCCCATTCCAAGGCGTTACGAACAACACTGCTCTGCGCCGTAAAAACTATGCAGCCCGGAAGATGAGAGTCAAATAACAAAAAATATTCTTATTTATCATGTCTATAACCTGATAAATAAGCGCTCAGCTGCCGGATTCAGTTTCAATCCGTCAACCACTCATGCTGAGCAGGCTACCCGCTTTTTGCGCATTGCCCTGGGCGTTCTGCAACAGCTTCATGTGCGTCTCGAACTGGCGTGCGAGCGAAATCATGTCGACCAGTGCCTCGACCACATTGACGTTGCTGCCTTCCAGCGTGCCGCCAACCAGGGAAACGTTGACATCCGCATCCGCCCTGCCGGTGCCAGCCAGCCGGAACAGGCCATCCGGTCCACGCGTGAGTTGAGATTCGGGGGGATTGACAAGCTTGATGCGGCCCGCGGTCAATACAACGTTCGACTCGTTGGAGCCGGGACGAAACGGTACCGTGGAAACAGTCCCATCCTTCGCCACCGTAATGGTCGAGTTGGGGGGAACAGAGATCGGACCCCCCTCACCCTGCACATTTACCCCATCTCGTGTCTGCAATATGCCATTGGCACTTACATGCAAGTCGCCGTTGCGCGTATACGCCTCGGTGCCGTCCTCCATCTGAACGGCTATCCAGCCCGCTCCCTCCACAGCCACGTCAAGATCGCGACCCGTTTGCTGTATGGTACCGGGCCGGAAGTCGGCACCGGCGGTCGAATCCACCACGAATGCCCGCGTAGCCAAAGCCTCGCTGAATACCGGCACGGCACGTAGCGCGCTGGTTTCTGAACGGTAGCCCGTAGTGTTCGCATTTGCCAGGTTGTTCGACACCGAAGCTTGCTGCCCCATCGTATGCTTCGCGCCGGACATTGCCGTATAGATCATGCGATCCATTTTTTATCCTTGATGAATAGATGGCGGTAAGTGATCCATGTCGCGGGTTGCAATAGCGGCGAAAAACAACCGGCACGCGGCCTGCCACCCGCTTCCTTTATTTCATTACCTCAGATTCACTATCGTCTGCAACAGCTGATCCTGAGTTTTGATGGTCTGGGCATTAGCCTGGTAGGTCCGCTGGGCGGTAATCATATTGACCAGCTCAGAGGTAAGCTCTACATTGGAATCCTCGACTGCATTGGACTGCAATCCACCGAGGCCGCCGGTCTTGGGCGCACCCACTAGAGGCACGCCGGAGGTTGCGCTTTCCGTCCAGGTATTGTTGCCCTGTATTTGTAGCCCCTGCGGATTAGCAAAATTGGCCAATACAACTTGTCCAAGGTTTAAAGTTTTACCGCTGGAATAGCTGCCATGGATAATGCCGTCCGCGCCGACATCAAAACCGGTCAACTGGCCCGAAGCATAACCATCTTCAGACAACTTACTGACACCGAAGTCGGAACCGAACTGGGTGGTACCCGTGAAATCCAGTTTGAACGCAACCGGATCCGCACCCGTACTGGTTGGTTTCGTCACGTTGAACATTGCGGAACTTGCCGGGTCCAGACCACCGCTGGACAGAAAATTCAATGCGCCTACCGGAGCTCCGCCATTAAGCAGCGACCCTTCGCTGCCGGCAAATACATCCCAGGTGTTCGCGGCTGTTTTCACGAAGTAGGTCGATACCGTACTTGCATTGCCGAGGCTGTCATGGACGGGTATCGGGGCGAAACTGCTGTAGGTGGTTGGGTCGGCCGGATCGAAAGCAGCCGGGCTCAGCGCGGCATCACGCGAATCCAGATTCGCCGTGGTCGTTACCAGACTGGTTGCATGTGCCGGCAGATCAGCCGTGGAAATCTTCAGGTCGCCTGGCGTACCCGCATTGATCTGCCCAGCCGAGTTCGCTGTGTAGCCCGTGAGGCGCAGACCATTACTGTTGACAATGTATCCATCCTTGTCGGGATGAAACTGGCCGTTGCGCGAATAACTGATAGAACCCTGATCGCTCAGGCGATAGAAACCGTTGCCATTGATTGCAATATCAAGGGAATTGTCGGATGCGGTGACATTCCCCTGGCTGAACTGCTGTGCGACGGAAGCGACCTGCACGCCAAGACCGGGCTGAACTCCGCTGCTGCTTGAAAGCGAACTGGCAAAAACATCGGAAAACTGCGTCTGCGACTGCTTGAATCCCACCGTGTTGGCATTTGCGACATTGTTGCCGATCACGTCCAGATTCCTGGATGCCGCGTTCAGACCACTTAGACCTTGTTGAAAACCCATTATGCGCTCCTTAGGTAAACGTCTCTTTCGAAGACTAAAGTTGAAATCGTTGGATAAAGCTGGTTAGTAAATCTGTTTGACATTCGCGAGTCCGGTCGATCCCAGCGTACCGACATTCAACTGAACTCCTTGGCTGCCCTGCGTTACCCCCTGCACCGTGCCGAAGGCGAGCGATTGCGCGTCGACCGGCTGACCGCCCCGTAGCGCGCTGACGCTCACGGTATAGTTGCCGTCAGGAGCCGTTGCGCCACTGCTCGTCTTGCCATCCCACGTCAAAGGCAGAGAACCGGCTGCTTGCGCCCCCAGGTCCATGACCTGCACCGCCTTGCCGGTGCTATCCAGTATGGTCACTTGCACCTGGTCCGCGGGCTGCGCCAGATCTACCCCGAACACGCTGTTGCCCTCCCCCAGCTGTAGTGTCGAGCCGGGAATCAGCACGTTATGGCCGATCATGTTTGCAGCCTGCAGGGATTGGCCTGCCGTAACGCCGCCCAGCATGGATTCCATCGTACTGTTAAGTTTTTCGATGCCATTTACGGTGCTGATTTGCGCGAGTTGCGAAGTTACCTGGGCATTGTCGAGCGGGTTGAGGGGGTCCTGATTTTTCATTTGAGTGACCAGCAGTTTGAGAAAGCGATCCTGCGGATCGTCCGCGGCAGGCTGCGCCGCGCTGCTGCTATTGGTGTTGTATGTTGTAAACAGATCTGTAGCCGATCCGGTTGCCTGAACAGAGCTCATGTGGTTTCCTTATTGTCCGATTGTTAAAGTTTTCAACAGCAACGTCTTCGCGGTATTCATCATTTCCACGTTGTTCTGGTACGAGCGGGAGGCGGAAATCATATCGACCATCTCCTCCACTACATTTACATTGGGCATGGCCACAAAGCCTTCCTTGTTCGCCATCGGATGGCTGGGGTCGTGCACCATTTTCAAAGGCGACTGGTCTTCGATCACCGAGGAAACTCTTACGCCACTGGAAGCGCTATTGGCATTTGCGCCGCCAAGCTGCCCCCCCAGATGCGTGCTCTCGAACACCACCTGCTTGGCCTTGTATGGCTGGCCGTTGGAACTTACCGCACTGTCGGCATTGGCAAGGTTGCTCGCAACCACGTTGAGACGCTGATTTTGGGCGGTCATGGCCGAGCCGGCGACGGTAAATATATTGAATAGCGACATGATTCGTTTTCTCCTTGACCTTATCCCTGATCTTGATTAACCCTGAAGTACCGATTGCATCATCCTGATCTGGTTGCTGATGAATGTGAGGTTGGCTTCATAGTGAATGGCGTTATCGGCAAACTGGCTGCGTTCCACGTCCATATCGACCGTGTTGCCGTCGACACTGCCTTGAACGGCACTGCGGTACAGCAGTGGCGCACCGCCCGATACCCCGGCGGCGGGTGCAATGTGGCTGGACGCGCTCGTAGCCAGCGTGACAGCTGGGCCGCCCCCTGTTAATGCGCCTTGCAACGCGGTATTGAAATCGATGTCGCGGGCCTTGTATTGCGGCGTATCCGCATTCGCGATGTTGGATGCGATCAACTGCTGGCGATGGGCCCGCAGATTGGCGGCATCCTGGTAAAAGCGAAACGTGGAATCGAGTTTGTCGATCATGATTCTTCCTCAAGTAATGATTTTTTCTGCCGTTAATGATTTACAACCATCGTATTACAGGACGGTGCCCCTCAAAACATGAAGCAGCGGGGTAAAATTCTCTTATATCCAGCCTTTGAAATTCACCCCCACGCGTCAACTTACCCGCATGATAAAAGGAGCCCTGTCCGGACGATCCGTCGAACAGCGCTTGAAAACAACTTCATATCGAGAGACTGCTTATGGCGCCGACAACTAGAATAGCCGCTAAGCCTCGGGTCACCCGACCCGGGAAAATTATTGGAGGAACCCTTCATGCCAGTCATTGATTTGCGCCGGTTATCGTTCGGCCTCAGCGTGGTTGCGCTTTTTTTCACATCCGCATTCGCTACTGCATCAACCCATCCCAAGCAGGATGCCCGTCTCATCCAGGAAGTGGTCGTGAACTTCCTGAAAACCCAATCAGCGGGTCTGCCGGGCGAGGTCGAAATCATTCCTGGAATAATCGATGCGCGAACGAACTTGCCGGCCTGCGCCGCACTTGAACCGTCATTGCCATCCGGCAGCCGCGCATGGGGCAATACAACCGTGGTGGTAAATTGCACGGTGCCTCATCCGTGGACTATTTACGTACGTGCAACCGTGAAGGTGATAGCAGATTATGTTGTCAGCGCCAGGCCACTGACACAGGGCCAATTTCTAACCGCTGCTGATTTCACTACTCAAAAGGGAGATTTGACGCAGTTGCCGCCCGGCATCATCACCGACCCCAACCAAGCTTTTAACCGGACAATGGCCAGCAGCATTCCGTTCGGTAGCCCGCTGCGTCACGATATGCTGCGTGCGCAGACGTCAGTGAAAGTGCACCAGAACGTGAAACTGGTTTCGAGCGGACGCGGATTCAGCGTGACCGCCGAAGGCAAAGCGCTCGGCAATGCGGCGGAGGGACAGATAGTGCAAGTTCGCAGTGCATCCGGACCGGTAGTAAGGGGAATTGCCCGCATGGGTGCGATTGTGGAAGTAAGCTGTTGATGGATCGGTATGTGAGCGTGTTGAGAGAGAATAAAGAACCAGGCGAGGATAAGGAAATTTCGTGCCGGGCGCATGTTTACAACTTATTCAACGTAGCCCATACTCGTGGCCATAGGCTTTATTGGCCTGGCCTGCTCCCCCTTCGTTTCGCCGGACCCGCAGCATCCTTCCCAGGCTTCCACGGTACAAAAGAAGCTATTTTTATAGAATCAGGCGTAAAAAGACAAAAGTTTCCTAAAGTTTTCCACGGAACCGCCGTTAAACTGATTACGGTCAACAGTAGGAGGTATAAATCATGAAAATCGATAATTCCATTAATCCCGCCACTTCGCCGGTAGGTGAAGCACCGGCCCGTGCTGGCAAGGCCGGACAAAAAACAGATGGTGTCGGGAGCGCGAATACCAGCGATAGCGTGCAACTCAGCGCGCAATTCCAGCACATCGAAAAGAATCTGGCTAGCAGCGAAACATTCGACGCTGCACGGGTCAATGAAATTAAGCAGGCAATCCAGGAAGGCCGATTTGTCGTCAATCCGGAAAAGGTTGCGGATGGCCTTCTGAGCACGGTGCGTGATCTTATCCAGAACCGGCAGGCATGATCCTGAATCATTCTCTAGCTCAAAATACCCCTTGCGGTAAGGCCAAAGAAATATCAATGGCAGGCATGGTTTTGATTGGAGAAGGAGTTATTTCTTGAGCTGCGCAGCGCCTTCATGAAAGCTGGATCGACAGGAACGCTTCTGACCGGAATGGCTTTCAATCCAGCTGTATCTATAGCGGAAGAGCGTGATGCAACACGGAAATTCATTGGTGTTCTGGAGCAGGAGCAGCACCTTTTGCAACAGACGGACGTGTCTCTGCTGCTGTCACTGACAAAAGAAAAAGCTTTACAGGCCCAGCAACTGATCAGATTGGCCGATGCGCGCAATCAATGGCTTCAAAAGCTTGGCTATCCACGAGATCGTTCAGGAATGGAACGCGGGATAAAAGATTGCAATTGCCCTGGCTCCACCGATGCTTGGCGTGAATTGCTTCAATTGGCAGAAACTGCCAGCCAGCTTAATAAAATTAATGGCGCCGTCATCACCCAGCGCCTGCGATACAACCATCAGGCGCTCACGGTCCTGCAGGCTGCCACGCATAGCGCCGGCCTGTATGGCTCGGATGGCCAGCCCCAGCTTTTTTCCGGCGGCCGCCAGTTGGGTGAAGGCTGAACTTCATCCGCAGCACTTCATTCCCTTTGCTTTTTCCCTTCCTGAGAGTCTGGCGTCGGCAGCTACTTCAGTGGTTGCGCATTGTCACCGGTCATTCTCCAGTAGCCGTTGCGCCGGGAGTCAAGCTGAGGCGCTGGGCAAGGTCTCCAGGCGGGAATCGGTCTCTGAATCGTGCAAGGTATCTGCCGAGTTGTCCAACGCCTCCGGTGAAGCGTCAGGCAAGGTGGATAGAATCATCAGGGTGACACGCCGGTTGCGCGCGCGCCCCTCTTCGGTATCGTTTGACTCCACGGGGCGATTCTCGCCGTAACCCAGCGCTGTAAGCCTTGTGGCCTTGACTCCATTATCAATCAACAACCGTACGACAGTACTGGCACGCACCGCCGACAATTCCCAGTTGGACGGAAACTTCGGGGTGATGATCGGTTTGTCGTCGGTGTGGCCTTCCACCTGGATAGCATGATCAACGTGCTTGAGTACCTGCCCTACCGCACTAAGGGCCCTGATCGAATCAGGCTGCAGGGTCGCTTCTCCCAAAGGAAATAGTGCACTCGCGTTGATTTCGACGCGCACGCCACGTTCACTTTGAGTTACCCGTACCTGTCCTTCCTTTACCAGCGATGCAAACGCCGCCACGATTTCTTGCGCAATGATACGCAGCTTTTCCTGTTGCCGGAGCTGAGCCTCACCAAAAAGACTCGCTTTTTTTACCGCCAGATCTTCGGATGGAATGGTTACAGGCGGCGCCGCAGCAGGTACCGGATCGAGAACCGCAATGACCGTATCACGGCGCTCTTTCTCCGTGGCAATGGCTTTGATCAGCGAGCCGGACAATGTCCTGTATTTGCCCTCATTTACCTGCGAGAGTGCATACATGACGGCGAAAACCGCAAGTAGCAGGGTGATAAAGTCCGCGTATGACACCAGCCAGCGTTCGTGGTTGATCTGCTCGTCGGGTTTGTGTCTGGGGTTACGTCGCATGGTGTGCTTTGAAAGTGAAGGTGAAGTTGAAGTGATGAAGGGACAAGGCAAATATCATCAACGCAGATTTATTTTGTTTATTTTTTCTTGCCCATTTCCGTATCGCTCATCCGGCGCTTTGTACCCCGGCGATCCAGAAGGCTTCTCTTCTCAGGTTTGTATGCTCCGGCGCTATGTGAATAGCGACGTTTTCCGTCGGAGCGTCTTTCGGTCTGCCGCCTATCGGCAGGTTTCGGAAGCTGCGGCGACGTATCTTTATCATCGCTCGGGTTAACTGCATCATCAATTTTAACCACCGTCCTCATGCCATCCTTCATTATTACCTCGTAAATATATGGAATGTATTATTCGCTTGCTGCCACTACCGGTTTTACCGATCAGGTTTCATGCATTATCTACGTTACTGATAATTATTCGTCATATAACGTATCCCTTTAGCCGCCCGACGATCAATCGTGGGTTTTCGCCGTTGGCAATTCCCACTAGTCCATCCACCAGCATCTCGCGCATGAGCACCTGGCGTGCGATGAGCGTCTTGAGTTTGCTGGCAATAGGAAGAAATGCCAGGTTGGCCAGTCCTACACCGTATATGGTCGCTACAAACGCCACGGCGATACCGGCACCCAGGTGAGTAGGGTCCGTCAGGTTTTCCATTACCTGAATAAGACCCATCACGGCACCCAGGATGCCGATGGTCGGCGCATATCCGCCAGCAGCCTCCCATACCCTTGCGCCCTGCCGATGCAGGTCATCAAAGGTTTCGATTTCCACCTCCAGCACCCGCTTCAACTCCAGCGGTTCAGTCCCATCTACCACCAGCTGCAGCCCCTTCTTCACGAATGGGTCGTCGATCCCTTCGATGCGTGGGTCGAGCGCAAGCAGCCCCTCTTTACGCGCGGTGGCGCTCCAGGTGGCGATATGCTCCACCAGGGCGGGAGCGTCAAGCAGGGGGGAACAAATACCCAGCGGCTCATTTTCATGCCAAGCACAAACTGGCGCATTGGACTTTGCAGCAGCACCGCTCCCAGCGTACCTCCCAGCACGACGGTAAACGCAGTAAGCTGAAGAAGAGAGCCTGCATGGCCGCCTTCCAGCATCTGGCCGCCAAAAATGGCGGCCAACGCGATAACAACACCGATTACGCTATTGACGTCCATGCGAGTTCCTTAAGTTTGGCGCGTAGCCGTGCTACCGCCTGGTTATGTATCTGACATACCCGGGACTCGGATACCCCGAGAACCGCGCCGATTTCCCTGAAATTCAATTCCTGTTCGTAATACAGCCCCATCATCATTTTCTCCCTTTCCGGCAGGTCGGAGATGGCACCGATAAGTACCTTCCTCAGATTATCGTCCAGCAGGTTCGCCAGCGGATCCGGGTTGCTATCCGCGCAGTTGCGTTCCAGAAAGTCGTCGTCGCCATCTTCCATGAAATCTTCATAATTAATGAGCTGTGTCCCGCGCGCCTCAAGCAACATTTCCTGGTAGTCCGCAAGCGGCACCTTGAGCTCGCCGGCTATTTCAGCCTCAAGGGGCGAACGGCCAAGGCGCTGCTGCAGTGCGTGCACGGCCGCTTCAATCTGGCGCATGCTCTTGCGCGCCGCCCTCGGCAACCAGTCGGCCTGGCGCAATTCGTCCAGCATCGCACCGCGTATTCGCTGCGCAGCATAGGTCTCGAACTGGGCTCCCGGCGCTTCCTCATAACGGCTCAATGCATCCATCAGCCCGATCATGCCTACCTGAATGAGATCATCCACTTCGATGTTCGATGGCAATTTAGAAACCATGTGGTTGGCAATACGTTTGACAAGCGGCGCAAACTCGGCGACTGGCCGCTGTTTATTGATGACACCGGCCGCGTTATACATGATTCACCTGACATTTTACGGCAGTTGCGCTGACTAGCCTGTTCTGGCTGTTTTGCATCAGACACTGCATGAAATTTTCCAGCCCCCTGCCCTCGCCGTCTTCGCTCAAACGAAATGGCAACCGGTTTACCGACTCCGCCAAACGACGAAATGCGATTGCCGAAACAGCAGTGGGGAACCCTTCGATCACCGAACGCTCCAGACGGATCGATTGCCGCAGCTTGTCATCCGGCGGTATAAATCCCAGGAAATCGAGCGACACCGCCAGATAACGGCTCGCCACGCTTGCGATATTGTCGAAAATCATCTGCGCTTCGGCCTCGGCAGCGACCTGATTGATCAGGACACGAAATTGCTGTCCTCCGCGGCTGCCATTGATGTTCTTGATTAACGAGTAGGCCGCGGTAATCGAATTGGGTTCGGATGACGCCACGACCACGATTTCATGGCCTGAAACGGCAGGCGACAGCAGCCGACTGGTCCGGACGGGTGCTGCATCGATCAGGATCACGTCTATCGGTTGCGCAAAACGTCCGAAGCAATCGATCAGATGCGCCTGGTCTCCCGGGCTCAGCGTTCCAAGCACACGCATACCGCGCCCTGCCGGGAGGAGGCGGAATCCCTCGGGACTAGGTATGACAACTTCATCAAGAGTCTTATCGCGCCGGACTACGTCCAACAGGTCCCGGTGAGCATGGAGACCCAGCGTACCGCCAATGTTGTTTGCGCCGGCGTTTTCGTCTATCACCAGCACATCCTTCCCGCTGCGCGTCAGGGCCGCCGCCAGATTGATCACAGCGGCTGTCTTGCCCCCACCCGGAATACCGGAGACGACAGTGGCGATACGAACGGAGTCCTGCACTAGCATGCGACGCAGTCCTTCTGCCTGGTCCTGAATAGGCTTAGCCAAAGTAAGCTCCGTTCATATCCAGGTTAGCTGCTCCACCTCTAAAATTTCCCGCCAACAGCGGGAATGCATCTTCCGGCATCGCAAAGGGAGAGGCTGCGGGAAGATTGCTGAGTGCGGCATCGATCAGGGGGCGCGCTTCCGCCAGATGTAAATCTTCTGGCACACGCTGGCCCGTAGCCATGAAATAGAGGGGCAACTGGTGGCGAATCGCAGTATCAAGTGCGCAACCCGTCGTCACCGCTTCGTCGAGCTTGGTGATTATCGCCCCTGCCAAGCCTCCACCCTGGTACGCGCGAGCGACTTCTTCCAGCGTATCACCGCTCGATGCGGCGTTGAGCAGCAGCAAACGTTTCACCTCGGTGCCACAACCGGCCAGCATTGCAGCCTGTTCAGCCACCATTTTGTCACGCTGGCCCATCCCTACAGTATCTATCAGCACCATGTGCTTGCCCCGGAGTTCAGCCAGCGCGAGGGCAAGATCCTGCGTATCCTTCACTGCGTAAACCGTAACGCCCAGGATTTTGCCGTAGATGCGCAGTTGTTCATGGCCGCCGATACGGTAGCCGTCCGTCGTGAGAAGTGCCAGTTTGTCTGAACCATGCCGCACGACGCAACGGGCCGCCAGCTTGGCGGTAGTGGTGGTCTTGCCCACGCCGGTGGGCCCCACCAGGGCATAAACGCCGCCTTTTTCAAGCATTTCGTTTTCGTTGCCAATGGTCTGCAGATTGCTCGTCAATATCGTCTTTACCCAGCCCATTGCGCTTTCCTCGTCCTGTCCGGCAGGCATCCGCTCCAGCAGATCGTGCGCCAGGGAGGCACTGAAACCTGCAGCCAGAATGCGGCGCAATATTTGCGCGCGCATTGGATCACGCCGCTCACGATCACTCCAGGTCAGGGCGGACAACTGTTGCTCAAGCGTGCCGCGCATCGACTTGATCTCCCTCAGCACACTGGCAGCTACCTCGTCGGCTAGCTGGCGCGGATCGAATCCAGGCTGCGGACTCTTGGTGGAAATTGCGGTAACGGAAGCCTGCTTGGCCGGTTTCCGAGTACTGGCGGCAACCCGTTTCTTGCCGGAAGCAGGCTCTATCATGAGTGGATCCTCAACGGAATCCACCCGCTGGCTTTCAGGCCAGCTTATCGGCTCCCGGCTGACGATCTTTTCCGTCATCGAATTCAATGTTTGATCCGCGCGCCAGTCATCTTTTCCCAAATCGGTCTGCGGGCGCGAGCGGAATGCCGGTCTCTGGTTTGTGCTTTGACCAACAGAATCCGGCGTGGCCAGCGATCCCCGGCTTTGACGCGGTTCAGTTGTGAGTTCCGGAATTTCCCAGCGTTTTGCCGATTGCTCCTGCCTTCCATCGAAAGAAGGAAAATGCAGCCGGGGCAGGTGGTTAGCACTTTTAATATCCCGGGTGCCTGTATTTGCCTGGACATTGAGCTCAGGGAGATTTTTGCCATATAGGGAGTCGACGGTTTGTTCCTGGCTAGCGCTTTCTTCCGTGAAGTCTTCCTGACGCCGCTGCGGCATGTTTCCAGCTCCATGCTCCGCCGATGACGGCATCATCGCCGTGATGTCATCCGGTCCGAGCGCCAGGATTTCGACGCCTCCGTCCGTTGCACGATTGGACAAAATCACGCCATCGGGCCCTAGCGCATCGCGCACCATATTCAACGCTTCGCGTGTTGTTTTTCCAAAGAATCGTTTGATACTCATGCTCTCGCTCCAAGAATAGAGGTGACTTTAATATTGCTTGAATCAGGTACTTCAGCGTGCGACAAAATCTTGAGCCTGGGAAGGGCCCGGCGCAGGAAACGCGCCAGTACTGTCCGCAGCGGCGCGGGCACCAGCAGTACCGGCGTCAGGCCTACCTGCTCCTGGCGCTGGCTCGCGCCGGTGGCTTCGCGTAGCAGGGTGTCGGCCAGTCCCGGCTCGATTCCGACACTATTCGGGCTGGCATGCAAGGCTTGCGTCAACAATCTTTCCAACCCGGAGTCCAGCGCCATGACCTGGAACTCCTCCGCTTGCGGCCAAATTTGCTGAACGATAGCGCGGCCCAATGCGATGCGAACCAGGGCTGTCAATTCATGGGGATCCTGCACTCGTGAGCCATGCTCAGCCATGGAGTCGATGATTGTCCGCATGTCGCGAATATGCACGTTCTCGTCAAGCAGATTCTGCAAGACCTTCTGTACGGTCGAGAGAGGCAGGAGCTTGGAAGTCAGGTCTTCCACCAGCTTCGGTAAATCTTTCGCCAGCCGGTCCAGCAGTTGCTGTACTTCCATGCGTCCGAGCAGTTCCGCCGCGTGGGCATGCATCAAGTGATTCAAATGGGTCGCCACGACGGTGCCAGGATCCACCACGGTATAACCCAGAATCTGGTCTTGCTCGCGCTGGTTGGCGTCGATCCAGACTGCAGGCAGCCCAAAAGCAGGATCGCTGGTGACAAGGCCCGGCAGATTGCCTGAAACACCGCCCGGGTTAATTGCCAGGTATTGGCCCACATTGACCTCGCCCGCTCCAATTGCAACGCCTTTCAGCGTAATACGGTAAGCATTGGGGCGTAATTCCAGATTGTCGCGAATATGCACCGAGGGCGGAAGATAGCCGATTTCCTGCGCAAACTTCTTGCGCACGCCCTTTATCCGCCGCAGCAGTTCGCCATCCTGCGCCTTATCCACCAGGGTGATGAGCCGATATCCCACCTCAAGCCCTACGGTATCCACCGGCGTAACATCGTCCCAGCTCGCATCTTGAACCTCTGGCTGTACCGTAGGCGCGACAGGCACCTGGCCGACAGATTCCTTCTTGCGTTGGATCATCATATAGGCGCCGCCACCCAGCACGGCGGCCAGCAACAGGAAAGCGAAATGCGGCATACCGGGTATCATGCCCATAAGACCGATAATCGAAGCAGTAAGAATCAGCACCTGCGGCCTGGAGAAAAGTTGGCTCACGAGCTGGCCGCTGATATCCTCGTCAGTTCCTACGCGGCTTACGACCAGGCCCGCAGCGGTGGAAATAATGAGCGCCGGGATTTGCGCGACCAATCCGTCACCGATAGCCAGCAACGTGTAATTCCTGGCGGCGGTAGCAAAATCCAGATCATGCTGCAATACACCGATGATCAGCCCGCCAATCACATTGATGAACAGAATCAGAATGCCCGCAATTGCGTCTCCCCGTACAAATTTGCTTGCGCCATCCATCTACCCGAAGAATTCAGCTTCCTGTGCGATAGCGGTACGGCGCCGCCCAGCCTCTTCCTCACCGACAAGACCGGCGTTCAGGTCCGCATCGATTGCCATCTGTTTGCCCGGCATCGCGTCCAGGGTGAAACGGGCAGCAACTTCCGCAATGCGGCCTGCACCCTTGGTGATCACCATAAAGTTGATTACCACCAGGATAATAAATACGACAATGCCCACGGTATAGTTGCCGCCCACAAGATAGTGACCGAATGCCTCAATCACCTTTCCCGCTGCATCCGGCCCGGTATGGCCTTCCATCAGTACAATGCGGGTTGAAGCCACGTTAAGGGACAGCCGCAATAACGTCGTCAACAGGAGCACAGTGGGAAACACCGCAAACTCGAGCGGTTTGTGCGTATGGATACTGACCAGCAGCACCATGATCGAGAGCGCAATGTTGAAGGTAAACATCATGTCCAGCACGAAGGCCGGCAGCGGCAGCACCATCATGCCGAGAATCATGAGAATCAATAAAGGGCCTGTGAGGCTGCGGGCGTTTACGCCGCGGAAGGAAAATTTGGCAAGTGCGTTCATGGCTTACTCAGTTTTTGTCAGATGCATCAGGGGTCGGATTTGATATCGCATTTTCCGGATCTAGTTCTGCAGGTACCTCAAGAGCGCTCGGCAGGCTGGGTGCCTTGCCGCCATACTCGCGGTGACGGCGTAGCTGGTAGACATATGCCAACACCTCTGCCACGGCGTTATACAAGGTCTGCGGAATCTCATCGCCCACCTCGGCGTGGTGATACAAGGCACGGGCAAGCGGTGGCGCCTCCATTAGCGGCACCTGGTGTTGCTGGGCTACTTCGCGAATTTTGAGGGCCAGCAGATGCGAACCCTTGGCGACGACGCGCGGGGCGCGCATCTTGCCGTCTTCATACTTCAGCGCTACGGAATAATGGGTAGGATTGGTGACAATAATATCGGCCTTGGGGACTTCGGCCATCATGCGTTTTCTCGCCATTTCGCGTTGCTGGGCGCGAATGCGGCCCTTGACCTGGGGGTTGCCTTCAGTTTCCTTGTTTTCCTGACGCACTTCCTCCTTGGTCATCTTGAGCTTGCGATGGTGGTCCCACAGCTTGAACGGCACGTCTACCGCTGCGATCAGCACCATGGTCCCGGCAATTGCGAGAAAGCTCATCGCAACGAGTTCGCCCATGTGCCCGGCACCCACCGCAACCGGCGCGGCAATCAATGACAGCACTGCGTCCTTGTGATGCCAGACTGTCCAGGCACCCGCTCCCCCAATAAGTGCGGCCTTGAGGAGGGCCTTGCACAGTTCGACCAGGCTGTGGAGGGAAAACATGCGGCCCACCCCCTTTACGGGATTGAGCCGATTGAAATCGGGCACCAGCGACTTGAAGGTAAAAAGCCAGCCTGAAAGTAGCATGGGTGCGACAACGGCCGCTACGATCATCAGAATAAAAAAAGGAGCGAATGCAACCAGGGCGTCCGAGAATTGGTCGAAGAGGCGCTCGGTGAGCAGGCTGGAATCGAAGCCGATATCGCGGGGAACCTGTAATCCCTCTTTTATCAAGGTCCTGAGCTGGCCGGTGAGATGGTCGCCCATCAGCCACAAGCCGGATCCTGCGGCGATCAACACCGCGAACGTGGAAAGTTCCGGAGAACGGGGAACCTGGCCCTCTTCGCGGGCCTTCTCCAGCCGCCGCGGCGACGCCGGTTCCGTTTTTTCCAGATCGCTATCTTGACTCACTGCTGACTCCTGCAAACGTTGATAATCGGCGCGTCGTCATGTGAGTGCGATTATCAAACGATTCAGGAATCGATGATCGAAGGAAAAGAGTGGAATTTGTCCCGCAATTCCGCTTTAGAAATTATTGCAAGCCCTCTACAGAGCGTGTTGGCGGCACGTTTAGGACACATTCGGATTTGTTACTGACGAAATAGCTGACACCAATACGTTTTAGCCGGCGGTGGGCAGCAGGGCGTTGGCATTGATGGTGGCAGCGTCGTTTTCGACCTCTTTTGTCTTGCCACCCTCCTTGCTCAGGGCATCCGAAGCCTTGTGGCTCATTACGATAATGCTGATGCGCCGGTTGACAGGATTGGTGGGATCATCCTTATCAAATAGCACTGCCGAGCTCAGACCCACCACGCGCATGATTTTCTGCTCGTTCATGCCACCCATGATGAGTTGGCGCCGGGAGGCATTGGCCCGGTCTGTCGACAGCTCCCAGTTACTGTAGTTCTTCTCGCCGCTTGCGTAAGCTGTTGCGTCGGTGTGACCTGAAAGACTCACTCTGTTGGGCATTTCGTTCAGTACCCCGCCGAGCTTTTGCAGAATGTCTTTGGTATAAGGCTGCAACTCGGCTTTGGCAAGGGCGAACATGGGCCGATTCCTGGCATCGACAATCTGAATGCGCAGACCCTCGGTGGTAATATCCAGCAGCAGCTGCTCCTTGAAGTCGCGCATGGTTGCATGTGACTCTATCAGTTGCTCCAGCCGGCCCCTCAAATCTTCGAGCTTGAGTTTATCGAGCCGCTCAAGCTCGGCTTGCGCCGACTTGAGATTGGGTTTTTGCTTGCCCGGTTCGAAATCGACCTTTCTCACCTGACCGTCGCGCCGCGTCAGATCCCTGCCGCCCCCCTGAATCACGCTACTTCCGCCCCCGTTGCCTTTGCCTGCTGTCACCAGCATTTTCAGCGGGGTCTGGAAATACTCGGACATACCTTTTAATCGCTCCTCGGATGAAGTACCGACGAGCCACATGAGAAGAAAGAAAGCCATCATGGCGGTAACAAAGTCCGCATAAGCGATCTTCCAGTGACCGCCGTGGGAACCACTGCGGTATTTCTTGATTTTTTTGATAATGATGGGACGTTTATCGTCAGACATGAGTGTTCTCGCTTCGGATCATCCCAAACCCGCCTTGTGGCGAATTCACCATGAAGGCAAAGGTCAAGTGATGTAAAAAGTCATTTGGGGTCATGGCATTAAACTGAATAACAAGCAGTCAACCGCCGGATCTGGGATCATCTATTCTTGGCCTGCCGGACATGGGTTTCCAGCTCGATGAACGTAGGCCGTTCTGTGGAATACAGTACCTTGCGGCCAAACTCCACCGCCAGCGCCGGAGCGTAGCCGTTAATGCTGGCAAGCAGCGTAACTCTGATGCACTGCAACATCTTCGTGGATTCTTCCAGTTTCTGTTCCAGTACATTGGCGACCGGACTCACAAAACCGTAGCCGATCAGGATGCCGAGGAAAGTGCCAACGAGTGCCTGGGCAACCAGGACACCCAACTCCTCGGGCGGCAGGCCAATCGATGCCATGGTGTGCACCACGCCCATAACCGCCGCGACGATACCGAACGCCGGCATTCCGTCTCCCATTTTGGAGATGCAATGTACCGGCACTTCGCCTTCCTGATGATGGGTCTCGATCTCGTTGTCCATCAAATTCTCGATCTCGAACGCGTTAAGGTTGCCCCCCACCATCAGGCGCAGGTAGTCCGTGATGAACTCGACCACATGATGGTTTGCCAGGATATTGGGGTAATTTGCAAAAATTGGACTTTCGGCCGGGCTTTCCACATCGCTTTCAATCGACATCAGCCCTTCCTTGCGCACTTTCGCGAGCAGATCATAGAGCAGCGCCATGAGATCCATATACAGCGCCTTGGTGTACTTGGGCTCTTCCATGACTTTCGGCAGCATCTTGAACGTTGCCTTTTGCGCCTTGACCGTATTACCCAGTACGAAGGCCCCTACCGCAGCGCCGCCGATAATTAATAATTCCAGCGGCTGGTAGAGCGCAGCAAGGTGTCCGCCGGCCAGGGCAAACCCGCCAAATACCGAACCGAAAACGATAATACATCCGACTATGATCAACATGGTTACCGATACTCCCTACATGGATTGTTCCGCCGCTCATACGCTTCACCTTCACCTCGCCCTTGGCTATCCATCCTCAAAGTGAATGAACTTGCGACGGGTTTATTGGGGCGAATTACTCACCTTTTGTAACGGCTGGAGTCCAGTAAACTTTAGGAAAAACGGTAAAGAAGGGAACCGGAAAAGAGAAGCCGATGGAGGAATGATTCCAGCCATCGGCAAGTGGGGAGGGGAAAACGAATTTCCGGTCCGTGACAGACACGGAGGACGCGAATCCGGAGGTATTAGGCGGCTATGGCTTCGACCTCTGCCGTGCGAGCTTTGTTGGTTTTGCCGGCGCGGGAAGGTGTATGGCACAAGCCGCATACGTAACGGCTATAAAGGTCGTGCGTGTGTACCACGAAGTGCCCGCTGCACTGGGTGCAGGGTGCGGTTTGCAGTATTTTGGCTTCGAAGAAACGCACTAAAGTCCAGGCACGTGTCAGACTCAACACCGGTTCCATCTCGCTTACCTCGCAGTGCTCCAGATAGAGCTTGTAGCTCTTGATAATCGCACTGATGCCCCGGCATTCGGCATGCGCAATCAGATAGCGGTAGATGTCGACAAACACGGAGGAGTGAACATTAGGCTGCCAGGTCAGGAACCAATCGGCGGAAAATGGGAGCATCCCTTTGGGAGGGGAAACACTTTTCAATTCCTTGTAGAGCTTGATGAGCCGTTCGCGGCTCAGATTGGTTTCGCTCTCCAGCAATTGCAGGCGCGCACCCAGATTAATCATCTCGATTGCGGCCTGAATCTCTTTGGCTTCCGACACTACGCTTTTTTTGCCCATGTGATGCTCCTCTTTGTTCCGCGATTTAGGAAAGTTCTTGTGCCGGCTGACCTGCCAGCAGGATGGCGGCGTGGGATTGCGCCATCGTCTTGTCTTTGCTGTAATTGGCGAGCAAGCCAAACACCAGGCTGTCGTCGAAGCGCATGCGGCACAATACCATGTTGGAATTTGCCAGTTTGAGAATCTGGCCAGGTGTCAGGACCGCCAATATATCGGCGGTGTCCATGTTGATCCCCAACCGGAAAATTGCCATATCCTTATCGGTACGCACCATCTGCTGTGCCAGCATCAGGTAGGTCAGGTTGAGTTCTTTGATTTCCGTCGTTAGTTCGCTAGTTTTCATGGTTCCCCCGGTTATCGATCTGAGGGCTCCATTGTGAGCATTCGGACAACGCTCTGAAACCGGAGTCCATCCGATTTACGCGTAGGAAACAGGCAGGTTTCCACGTAGGAATATTTCCTACATGGAAGCCTCAAGAGGCCACGGGCCGTATGTTCCGACCCGGGGATGGGATATTGTGTAGTCGCTGCGGCTATATGCAGACATGTTTAGTTGATATGGCTCTGTCAACGGCCATTCGCCGAAGAACTTTAGGGCTGAATAAAAATATTTTTTGTTCTTGCTGAATATCGGCGGAACGGACCAGCTTCCGAAGAGCGTATGTAATAAATCAGCTGTCGCTAGATTCCGCTAAATCATTCACTCCTACTTCACAGAGAATGACGGTGACATTGTCTCTACCTCCGGCCGCCAAAGCTGCCTGGATCAGATTTTCCACCTTTTGTTGAATGGTTGCCGTCGAAACAAGGATCTCACGAATCGCCGCATCCTCCACCATATCCGTCAGGCCGTCCGAACACAGCAGAAAAATATCGTGGTCGAGTCCCCTGCCCTCCAGCATGTCAAAAGATATGGCCGGATCAGTCCCAAGTGCATTGAGGATGATGTTTTTTCTTGGATGTTTTCTCGCCTGCTCCGGAGTAAGTGATCCCTGGTCCACTTGAAACTGCACCCAGGAATGGTCCCCGGTTAATTGTTTCAAGTCGCCATCTCTTAATAAATAAATCCTGCTGTCCCCGGCGTGGCCGATGACATATCTGTCTCCATGAAATACAAGAATATCCCCCGTGCAACCCATTCCTTCATCATCGGGGTGCTGTGCCGAATGTTCGAATATACGTTCATTCGTCCGCCTGAACACTTTCTGGACCAACCCGTAATTGTCTTCTTCGGAAGCGGCGCTTCGACCCGCAAAGGCGGTTTGCGCAATCTCGACAAAATATGAACTCGCAACCTCTCCCGCCGCCGCACCACCCATCCCATCCGCGATTGCAAAAAGACCAACTTCAGGCATGACCAGGCATGCATCCTCATTATTGCTTCGCCAAAGTCCGACATCGGTCACCCATGCTGAAACTAATCTTGTCATCTTGCCATCTCCCATCCGCAATTGATCTACTGATCATTCCACAGTACCGGAACCGAAAAGCAGATATCCATCGGAATGAATGGCGTTGATGAATTAATTAGTGAAATCTTCTATCCAATGAATCGAAGAAGGATCCAATCTGCTCTTTTATGCTCCGCGCTCCGTTTTTATCTTCTGCGGCTAAGCCATCCACCAATGTCTCAATGCCCTGCCGTTTTTCCTTGAATTCTGTCACCACCTGCGAAATATCGCTAGTCTTAAAAAAATGGACGTCAGCCGACTGGAGTAATTGGGGAGAAAAATTCTCGGCTTTTACCCAACCGGCCAAATCATAATCGTAAGGGAAAACGATCCACTTGCCCTCGGCCTCGATAACTTTGATATTCCAGAGCCCACTGGAGTTGCTGGTATCAGCTGGGGAAATACGCAGCTGCCAATCGTAATTTCCGACCAGTGCCTGAAAAAAAATAATACGGAGAATAGCCTTTGGATCAATAGGATCGATCGTCGAACCGGCAGCTTTCGCGTCTTTCGGCGCATCGGCAACATTCGTGAAAATGTACGGCTTGTCCGAATCTTTAAGATTCGCATCAGCGGAGCGAATTTCCTTGCCGTCCGCCTGCTTCACAAAAGTCTTGATATCCTCCAGAAAAAAACCGGGCATGGGTTGGTTAACCGCAAATCCGCTAGGTTGCGGCTCAACCGGCCCCTTGCCGGTCTTGCTATCGACATAGCTGAAAGTTGTCGGAAAAACCTGGTAGCCGGGAATGGAAAGATATGCTTGCACCTTGTATATCAGCGCTTCCCGATGCGGCGACAAGCCTCCCCAAACACGATGAAATCTTGTTGAAGAACCCGGCTTACCGCCGCAATGCGTGCCTATCCCTATCGTTTTGAGGCCATCAAACAGCGTTCCTTTCGAAACCCGTTCATCCGTCGCCTGATCCTTTTCAAAATTCAGGGTCATTTTTGGAAAGGGACATTGCAATTCAGACTGGCTGGTATTTCCCCGCAACTGCACAAGTACTGGAATATCATGCTGGCCAGTGCTGTCTGTCCAGGAAAGGCGTCCCGGCGCCTTGAAATCCTTGATGCTCTCGGGCACTTCCGTATTTGCGGGTGCACGGTGTTTCCACAAATCAACGAAGTCCGTTTTCAGGTTAAAAACAATTTTCTCCTTGATGGAAAAAATCGGGGCCTTGCTATAGCCGACATCCGCGTTCTGGGCCTGAGCAGGGCATAGGGACCAAATGGCGAAAACGGCAAGCACAACCCAATTAACGAGGAACTTTTTCATATGACCTCCCAAGGTTCTGGCCAAAAAATAAAGCATCCCGCCGCAAGCAGCGGGTATTAACTGCACTCTTATAATCCGCTGGCTTTCAGCTAGCCTTCACCCCAAGGGGCGGAAAATTAAACCCCCAGGATTAAGCCCGCTATCATCCGGTACGATCCGCAGCTATCCTGACATGTCCTATTGCCATTCAGCATTGTTGTCAGGCTAACTCCGCAGTTTGCCGCTCAGCTCGGCAAATAAAGCATGTCATAAGAGAAATATAGACGAGAATTAAAAAAAGGCTAGAGCCTGATCTGCTATTTGTCATTTGAGCGGATCAGAATCGGTTGACGCCGTGTCATCAGGCTCCACTGCATTCTCCATGTATGGCGCCAAACACATTCCGCATCTATTCCGGTCCGGCCAGGTTCGACTTTTCTTTGAGCTATCGTGAATCCTTGGACAGGTGAAGCACGCGACTTTAGCGTTACAGGAGAAGGCGCAACAACCGTGCAATTCGCTCTGCCAACTGCTGGACTCAGGTTGAAAGAGATCTCTCACCGAATGTTACAAATTGGCAATGTACGAGACATATTCCAGAGGGATTACATAGACCGTGGTAATAACCTCCCGTGCCCATCTTTCACACAATTTTGGCGAACTAATCAGGTCCTTTTAAAGGAAATGTCCTCGGGGATACTAATACATCTGCCGAGATAGTACGTCTCTTCGAAGTTTTCAATATCATCGACTCTAACCGTCGCATGTTTCTTCCATTGGATGACGGCATACTCTTCAGTTTCACTCTCCGGAATAACGTTTAATATGCCGCTAGGTGTTATAAAGGCTTTCATTTAAGCTGTCTCCTTCCTGTCTGGAATCCGACAGTGTATCAATTAAAATTACCCAGCAGCATAGCCGGCGTCTTATCATTACATCCGTACAACTGGACATAGCGTTTTTCTGATTTTCATTTTTAAGTCCGCCACCCTTCCATATCCATCGCTCCAATTTTTTTCCTGTATATCCATTCGATCTGTTTTGGATTTTTCGGCTCACCAGCTCAGTGCCCAACGATGGGCAGCCTTCCACGTTCATGCGAATGGCATTTAACTGTTTGGCATTACCTCCCAGTTCGTAATCCTTGTTTTCAAGCTGCCGAATCTCGCCACTTCATTGGTGGAAAGATTCAGGCTTGTGCTTGCTCAACCATGCCGCACGCATTTTTTCAACAGCTGCAGCGTATTGTTTCCCGACCTGTCGGAGCATTTGGACTTGGAGCCATTGACAGTGGGATCGCCACCAAATGTGGGTAGGTTGCGCCTGGACCAGAGATAGAAATCAAACTGAAATACTATTTCCAAACCAACAAATAATCGGTTAACTGGCCGGAGGTTATTCCAGGTCAACGGAAATTCAACAGGTTTGTAGCGGAGCGTAGGTCGACTCGAAAAACCGAGATGGTGCCGGAGCCTCAATCGGATTAATAATCTAACAAACTATTAATACTGTATTTAATACATACTGAATGTCTAACATACCGTCAAAAATACCGTCCCTTCATGGGGTTGTGCGCCCAAACCGCAGAAATTTCCGAGCGGCCGCAGGATGGGAATGTAAACCCCAATCCTCGG
The DNA here is from genome assembly GCA_039922995.1 of Nitrosospira sp. Lineage (GTDB taxonomy): Bacteria > Pseudomonadota > Gammaproteobacteria > Burkholderiales > Nitrosomonadaceae > Nitrosospira. Next base: position 272 of record JBDTDT010000014.1, on the reverse strand, counting down.
AATTTTCGTAATTCTGTTGATGCAATCGGAGATGCATTACGCCGGGTGTTGGCGTCACTGGGTGCTCGCTAATCGGGGCCCTCTCACCCGCTTTGTAGTGGTTTCAACGCCGCTTCTCTTGTTCGCATAATTGTTTGCCGGGTTGTCTTGAATTCGCGCGCGATCTCAGCAATGCTGGCACCGGCGCCCAGCCGTTCGACGACTGCCGCACGTTCCTTCGCATTTAATACGGGCGGTCTGCCAAACTGCTTGCCAGCCGCCTTAGCCCGAAT
>JBDTDT010000013.1:0-6772 GCA_039922995.1 Nitrosospira sp. | reverse complement strand
CTGTACCTGAACCCGCTACCTTAACGCTTTTTGCAATAGGACTTATCGGCCTAGGATTCCATCTATATAAATCGAACAAAAAAATATCCCTATCCTCTTCACGATAAAAACGAGTATGGACAGGAAGAGAACTGGTACCGGAAATTTGAACAAGTCGCTAAGTGGAGAATCTGCTACCTTTTTATGCCCCCTGCGGGGCTTTGAAATGGAGCAGAGAAATGGCAAAAAGAACGAGACGGACACACTCAGCGGCGTTCAAAGCAAAAGTGGCATTAGCGGCCTTGGGTCAAGTCCAAAAATTGCTGTAAATTCTCTCCGACTCAGTCAATGACGAATAGTTTTTAACTGGCAATAGCGACAACGTTGTTGTCATTGCCGGCGGCGGCACGTGTAGCGGCCCATTCCGCGAATTCATCCATATCGAGGTAACGGCGTTCCTGCCAGGTCTCGTTTTGTTCGGCCAGTAGCGCGCCGATCAGGCGCAAGGCTGAGTCGTCATTGGGAAAAATGCGAATGACCCGTTCCCGGCGACGAATCTCCTCGTTGAGCCGCTCCTGCATGTTTGTCGTCCTTGTCCGGCGCCGGTATTTGTCCGGCAGCGCCATGACTGCCATCGCGTCCTCGAAACCTTCTTCCAGACAGGCGACGGCTTTCGATGCGGACTTGCCGAAGCGCTCGGCGAACTCGGCCAGCCGCCGCCTGGCCTCGACCAAATCCTGCGCCTGTAGCACAAGCCTGGCACCAGCGGCCACCTCACTGCGATGCTTGACTAGGCTGTGCGCAAGCAGGTTGCGCATCAGATGCACCTGACAGCGTTGCCAGCTCGCGCCTTGAAAGTGCTTGGCAATCGCCTGCGTCAGCCCGCCATGACTATCCGAGATGACGAATACCACTCCTTTGAGCCCTAGGCTCTTGAGCCAACGGAAAGTCTCGTCCCAAGTGGCGAAGTTCTCGGTGTCACCGATCCTGACCCCAAGTTATCTCGCGGTGACCGTCAGCACGGATACCTGAAACAACCAGCGCGGCCCGATGGACCACTCGATCATCTTCCCGGCTCTTGATGAACAGGGCATCAACCAGAATGAAGGGGTAGTCACCATCCAGTCGCCGTTCGTTGAAAGCACGCACCCGCGCGTCCAACCCGGAACACAGCGCGCTGACCGTCGATTTGCAAAAACTCGCACCGCACAACTCTTCGGTGATGGTCGAGACTTTGCGGGTGGATACACCCTGTACCACCATTTCCATCAATGCCAGCACGAAAGCCTGTTCGCTCCTCTGGTAGCGTTTGAAGATGTCCGTCGAAAAACTGCCATCGCGTGTCTGCGGCACTTGCAGCGTTACCGGTCCAACACGGGTGAAGAGCGTACGAAGCCGGTAGCCGTTCCGGTAGCCCTGCCGTTCCTCCGAACGTTCATGCCGATCCGCCCCCAAACTCTCGCTCACCTGCGCCTCCAGTATCTGATTCAGCACCACTTCCACCAGCTTCGCCAGTCCGTCTTGCCCACTCAACAATCCTGGCAACAATTCCTTGCCAACGCTAACATCGTATCCAGCCATCGCTTCTGCTCCTTCGGTTTCCTGGGACACTCCAATATGGATAAAGTTGATGCGGCGCTAAAAATAACAGGTTGGATATTTTTAGAATAACGTCTGCAACTTGTTGTTATTTAATCGCTTCCTTCAGGGCTTGAGATCTATGTGAACAAACGTACTATGGCTTTCGACCTAAAATGAAAAAATACCCATGGTCTGGGGATATCATGCGCATCCTGTACATCCTGTTTTCGGAAAAAAGATAGAAGTCCGCAGGCTTTACCTATTCAACGACTGGAACCCAACAAGGGGTTCTAAGCCGGAACCCCTGAAAATTCCATAGATAAGCGCTGTGGTCGAGGTTTCGATCAATTCTTCAATCTGATATATTTTTTTGTGCAGATTTTGCCCGGTCAAGAGCATGGTTTGTGGGCAATTGCCGACCATGCCGGAAAACAACTGTTTGGCGATAGCCCACGCCAATGCTGACTTTGCGCGCCTGACGAAAAAATCGGCGTTTCCGTCTTATACCCCCTCATTCAAACGCGGCTTCTCGATTCCATATCCTTGTGCATAATCGACCCCGATTGTTCGCAATGCTTCAAGGGTTTCCGTATTTTCCACGAATTCCGCAATGGTGCAAATTTGCATGACATGCCCAATGTGATTGATTGCCTCGACCATTGCGAGATCTATGGAATTATCAAGCATGTCCTTTACGAAACTTCCATCGATTTTCAGATAATCAACGGGAAAGTGCTTGAGATAAGCAAATGAAGACATGCCGCTGCCAAAATCATCCAGAGAGAAACGGCATCCCCGTTCTTTTAGCTTGCGAATCAATTTGGCTGCCTCCGCAAGGTTTGCGATCGCAGCGGTTTCCGTAATTTCAAAGCAAATCCCGCCAGGAGGAACCTTGAAGAAATCGAATTGAGTCAGCACGAATTCATAGAAATTTTCATCGCAGATCGATGCGGCCGAAAGGTTGATGGCGCAGGTGCCCATCCTCGTGCCGTGCGGATGGCGCCGGGCATACTGGGCAAAAGCAGTGGAAATGACCCAGCGATCAAGTGGGGCCATCAAGCCATAACGTTCGGCAGCAGGGATGAAAGCCATGGGAGGTATCAGTTTCCCGTCGTCATCGAGCATGCGCAAAAGCACTTCGTAGTGTTCGCCGCCCTGGCCATCCTCTGCCAGTGGCAATATTTTCTGGGAATACAGCACCAAGCGCTGCTGTTCCGCAAGGGCCTTTTGAATGCGTCCAACCCATCCCATTTCTCCATGGAGCTGCACGATCCGCGTATCCTCAGCCGCATAGATCTGAGTCCGGTTGCGCCCTTTCTCCTTGGCAAGATGGCAGGCCGCTTCCGCCATGCGCAATATGTCCGGCAGGGTTTCGCCACCACCGCCAAAAGAGACGAGCCCGATACTTAATCCCAGCTGAAGCTCTCCTTCTTCCTGCCGGGAAAAAGGAAACGCATATACCGCTTCCCGTAACAGACTAGCCATACGCTGTGCGGCCTCGAGAGGGCAGCTATCCAGCAATAAGCCGAATTCGTCTCCTCCCACGCGAGCCAGAGTGTCATTTGCACCTAGATGGGCTTGCAATATGCCGGTCAATTGCTTTAGCAATTCATCGCCGGCTACATGCCCCGCAGTATCGTTCATGATTTTGAAGTGATCGATATCCAGATGCAGCAGCGTATGATGCTTGCCTTCCGTTTTGCCGGACAGCAGCGCTTGCTCCAGGTGCCGCTCGAATTCGCGCCGGTTGATGAGTCCGGTCAGCGTGTCGTGTGTAGCCTGGTAAGCAATCTGGGCTTCCATGTCTTGCGTTAGAGCTGCATCATGAAAGATCAGCACGGCACCGATGATATTTCCCTGCTGATTTCGTATCGGCGCCGCTGAATCTTCAATATTAATGAATTTTCCGCTTCGTTGAATCAACGCCGTAAGTGGAGCCAGGCCCGCACTGATTTTCCCTTGAAGAATCGAATCGACAGGGTTGAGAGCCCGCTCTTTGGTGAGCACATGAATGATGTTGAACACATCTTGCAGGCCGTGTCCTTTTGCTTCTTCGGAACGCCATCCAGTCATGGTTTCCGCGACTGGATTTAAATAGGTCACGTTGCCGTATATGTCCGTCGTGATAACGGCATCGCCCATGCGGTCGAGCGTTGCGCGCAAGCGCTCCAGTTGCGCAGCGGCTTGCCGGGTGATCTCGTGCGCTGCCGCCAGGGCGTCCTGGGTGCCGGATAATGCATTCCGGGTAGCAGACAGTTCCTCCCGGGTTTCTCTCAAATTCTCGTCCAGCTTTTCTCGGCCGTCGACTTCATGTGCCAGCGCCTCATTGACTTCCTCGAGCTTACCAGCGCACTCCTGTATTTGACTCTCAACGCTTTGGCTTTTTTCCAGATTTTTTTCCAGTTTCCGGGATGGATTATTTACTGCCATCTCCTTCATGACCGTTTCATTAAGGGAAAAAAGATCAGCAGCGCAATTTTCAAGCTGGTCCTTGACTTCCTGATTTTGTTCCAGGGCTTTTTCCAGAGAAGGCGGCTCATCCTCCGGGGTCAGCGAAGCGCCGTCTCCTGAAGTCATTTTTTGATGAAAATTCGGAGACTGGTGGCACTCAAGGTTCTCGCATGCGCCAAATAGGTTCTGCCAAAGGTGCCTGTTCCCCTGGCGAGCAAAAGCAGGGCTGATAATTGTTTTCCAAATTTCATGGATCCTCCAGGTTTGCGTTAAAGCGTAATATATGGAAAATCCTACGGCTACAAGTAAATAATGAATAATAAATTAACCCGTTAACTCATATATCTACAGTATTTATACTTTAGGATCAACGGCGCAGATTGAATAGCTGTCGAATCTTACAGGTCAGCTTCCGGGTTCAATGAGCTTATACTGACCCCAATCAAAAAAGCACTGCAAATCACGGAGGTATAAGTTCCATACGCCAGCGAACAGTTTTGTAGATGAAGAATAAAATGGTATTCATTGATGTCCTCCCTAGCCCGAAGGGGGTTGCCCTCGCCATTATGGAAGCTTGTGGTCGAGATGATGCGACTATGGATAGCGTCGCCAGCGTAATACAGACTGATCCCGCTCTCGCCGCACGCCTGTTCCAGTTGGCCAATTCTGCTCATGCAGGACGCCCAGTCGGTACCATCCAGGAGGTGGTCCTGCGCCTCGGCTTTTCGGTTGTCCGTCAACTGGCACTGAGCTTCTCCCTGGTCGACCAGTATCAGAATGGTTCGTGCAGGGCATTCGATTATCCGGGTTTCTGGTCTCATTCATTACTGATGGCGCTCGCCTGCCGGGAGTTGGGTGGCTTGCTCCGGGTGGCGGCGCCTGATGAGTTATTTGTATGTGGTTTGCTGGCCCGCATCGGCCGCCTGGCCCTGGCGACTATTTTTCCCCGCGAATACGCCGAACTTTTAACCTTGCCGAATGCCGCCGATACGCTGCTTGAACGGGAACGCCTGCGCCTGCACGTTGATCACAGCGAACTCACTACCGTCATCATGACCGACTGCAGCGTTACCACAGCTCTCAGGGAAGCTATCAGCTACCATGAAGCACCAGAAACTTCCGGTTTTACCGAAGGCTCCCCCTCTTGGCGGCTGGTCCAGCTTTTCTACCATGCCAAGTGCCTGGCGGATCTGGGACAGGCGTCGGAAGAAGAGCGCCACGATAAGATTTCTGAACTCATGCTGTCGAGCAGGAAACTTGGCCTGGAAACGAATGAGATGGGAAACTTGGCTGACCGGGTATTTGCGCAGTGGCGTGAATGGGCGGCATTGCTTAAGATGCCGGCTGTTTCAATGCCACCTTTTGCCACGATAGCCGCTGCTGTGTCCAGGTTTGAGGAAGTAGGGGATCTGCCGGCCCAGTTGCGTGTGCTCCTTGTAGAAGATGAGACGACCAGCCGCCTCCTGGTGGCAAGCTTATTAAAACAGGTACTTGGCAGACCGGTGTATTGCGCAGTCAACGGGAAGGAGGCCCTGGCCCTGGCGCTCGAGACGAAACCCCAGATTGTGGTAACTGACTGGCTCATGCCGGTCATGAACGGGATTGAGTTCTGCCGAGCGCTGCGCGCCACTGAATGGGGTCAATCCATATACGTCATCATGCTGACGGTGGTCGAGATGGAGAATGGAATCGAGGAAGCTTTTGAAGCCGGAGTGGATGATTACATGCCCAAGCCTGTAAATATTCCTGCCATGAAAGCCAAAATGCGTGCGGCATTGCGCTACACCAAAGTGCTTGAGGCACTGGCACAAGACAGGGCCCAGCTCAAACAGCTTGCGGCGGAACTGGCCATCAGCAATCGCAGACTGGAGCAACTGGCGCTGACCGACCTGCTAACCGGCGTACCCAACCGGCGTGCCGGGATGGATGCGCTCTCGCAGGCTTGGTTCGCGGCGGATCGTTCCGGCCAACCTCTTTCAGCCATGATGATCGATGTGGACCACTTCAAGACGATCAATGATAATCATGGGCATGGCATGGGTGACAGGGTGTTGAAGGAAGTGGCAAACGCAATCCAGACTACGGCCCGCAGGGACGACAGCATTTGCCGATTAGGCGGTGAAGAGTTTCTGGTCCTTTGCCATAACACCCAATTAGGCACTGCGCTTCAAATCGCGGAGCGCTTGCGAAAAACGGTGGATGAGCTCAAGTACGAAAATGACGGTACGAAGATTCAGATCAACGTCAGCATTGGCGTGGCGTGCAAGGAACCCGGCATGGATAATGCCGAGGCGCTAGTTAGTGCGGCCGATAATGCACTTTATACGGCCAAACATCTGGGACGAAATCGGAGCTGCTCGATTACTCAGGGCCAGGTGCATTGCATGGCTGGCAAGCAACCCTCCTGAAACTCCAATGAGGGTCGTCCTCACAGGGCGCTGGAGAAATTACACCAGCAGAATTCGCACGTCAACACAAGTTGAAAGTGGAATCCGTTGGGAAAATCCTGCCGGCGACTATTTGGCCCTCAATAGGCCTAGGTCTAGTGATCGAATAAATTGCCATACTCGACTATATTTTCTGCTGAGCCTGACTCTTAAAAAAAGGGACTCAACAACCACCGCTTACCGGTGATTGAGGTCGTAATAGAGTTTCTGAAAAAAACGTCGCTAAGGAAAATAGACGCTAAATCCGGCCTTCCTCAATAGCCTTGTAATAAGTGCGCCTGCCGATACCTACTTCAGAGACCGCTTTGCTAATA
>JBDTDT010000012.1:0-88920 GCA_039922995.1 Nitrosospira sp. | reverse complement strand
TTCTGGAGGTGAAACGGCAATCTGAGTAATCTAGGTTAGGAAGTTAACGAAACTGGATATCTCTGTACAACAGTCCGTACTAGCAATGGGTGGGGTTGAGAATATGATGGCACGTGCTGTACGAACGAATTTTTCTCCGGGTCGTGTCTGTGGGGGATATCAGCTTGAGCGTATTCTCGGCCAGGGGGGAATGGGGGTTGTTTGGCAGGCTTGGGACTCAGAAAAACGTCAACACGTTGCTATAAAAGTGGTTGCCGAAGGTCTGCTTGCCGATCCAGGAATTAGCGCTCGCTTCGAAGATGAACTCCGGCGTCATGCACGTCTCAATCATCCCAATATTGTCAGATTGCTCGATACCTTCTCAGTCAACGATCAGCAATGCATGGTGATGAGTCTGATCCATGGTGAATCCTTGGCAGCACTTTTGGAGCACGTCCCAAATCATACTCTGCCTTTGAATCTTGCCATACAAATCTTTACCGATATTCTGTCCGCTCTTGATTACGCTCATCTTAATGGCATATTACATAGGGATATAAAGCCTCCCAATATATTACTGAACTCTGAGCAACGCGCATATGTGAGTGATTTTGGAATCTCGATAGCGATAGGTGAGGCACGGCGTACACGTGCCGGCATATCGGTGGGAACGCCAGAGTATATGAGTCCCGAGCAAATACGCACCCCAGATCGCATCGATCACAGGACAGACGTTTACAACGCGGGGTGCGTATTGTATGCAATGTTGACCGGACGGCCGCCTTTTATTGTTTCTAAATCGGAAAGCGACACGACGGCCGAGCTCGCGCTTCGATCCGCTCATGTAAAAGAAATGCCTGTGCCTCCTCATCAGCGCCAGCCGACGGTCCCCAGGGGAGTTAGCGATTTGATCATGTCAGCTTTGAGTAAAGATCCCAGTCAGCGTCCACAGGGCTGCGCCGAATTTTCACAATTATTGCTTGCCGCGGTTCGGCACGGTACACAAGCGCACGCAGGACATATATCCACTCGTCCGACACTACCGCTTTACGCAATCTTTGCACTCGTAGCTATCGTGGCAGTTATTTTATATGCAATATTCTCGTGAACTACAAATGGAAGAGCGGTCTTGTTGACGAAATGGTTATCAATGGAGGGATTCAACATGAAGATCATCGCGACATTGTTACTTTTAACGGTGATAGCGGGCTGCAGTACAGTAGGGGGAAACAAGGAAAGCTCGGGGATGGCCGCACTTGAATGTGGTGCAGTTGGAGCGGGGGTAGCGACCGCAATATGCATGGCGGCAGGCGGTAGCGCCGCAATGTGTGCGGGTGCTGGGACAGGTGGCGCACTACTTGGAGCCGGCGCTTGCTATACCTTTGCAGAAAGTTACAAAAAACGACGTCAGGAACTCGCCGGTAAAGAGAACGATCTGGATGCACGACTGATATATGTCCGGGGACTCAACGAGGATTCAAAAAAATCTAATGAAGAACTCAACAAGAAAGTAGTACAGGCTTCGAAACGTACTGATAAGGTCGTCGCACAGATAAAGGCAGGCACCATTTCCCAACAGGAACTAGCAAAAGAAAGGGAAGGCTTGCTCAAAGAAGAAAAAGTGGCCAACAACCAGGCTGCGCTTGAGAAAAGCGCATTGGAAGACATGAAGCGTTTTCAAGCCGAGCAAAAGCGTAAGACCGGGGTAGACAGTGCAGCGAGTACTGAACTTGATAAAGAGATTGAGAAACAGCAACATTTTCTTGAGGAAACCCAAAGGCAAACCAGTGCGCTTGCTTCGCAACGGCAAAGGATTTAAATCGTCCTTGGCTAAAAAAGGAGTCGTACAGTGATAAAACTTAAATCCATGGCGTGTATTACGTTTTTTATGCCCACTCTATATGGTTGTACGGTTATAGCCTTAAAACAGGATGTGGACAGGCATAAAATTGCGGTGGCTGATAAGGAAGGAGAGCTCAAAAACGCAGAAGCAGAGCAAGCCCGGTTACGCGAGGAGAGTGTCAATTTGAAGAAGGACCTCACAACCACCGAGATATCGCTGGGTGACCTTAAGTCACGGCTGGCGGAATTGCAGCGAATGAATGCAAATACTGCAGTGAATACGGAAGAGCAGCGGACCAGCAAGCGCCAACGAGAGGTGAAATTAAATAAGCACCAAGTAGAGTTGGACGAGATTCAGCAGAGCAATATGACGGCCGCGGAAAAGAAAAAAAAACTTGAGTCTATCAAGAAAAAAATTACGGATACGCTGAATATCCTGACGCATTCCTGATTTCGCCACGACATGGCGCGACCATACGTTGATAAAGGCATCATTTTACTTGTTATGACAGCCTCTTTTCTCGCCGGTTATTTATTCAAAATTACACTTCCCTGGTCTGAGGAAGATATGTCAGCGGGATTATCAACATCGCAGGAGGATGAATATGCGATGCACCGTTACAGCGAAGCGCTGCGATATATTGAAGAGCGTGCAATATTTTCAATTCCTGTCAAGAGTTCCCAAGATATTGTTACGTCTTCCTTGAAGGCTTATCTCGCGCAACAAGACCCCTATTCTGATTTCCTTTCTCCTGAGGAATTCGTCGAGTTTAGGGCTACTGGCAGCCATCGCCATTCGGGGATTGGTCTTGACATTGAAAAGAGGCGCGATGGCAGCGTTATATGCTACCCGCTTCCAAACGGACCTTCCGCCCTAGCGGGAATCATGCCAGGTGATAGATTACTAGCGGTTGATGGTATTTCCGTTCAGGGAAAGTCGCTTCCGACCATCATTGCATTGGCAGCCGGTCGGGTGGGAACCGAGGTTGTGGTGGAGATCAAAAGTCTTTCCGGCACGAATAGGCAGGTTACCATCACTCGTTCGATGCTAGCTGCTCCAGCACTATCTCAATATATCTTTCGCTCTACCCGTATTATCAAATTGTCGTACTTCACCCCTGATACCAAGTCGGATCTTTATGATTTGCTTTCAGACTGGCGCAAGAGCGATCCCATTATTATTGATTTGCGTGGTTCGGGAGGCGGTGATTTTTATGCGGCTGTAGACTCCGCCATGCTTTTCCTGATGCAGGGCGACGCAATTGTTTCGGTGAGTGGCCGAACCGGTGTTCAGTCTTATGCGTCCACTTTGCCAAAGCAGTCTTTTACACAACAGGTGTTTCTATGGCAGGACGAATTCACTGCCAGTGCTGCCGAGATTTTTATCGCTGCTTTAACTGAAAATGGGCGCGGCACCTCGGTTGGCAGAACCACAGCAGGAAAAGGAACACGGCAAGATATCATTGAACTGCAGGATGGCAGTGCCCTGGTTTTGACCACGGGATACCTGAGTACTCCCCGCAGTGTGCAGTTCGACGGTCGGGGCTTATCTCCTGTGCACCAGATTGAAGCGGGCATGAGCACTACAGAAACCTTTTTTGACAAAACTGCTACCTTGACTCATCGGGTAGGTCAATGACTGCATCTCTTTTGTAGCCTTTGATCTAATCAGATAAGGTCGGCTGTCCGCGATAATAAAATAATTCTGGAGTAGAACAATTGGAAAGAGACGATGATCTGAGTGGTAAAACAGTTCATGGCAGCTACGCTATCATCTCCATACTTGGTGAGGGGGGGATGGGTCGAGTCTATCTCGCCGAAAACGTTTTGGTCAGAGACAGGAAGTATGCGGTCAAAGTTCTTAAGCGAGAGCTGACCCGTAGTTCGAACTTTAAGAAGCAGTTTGATGACGAGGCTGCGCATCAAGCGCAGGTTTCCCATCCTAATATCGTTGAGATGTTTGACTATTTCAAGGAAGGCGAAGATTATTTTCTTGTTCTTCCGTATATCGAAGGCCAGTCTCTCGCCGATAAAATCGATTCGCTTCATGGTCAGCCGATGGCGGAAAAAGAAGCCTTACGCATCATTAAGGATGTTTTGGCAGCGCTCAACTGTGCACATCAAAAAGCAATTCTTCACAGGGATATTAAAGCCTCGAATGTGATGGTCGATAAATCAGGCAGAACATTTGTGCTGGACTTCGGTATCGCGCGGCAAGCGGGCGACCAGCAGGCGGCGAGCTTGGGGCGGGTAATTGGCACGCCGGAATACATGAGTCCGGAGCAATTCATTGACTCGGACAAGGTCGATCATCGATCCGACGTTTACTCGACGGGAATTCTTTTGTTCGAGATACTGACGGGAAAGTTGCCATTTCAGGGCGGGTCTCAACTTGCGCTGAAAGAACAGCATCTAGGTGCTCCTGTTCCCAATCCGCGAATACTCAATCCAAAGATTAAAAAAAAATTGGCCGAGATTATATTGAAGGCGACCCAAAAAGATCCGGGCGCTCGATTCCAGGGCTGCCTCGATTTTCTGAAAGCTATCGAGTCATACGAACGCGCTAGGAGCTGGAAAATTTTTGGGCTGAGTCTGTCGATACTGTTGGCCGCAGCCATCTGGTATCTCACCCAGAATGAGAAAGCAATACGCAGTTTGGCTACCTTGTCAAGTGACAAATATGCATTGTTCTGTCAGGAAAGCGAGAGGCTCAGAATAAAGGAAGCTGGATTGGAAATTGCCAAAAAAACTGGTAACTCTCAGTTTGTTGAGGAGTTATCAAAACAAGTTAAAGATCTCAATACGAATGTGACGAGATATTTAGGTGACTATATCAGCGCTATTCATGACTTGTCCGAGTTCAGGAATGCCAAAGTTCAACAGATATTCACCGAACCCGAGGAGATCGTTGGACCTGAACAAGCTGGATATAACGCAATTGATAAAATGATGCGAGCGAAGTTTTGGATCCTCGCGCGCAAAAGCTATGAAGATTTCATGAATACGGGGAAAAGCCCTTCCCGTGAATCAATGCAGGAAGAATGCCCACGCTAGCGTTATTCTTCAGAGATGCAAGACCGTTAACCATACTCCAGGTCAAAGGCCAAAGTAACGAAATAGCGGAAGCAAGTCTTGAAAAGGATTATTGATCCGAATTGCAGTAAAGATTGTCTTTCTCAAACTGGACCGGATATAGCATTGCTATATTGGGTCGATATAGATTTCCGGATATCTAAAAAAGGAGAGTTGAAATGGAACTACGGTTAGAAAGAACAGAGCATAGTGAAGATAGTACGATTGGCAAGTTGTATGTAAACGAGGAATTTGAATGTTACACATTGGAAGATTTGGAAAGGCCTATCAAGATCAAAGGGAAGACAGCCATTTCAGTTGGACGCTACGAGATCATTATCGATGATTCACAGCGATTTGGCCGGCAGCTTCCACTTCTTCTGAATGTACCTGACTTTGAGGGAGTGCGGATACATTCCGGAAATACAGCAGCAGATACAGAGGGATGTATATTGGTCGGTGTTATTAAAAATGAAAGCTCTATAGGGGAAAGTAAAGTTGCTTTTGAACAGCTCTTCAATAAGTTAAAGCCCGCATCCGAAACAGAAAAGATATTCATAGAGATTGTTAGTATGGTCTGACAATGGTGAGCCTATGTAAGATCTTTCTCCTGGTTTTCCCTTGGGTAATATTTCTATTGTCGTTTGACGCGTTTGCGCAAATGGAGGCAGTTCCATTCGTGCAGGAAAGACTAACCATGCTGCCTTCCGGCAAGCGGGTTACCGTTACCTTCAGGGAGCGCCTATGCAAAACCGGCGAGTGTCGGGAAGTCGACGAAGGCATGTGGGGCATGGATGGAGGCGTTCCGCAATTCGTCTCCGAGATTTTTCTTGTCTACATTGATGGTAACAAATTTGTCATTCCTGAAAAGTTGTATAAAGATTTTACTAATACTTATCATTTGAAGGTCTTTGAACAAACGGGTCGTGAGTCCTAGATAGTTACCCTTACGTTACCCCATAATAAATAAACAATAGCTTCCTTACGGCAAGCTATTGTTTTATTGGTGCCGACACCAAGAGTCGAACTCGGGACCTTCTGATTACAAATCAGCTGCTCTACCAACTGAGCTATGCCGGCGCGGGTGTAATTATAAAGACTGGGAGGCGAGGGGGCAAACTTGCGAGAGGATGCGAAAAACCGAAGAATTATTTGATGACCTGAAAACGGCGTTTCTCACCCAGGGATGGGCAGATTTTTGATAAGGGTTGGGGTTTTTCCCGACCTTCAATGCCGGCTTCCATCTGTGCGGCATCGGTTTCCTCCTGCGGGAAAAGAATGCCCTGCGAGGTTTCCTTGGCAAATATCCCTTGGACCGCATCAACCGGTACCGAGATTTCGCGGGATACCCCATTAAAACGAGCGGAAAACTGGATAAAATCATTACCGAGCGTAAGATGGTGTACCACATCATCCCTGATATTGAGTATGATCTCGCCGTTCTTCACAAATTCATCGGGTACACGAGTCTGGGCATCCACTTTAACCGCTAGATAGGGCGTATAACTGCTTTCGGAGCACCATTCGTAAATAGCCCGAATCAAATAGGGCTTGGTGGAAAGCGCTTTCATTTGCGCATCGCCTTCTCGGAAGCTGTAAGGGCATCAATGAATGCAGGCCTGCTGAACAACCGTTCGGCAAATTTCAAGAGGGGCGCTGCCTGCTTGGGCAGCTGAATGCCGTAGTGATCCAGGCGCCAGAGCAGCGGCGCAATCGCGACATCGAGCATGGAAAACTCATCACCCAGCATATATTTCTGTTTGACGAATACCGGGGCAATGACGGTTAGATTATCGCGGATTGTCGCGCGCGCTTTATCCGCAATTTTCGGATTGGTATTCTCGACCGAATCAATATGGCAGAAAAGTTCCTGCTCAAAGCGGTGCAGAAACAGCCGCGCACGGGCGCGCATCACCGGATCCGCCGGCATCAGCTGCGGATGAGGAAAGCGGTCATCAATATATTCATTGATGATATTGGATTCATACAGAATGAGATCCCGCTCTACCAGCACTGGCACCCGGCTATAGGGCGTCATTACCGCCAGGTCTTCCGGTTTGTTGTGCAGATCGACATCAATAATCTGAAAATCCATCCCTTTCTCGTAAAGCACGATACGGCAGCGGTGGCTGAACGGACAGGTGGTGGCTGAATACAACGTCATCATAACTTGTTATTTTCCGGCATAATTGAGGTAAACGCCTTTGGCGAACGAGAAATACTCAATGGATATCTCTCCAGAATTCGTGTTTCAATGCATAGGTCAATGCCAGCATACCGAACAGGAAGAGCAGCACAATCACGCCTAACTGCAGGCGTTTGGCGGCTGCAGGTTCACCCAGATACACCAGGTAATTCACGAGATCAGCGACATATAAATCATATTCCGTTTTCGAAAGCTTGCCAGGAGTGTCCAGCTTCAGTTCCTTTACTTCATGCTTGCCGCCATGACCATCGTCAACGGTTTTTAGCACGACCGATTGCCGGCCCTGCAATTGATAGAGCGCATGCGGCATAGCGACTTTATCGAACAGCAGATTATTCCAGCCGGTAGCCGTGGATTCATCCCGGTAGAACTTGCGAAGATATGTATAGAGCCAGTCTGCACCGCGAGACCGGGCAATTACCGATAAATCAGGCGGGGCTACGCCGAACCATTGTTTGGCATCTTTCTTTCTCATGGCGGTTGTCATGAGTTCGCCCACTTTCTGTCCGGTAAATATAAGGTTATCGCTGATCTGATTTTCGGTAAGGTCCAGATCCCGCAGACGGTTATAGCGCATGTATTCCGCACTGTGGCAATTCAGGCAATAGTTGACAAAAGTCTGCGCCCCGCGCTGCAGAGAAAGCTTGTCGGCAGGATGGATCGGCGCGCGATCCAGTTTCATTTCCGGGCCACTGCCAAATGCTGAAAGTGGGACCAGGCAAAAAATAAATAAAATATCTCTTATTTTTATCATTCTTTCACTCTTGTCGGTTCAGGCTTGGTTTTATCTATCTTGCTGTACCACGGCATAAGAACGAAGAAGGCAAAGTAGACCACCGTGAATATTTGCGCCAGCAACGTATAGAGGGGCGTGGGTGATTTCGTGCCGAGCCAACCTAGTACGAAGACGCTGATAACAAAAAGCACAAGGGCGGTCTTGAAAATTGGCCCTTTATAACGGATCGACTTGACAGGACTGCGGTCCAGCCAGGGTAACAGGCAAAAGATCGCAACCGAACCGCCCATCAGCACGATGCCCCAGAGCTTTGCGTCTATCCAGAGAAAGTTGATGGTGACTGCTCTCAGCATGGAGTAGTAAGGGGTGAAATACCAAACCGGCGCAATATGATCGGGTGTTTGCAAGGTATTGGCAGGAACGAAATTGTTGTATTCGAGGAAATAGCCACCCATCTCCGGTGCAAAAAATATGATGCCGCAGAATACTATCAGGAACACGATCACGCCAAAAATGTCCTTCACCGAGTAGTAGGGATGGAAGGGGATGCCATCCACCGGAATATGCGTGACAGGGTCCTTGTTTGCCTTGATTTCAATGCCATCCGGATTATTCGAACCGACTTCGTGCAAAGCGAGTATATGCACGACTACCAGTGTCACGAGCAGAACAGGCAGTGTGACCACGTGATAAGCAAAGAAACGATTAAGCGCGGCATCCGATAGCATGAAGTCGCCCAGGAGCCAGTTGGACAGGGTCTGGCCGACCACCGGAATTGCGCCTATCATGCTGACGATGACTTGTGCGCCCCAGTAGGACATTTGCCCCCAAGGCAAAATATAACCGGTAAACGCCAGCATCATAAGGACAAAAAATATCCCCATGCCGATCAGCCACAGGAGTTCGCGCGGTTTGCGGTAGGAGCCATACATCATTCCGCGGAACATATGCAAGTAGACCACTACAAAAAACATGGATGCGCCGGTGGAGTGCATATAGCGGATCAGCCAGCCGAAATCCACATCTCGCATGATGTATTCTACCGAAGCGAATGCCATGTTGGCATCCGGCTTGTAGTTCATGGTGAGAAAAATGCCGGTAAGAAGCTGGTTCACCAGCACAAGCATGGCCAGAGAGCCGAAGTAATACCAGAAGTTGAAGTTCTTCGGCGCGTAATATTCGGAGAGATGGGCTTTCCAGTTGGAGGTTAACGGAAAACGTGCGTCTACCCACTCGATCATCGAGGCAAGTCGCTGTTTGCTCATTATGCGGACTCCTTACGATCAGACCCGATCAGCACGAGACTGTCGCTCAGGTACATATGGGGAGGGACCACCAGGTTGGTGGGGGCTGGAACGTGTTTATAGACGCGGCCCGCAAGGTCAAACTTGGAACCGTGGCATGGGCAGAAAAAGCCACCCAGCCAATCGGCGCCGAGATCCGCGGGAGCGATATCCTTCCGGTATACAGGGGAACACCCCAGGTGAGTGCAGACCCCTTCAACCACCAGAATTGCCGGTTTGATGGAACGCGTTTCATTCTGCGCATACGGAGGTTGCTGCGCTTTCTCGGATTTGGGATCAACTACCTGACCGTCAAGTTTTTTCAGGTTGCCCAGCATCTCGGGAGTACGATCCAGTATCCATACTACCTTGCCTCGCCATTCCACCATCAGCAGCATGCCGGGCTCAATCTTGCTGATGTCCACCTCGACTGGTGCCCCGGCCGCTTTGGCGCGTTCGCTGGGCAACATGCTCATCACGAAAGGAGTCGCTACCGCAGCGCTTGCGATCCCGCCCGCTATTGACGTCGCGGTTATAAGAAAACGCCTCCGGCTATTCATTTCTTTTTTTTTATCAGTATCTGCCATATTCTGCAATTCCGTTTTTCAGTTTGTACGTTCTAAAAAAACTCGTAAAAAACTTAACCATTTTACCATAATATGTATTAGGAAATAAATGTTATTGATTAAACACATTGATTGGACGGTAAAAAATGTTATGGTCGACCCTTCCCGCCAATAACGCATGGGCACGAAAAACCGGCTTTCCGATCACTTTTCATGAGAGGGCTGCCCGCATTCTAAGGGGAAGATCCCACAATTTTTGTCTTAATCTATAATATTGCTCAATTGAACACGTTTCCAGTATCGAAAACCTCTGAAACTTTTGACATAATTTAAGCATTGTTTGATTTCCACGGATCATGAAACAGCCCATCGTCAATTGCCCGCAGTGCGGCAAGATCATTACCTGGACGACCGCTAACCGTAACCGGCCTTTTTGTTCGGAGCGCTGCAAGATGATCGACCTGGGGCAATGGGCGGCAGAGTCCTATCGTATTCCGGAAGCGGAAAAACGGGAAGATGAGGTGCCAAAGGATGAGGAATAGCCCATCGTGCCAAAAAAGGAACCTGTCTTCGCATTTTGCCGTTCCATCTGGAATATTTTTACGCAATACTTCGTACCATAGCGATACCGTGAGCGCCCTGTTCCCAGGCTGTCATTAAATCTTCCCAGCGCAAGCCGCCTAGCGCATAGACCGGAATCGAACATTGACGGATGATCGCGGCAAATCTCCGCCAGCCAAGCGTTGGCGCACCGGGATGGCTGAGTGTCGTTAGCACCGGCGCCAGCACCGCAAAATCCATACCTAGCTGCTCGGCTCGAAATAGCTCCTCCTCATTATGGCAGGACGCGCCACATAATCCAATGTCGGGAAGCGCCGCAAGGTTCATTAATTGCGCTGACGGGAAGTGAACGCCATCCGCGCCGATTTCTCGGCACAGGTCAACATTGCCGTTAATCAATACCTTGGCGCCATGATGATGAGCCAGCGCAACCATTTCGCCCGCAAATACCCGCAATGCCTCTGCCTTCATCTTTTTCTCGCGTACCTGCACCAGCCGCATTCCCTGTTGGAGCGCCCGCTCCATCCATGCCAATGAAGTTTTTGCTCCAAGTTCCGCGGCATGGGTAATCCCGTAGACCGGCGGCAGGCCAAGCGCCCGTAATATGGGTGCGTTCGCCGGAAGTATCGGCTCGACCTCGACATTGGCTGCGAATTGCCAGGATAATTCCTGATTTTCACGAGGATGCGGCTCGCCATGCCATTCTGATACGCGATAAAAGCAAAGACGCACGGTGGCATGGGCATATGTATACGTCCGGTTGATCCAGGGGTAGGCCTGCTGGACAACGATGCCCAGCTCTTCCAGCAATTCGCGCCTGAGCGCATGCGGCACGGGTTCGCCGGGTTCCACCTTGCCCCCGGGGAACTCCCAGTAGCCCGCATAAGGTTTGCCTTCGGGCCTGTGGGCGAGAAGAAAGCTGCCGTCAGCCCGAGTGATCACCGCTACGGCCACTTCCACGCTATGGAGAGGACTTTTCACTGTTCCAGGCGTGGTGTCGTTTTTTGTTTCCCTGTCCAGTCACGGGCAAACTGCCACGCTACCCGCCCGCTTCGCGATCCCCGTTCCAGCGCCCATCGCAATGCAGCTTCGCGCACTGCTGGAACCATTTCCACGATACCGAAATAAGCGAGCCACTGGCGGACGATATTTAGGTACTGCTCCTGATCAAAGGGATAAAACGACAGCCACAAGCCGAAGCGTTCCGATAACGAGATTTTTTCTTCAATCGATTCGCTCGGATGGATTTCTCCCTCGATATGCTGGGTGTCCAGATTGTCTCGCATCGATTCCGGCATCAGGTGGCGGCGATTCGAAGTGGCGTAGACAACAACATTTTCCGAGGCGGTAGCAATGGAACCATCCAGCACTACCTTCAATGCCTTGTAGCCGGGCTCGCCGGACTCGAACGACAGGTCGTCGCAATACAGGATAAAACGCTCCGGACGCTGGTGGATGAGCGCTACAATATCATGTAGATCGGTGAGATCATGCTTTTCCACTTCGATCAAACGCAGACCGTTGCCCGCGTATTGGTTGAGCATCGCTTTTATTAGCGATGATTTACCGGTTCCGCGTGCGCCCGTGAGCAGTACATTATTGGCGGGATAGCCCTGCACGAACTGGCGTGTGTTTTGATCCAGCCGTTCTTTTTGCCTTTCGATGCCATGCAATGCATTGGGCTTGATCTGATGGGGGTGCATGACAGGCTGGATGAAGCCCGTACGGCCGGACTTTCGCCAGCGGAACGCAACAGCGGCATTCCAGCCGGGGTCGGACGGGTCGGCGGGCAGAAACCTCTCCAGACGGGAAAGCATCGTCTCGGCGCGGTTGTACAGGTTGTTCCAATCAGTCATAAATATCGGTACCGGATGTTTGAATAGGATGATCTGGGGCGGCTGCTCATCAATGTTCTGCCTATATTTATGCAAAGCTGAACAATTCAATCTGTTCGCGAGTAGAATTCAAATCGTCCTTGTCGCTTTCTAGCCGCTTCAATCTGTCGAAAGGTCCGGCCTCTGTCCGGCCTCATGCCTGCAGTGGCCATGAAGGCAGGAGGGCGAATCTCATGCGTAAATCGCACGTTATGTGCGCTATCGAACGGAGTCTGAGGGCGGAAAAGACGAGGATTTAAGATGTTACGCTCCTTCGTACGCAAGAATATAATTTTCACGGAGCGTAGCAGATTTCCTGGCGTCAAATATCCATTAAAAATAGTTCTTTTGATGAGTTACCGCAATCGGCAAGCGGATGCTTTTTCGGAAGCTTATTATTTAAAATCTGGTAAAACACTCAAAAACCATTAGGAGAAGACAATTATGAATAATATGCCCAGCAACAAATCGCTTATTTCTCTCGCCCTCGGATCCGTCTTTGCCGCTACGCTCGGTATTGCACCTGTTGCGTCCGCAGACCAGAGCCCTTTCATGACGCAGTCTCTGAATAAAGGCTATATGGTGGCCCAGGGTTACGACCAGACGGACGGGAAGACGGACGGGTATGGTGAAAAGAAAGACCGCAAATACGGTGAAGGCCGATGTGGCATGTCCATGGCGGATACGGACAAAGATGGCCGGGTGAGCAAGGAAGAGCATGCTCGCCATTGCGATCTTATGTTCGACAAAATGGATGCTAATAAGGACGGATACATCGATAAGGATGAAGCGAAGAAAATGAGGATGAAGCATAAGCATCACCATCACCATAGGCCAAAAGAAGGATACAACTCCAGCGCACAAGACGCGGTGGACGCCCAATACGAAGCGGAATGGGGCGGAAGAAATTTGCAGCACATGCAGCCGATGGACCAGTACTGACAGGCACAGACGCGATTACGCGTTGACTCGCACCGGAGGCGAGCAATAACAATAACTATTGTGTATCGAGATGATGAAGTTGCGCGCAGGTTTCCATGCGCGCAACGTTGTTTCACCTCTCCGGCGTCGACCGGATGGTGGTGGATCTAGCTTCTATAGTCCGCATTGATCTTTACATAGTCATAGGATAGATCGCATGTCCATATCGTCGCGGACGCCATGCCTCTGTCAAGCACGATCCGCACAGTGATTTCAGATTGTTTCATTACCCGTTGGCCATCCTGTTCCAGATAGCCAGCCGCCCGGCCGCCATTCTCCGCGACCAGCACATCATCCAGATAGAGTCGCAGCTTATTCACGTCAAGCCCGTGTATGCCCGCATAACCGATGGCTGCGAGTATCCGGCCCAGATTTGGATCGGACGCAAAAAATGCGGTTTTCACCAATGGGGACCGGGCAACCGCATACGCAGCCTTTCTGCATTCATCCGCTGTCGTGCCGCCTTCAACCTGCACGGTAATGAATTTGGTTGCACCTTCCCCGTCACGGACGATGGCCTGGGCAAGCTGCACTGCAACTTCCGTCACTGTATCCCGAAGTACGGTAAATCCGGCATTCTCTTCTTCGGTGATTGCCGGGTTGCCCGCATGGCCGGTGCTAATGAGGATGAGCGCATCATTGGTCGAAGTATCACCGTCCACGGTGATGCAGTTAAACGATTTATTCACCGCGTGCTGCAGGATTTTCTCCAGCAGGGGCTGGCTCACCGCTGCATCGGTGGCAATGTAACCCAGCATCGTTGCCATATCCGGATGGATCATGCCGGAGCCCTTGGCAATGCCGGTAATAGTTGCGGTTGTACCGCCGATGGAGATTTGTTTCGACACTGCCTTGGGTACGATATCGGTGGTCATGATTGCCTGGGAAGCGGCAAACCAGTTATCTGACTTGAGACTACCTACCGCGGTGGGTAAGGCGCCTACAATCTTTTCCAGCGGCAGCGGCTCCATGATTACCCCAGTCGAGAAAGGCAATATCTGCTGACTGGCACAACCCAGCAATCGGGCAAGCTCGATACAGGTGGCGCGAGCGTGGGAAATCCCTTCTTCGCCGGTACCTGCATTGGCGTTGCCGGTATTGACAATCAATGCGCGAATCGGGCCGGGTTTCGAAAGATGTTCTTTAGCGACTATTACGGGTGCGGCACAAAAATTATTTTGCGTGAAGACACCAGCGACTTTTGCGTCTTGATCCAGCGCGATTACGAGTAGATCCCTGCGACCGGGCTTCTTGATTCCGGCTTCGGCAATGCCAAGGGATAAGCCATTTATGGGGAGTAGCTGCTCGGGAAGGGACGGTGTAAAGTTGACGGGCATGATGATGTAATGAAAATGAAGTGTAGCCTGATTCTCAATCGAAACAATGTAACGGATGCGGCTTCCTTCGATCATGAATCGAGGGAAGCGCGTTATGCTAACCCATCTTTACCGCTTGCGCATACCTTCCCCGGGAGATTTCTTGTAGCATATGGAACACGTTTTTCGACAAATCATTTTGCTGCAAACAGAGATAGCCACGACAAACCCCTGGCCAAATCAAAACGAAAAAGGATACGCATGAATTGCGACAAAGAACTGGATGTGCGCGGCCTTAACTGCCCCCTGCCTATCCTGCGCACCAAAAAATCCCTGGTTGACATGACGAGCGGACAAATACTGAAAATTATCGCTACCGATCCTGCTGCGGCGATCGACTTTCAGGTCTTCGCGGAACAGACGGGAAATGAACTGCTCATCTCATCGGAAACGGGTGGGGAATTTACGTTTTACATGAAAAAGAAGTGAGGGAACGACATACCCTTGTAAAAGATTTTTGAGACGTGGCGCCGCAACTACTGTTCTTTAGCAGTGCCTCAATGCCGAGGCGAATGATAAACGTATCGGTGCCACGAGAGGTCGCTTCAAGAAAACAGGAATGAAGATCGGCGACGCGAGTCGCAGGAATATTCCATGGCTTTTCGTGAGGCGAAATATCAAAGTACCGCGCATGCATCGGCTGCGGCCACTAATTTTCCATACCGTGCCAGCCACGGTAGCGGAATGGGAAATCCAGCGTTATCCTGTTGCGCCCTATGCGCCGCAACCAGGGCGCCAAGCATGATCGAGCGGCCACAGCTATCTCCTCCGGCCCGAATGTTGGATTCGATGGCCGTGCGATAATCGGATGCCCGATGTGCGATATGGAAAATTACCGGCAAGCCTTCTGCCACATGGCAGGCCATGCCAAAACGCTTTGCCGCCGCGACGCTATCCAGCGCCGGAATGGCGAGTGCCTCTTCAAGCAGCGGTCCAAGGGTATCTCCTGCAAGCGGAAGCGCATTCCTCAATGCATCCGCCATCGGCGTGCCGTGCAGCACCTCAAACAGTGCTGCCGCAGAACACCGTGCAGCCGCAACTGCTCGTACATTGTTATTTGTCACGTGCACGACTTCCTCGACCCGCGCCATCAATTCCTCCAGCGTTCCGGCGTGCGTCGCGATCAATGCGGGAAGCCCTGCCAGCGCCGGGTGCTGGTCGTCATCCACACCAGATGCTGCTGGAAATTCCGCTGGTTCGCGCCATAACAGCGTTTGCAACGTCAGACGGGTAGGGGAGTCGATATAGCCGATGAATGCCCCACCGGGCCCGAAGTGCGTGCGGTATTCGGTTTGATACGCGACACGGTTGAAGGCACCGTGCTTCGCCAGATGCTTCAGCACCAATAGGCACACTTCACCGTAACCAGTCGATTCTCCGGAAGTTTTGCCGCCGTGCGCGAAGTAACCCTTGGCACCTGCATAATTGCCCGCGTCGGGTTGTAAAAACGCCAAGCCACTGGCACTGGCTACTTCAATTTCCGCAATGCATGCCGGATCGTAGAGCCAGTGCAGGCCCAGCGCAGCGGAATCAGCAATCAGTGCACCGAGGATGGCGGCACTATTTGGATTTTTCATGATTTACCTGATCCTGTAGGGAATACAGATTGGATCTTGGGGGAGGCCCATTGTCACTTTACTTGAGCAAAGCGGGTTTCTGAAACTAAATCTCTTCTTCCGGAGGCATTTTTCTCGCCTCGTCTTCCAGCATTACCGGGATGCCATCCCGGATGGGGAAAACCAGCCTGTCCGCCTTGCAGATCAGTTCATTTTCAGATTTTCTGTAGAGCAGCGGTCCCTTGCAAAGGGGACAAACCAGAATATCGAGCAATTTTATATCCATGAATTTGTTACCTCGGGTTTTTGTCGATTGCGCCTATGGGTGGTAAGGGCGCAATCCTGTTACTTATCATCGAAAACTCATTTTAACGCATCCTCCCCTTATGCGTCCCTCTCGGCCGCACTAATCTGATCAGGGGTTTTCGGTCGCAAAAGTAATGTGACTGTATCCTGCCAGGCGTGCGGCCTCCATAACCGTGATAACGGCCTGATGCGTGGCCTGGGCATCTGCGTTGATGACGATTACCGGATCAGGCCGGTCACCTGCGGCGGCACGTAGCGCACCGCTGAGCTCTTCCATGCCCGAGTGCTGGATGGATGTCTGGTTTACCTGATAACTTCCGATGGCACTCACCGATACGTCGATGGTGTTGGGCCGGTCAGGGGGCTTGTCCGAAGCTGCCTCCGGCAGATTGATCTCAAGCTCGGAAAATTTCGAGTAAGTCGTGGTGATCATCAGGAAGATCAGTATGACCAGCAATACATCGATCATTGGTACCAGATTGATTTCCGGATCTTCTTTTTGTCGGCCGCGCTGGAAATTCATGGAATGAATGTGTCACCTGGAAAAAAACGAAAAGGGAACGATGGGGAATGCATATCCGGAAATCAGTCCCGCCGCTCTCCGTGAACGATTTCCACCAGTTTCAGCGCCTGGAGTTCCATTTCTACCACCAGCGCGTCCACTTTGGCACGGAAGTGACGATAAAAAATCATGCTGGGGATGGCTACCAGGATGCCGAATGCGGCGTTGTAGAGCGCCACGGAGATGCCGTGGGCAAGCTGAGCCGGATTGCCGCTGCCCGTGGCAGGCGTACTCACGCCAAAAATTTCTATCATGCCGACCAGGGTTCCGAACAGACCCATCAGCGGACTCAGGGAGGCAATGGTTCCCAATGTGGTGAGATAACGTTCAAGGTCATGGGCGACAGCGCGCCCCGCTTCTTCGATGGATTCCTTCATGACGTCGCCCGTGCTGCGGTCATTCTTCAAGCCCGCCGCAAAAATCTGGCCCAGTGGAGAGTGTTTCTGGAGACGCGCAAGCATATCTTCGCTAACGCCGTTTTTCCGGTACTCCTGGACCACCTTGGGTAGCAGATCCCTCGGCGTTACCATGCTCAGACGCAGAGCCCACATGCGCTCGCCTATGATGCCCACGGCGACGATGGATGCTAGGATAATCGGCCAGATCGGCCAACCGGCAGCTTGAATCAAAGCGAACACGCGATACTCTCCTCAGTAATCCGGTGATCAAACCAGAGCCGTAATGTAGCTTGCCCATATAAATTCAGCAAGGATAAGGACATATTTTCTTGTCCACAATTGCTGTGGATAAGTTTGTGGATAGTTCGCCAATAGAAGCATTAAGTCACCTTTCCATAACAATATTTTCTGGTTAGATTAATTTTTGAACTCTAATTTTAACTATATAAAACAATAACTTATATGTATATTCAGGATTCATGCGGGTTTGATGGGGGTAATTATGCTTTTTTTGTTACAAATGTGGATTACTGTAGAATGTCAAGATGAATTTTCTTTTAAAAATGGAAATCGCTCGCGAGGTCTTGAGCGTAAGCGAATTAAACCGTGGTGCCAAGGACTTGCTTGAACAAGCGTTCCCGTTGTTATGGGTCAGCGGTGAAATTTCGAATATCAAATGCTACGGTTCCGGCCACTGGTATTTTTCACTCAAGGACTCAGGCGCCCAGGTACGCTGCGTCATGTTTCGCGAGAAAAATCAATATCTGGGCTGGCAGCCCCAGGATGGCATGCAGGTGGAAGTGCGCGCATTGGTTACGCTGTACCCGGCGCGTGGTGATTTTCAGCTGAACGTCGAAACTATCCGGCGGGTCGGGCTCGGCACGCTATTCGAGGCTTTTGAGCAACTCAGGGCCAGGCTCGGGAAAGAGGGGCTGTTTGATCCCGGCCGTAAAAAAATATTGCCGCTGTTTCCGGAACAAATCGGTATCGTCACCTCGCCGGATGGGGCTGCGCTCCATGACGTGCTTTCTACATTACGGCGGCGCATGCCTTCCCTGCCTGTAATCGTTTATCCCGTTCCGGTTCAGGGTATCGGTGCTTCGGTAAAAATAGCGGCAGCCATTCAGAAAGCCGCAAGCCGGGCTGAGTGCGATGTGCTGATCCTGTGCCGCGGCGGTGGCAGTATCGAGGATCTCTGGGCGTTTAATGAAGAGGTTGTCGCACGCGCAATTGCCGCCTGCTCCCTTCCCATTATCAGTGGCGTAGGCCACGAGACCGATTTTACCATTGCCGATTTTGTCGCCGATATTCGTGCGCCCACCCCAACAGGCGCGTCCCAACTCGTTTGCCAGGATCGCGAAGAATTACTGCGCCGTGTGGGGATTTTATACCGCCGCATGCAGCGTATGCTGCTGCACGGTATTGAAAGCCGCATGCAGAATGCGGATATGCTTGCATGCCGCCTGGTACACCCTCGGGAACGGATTAATGACCAGCTTACGCATCTTCGGCGCCTGCGCGACCGGCTTGCCCGCTCTTGGCGGCGGGATTCCGAGCAAAGATACTGGCGTGTACGCGAGCTTGATCAGCGCCTGACCGCCGCCCGTCCCGATATTCCCCGCCTGGTCGAACGAAAGCATGGCCTGGATATGCGGTTGCGCCGGGCCATTGCCGGCTGCATCGAATCGCTTGCAATGAGCTTGAAGCACCAGCAGGTGAACCTTGCCCATCTTAACCCGGAGTCGATACTGGAGCGTGGTTTTAGCATTGCCCATACCGCCGATGGGACGGTACTGAGAAATAGTGATCAGGTTGGCATTGGCGATACCGTCCGGATGACACTTTCCAAAGGAGAAATCAGGGCGCGCGTGTCCGGGAAGGGAAATGGATAGTGCCGTATTTTATCCGCATCATTATTGCATGCGGCGCCCGCCCGCTGCCTGCACTAGCCGTGATGGCGATACGCTCATAAAAAAGTCACAATCATTATGGACATTTGGAGAGGCGTGATGCAGACTTGGAGTATGCGAGACGCCTGTATTCATTCTCGCTATGCCAAGTGCCATTCTCCAGTATTGATTCCCCCGATACCAAGTTTTGTTTAGCCTCTTCTTCATCAGGAAATATCTCTCCAATGCCAAGAACTTTTCTCATGCTCGGTGCTATCAACGCTTTTCTGTGCGTTGGGCTTGGCGCTTTCGGTGCGCATGGCCTGAAACAGAAACTCTCTGCCGATATGCTAACCGTGTACCAGACGGGCGTGCAATACCATTTTTATCACGCATTGGGTCTTGTTGCGGTCGGCCTGGTGCTGCTGCACTTTCCAAAATCCAGATGGGTGGCGCGGTCGGGTTGGTCAATGTTGGCAGGAATTATTCTATTTTCCGCCAGTCTCTATATACTGAGCCTGACGGGGATCCGGGGGCTTGGCGCGATCACGCCCTTTGGCGGCCTAGCATTCCTGAGCGCATGGGGGATGCTTGCCTATGGGGTCTGGTCTGGAAAATAAGCCGCGCAGTATTGTAATGGTCATCGCTGTAATTCCGGTTTCATTGCATTGGTAATGCTTCGTTATTTTTTCGCTTCCTGCCCGCGTGGATTGGAATCCGTACTCGCTACCGAATTGGAGCAACTCGGCGCAGCTTCTGTGCAGGGACGCGACGGTGGAGTGCAATTTCAGGGCGATTGGCGAATCTGCTACCGGGTGAACCTGGAAAGCCGTATTGCCAGCCGTGTTCTTTGGCAGGTGGCAAGCCAGCCCTATGCGAGCGAGGCAGACATATACAATGCCACTCGCGCACTGCCATGGAACGAGTGGTTTAGCTCCGAGTTGACAATCCGGGTCAATATCGCGGCACTCAAATGTCCTTTGCGCAGCCTTGATTTTGTCACGCTCAAAATCAAGGACGCCGTCTGCGATAAATTCCGCGAGATTGCAGGCAGACGCCCCAGTGTGGACACTGCGCTGCCGGATATCCGCATCCACGGCTTCCTCGATGCCCGGAAATTCTCTTTGTATCTGGACACTTCCGGCGACGCGCTTTTTAAACGGGGCTTAAGACAATATGCTGGGGAAGCGCCCCTACGAGAAAACCTTGCTGCGGGAATTTTATATTTGGCGGGATGGCGCCCAGGCATTCCCCTGCTCGACCCGATGTGCGGCAGCGGTACATTCCTGCTTGAAGCAACACAAATTTCATTTGATATCGCGCCGGGACTGAGGCGCAGTTTTGCCTTTGAAAAATTGAAGAGATTTGATAAAGAATTATGGAACGGCCTGAAGGACGCAGCGATAGCACGACAAAAGCCAAGAATACCTCTGCCGGTATTCGGCAGCGACCTGTATGGTGATGCGTTGGCGGATGCTCGTGCAAACTTGTCCGCGGCGGGGTTTGCTGAAATGGTAACGCTGAAGCAGGCAAATGTGCTGGAGATTTCCGCACCTTCTCCTTCCGGTTTCCTTGTCACCAACCCACCCTACGGGGTACGCATAGGTGAGCAGCCGGCGCTTGCCGAACTTTATCCGAAACTGGGGGATGTATTGAAGAAAAAATTCAGCGGCTGGAAGGCATATATTCTCACTGCTGATCCACTTCTGCCCAAATTCATACGTTTGACTGCTTCACGCCGCACCCCGTTATTCAATGGTGCGCTGGAGTGCCGCTTACTGGAATACAAGATGGTGGCGGGAGGAATGCGCAAGGTGAAGGAAACCGACATTGCATACCAGCCGGACCAGATCTGATAGCCATAGGGCCAGTTGATGAGGCGGGGTATAAGAGCAATTTTCCTGTTGATATTCCTGGGCTGCGCCAGCCTGGTAGGTTACGCCCTCTATCTGCAGCTGGTAAAAAATCTCTTGCCCTGTCCTCTCTGTGTTGTACAACGGGTAGCATATTGGCTAGTGGGTTTAATTGCCCTGTTGGCGTTTTTTCACTCCCCGGAGGTGATAGGCCGCAGGATTTACAGCGGTATGATGGCTGTCTTCGCATTCACGGGGTCGGTAGTGGCGCTGCGTCAAGCCTGGCTGGTGCGCTATCCTGAAGCGTTCGAATGCGGCATCAGCCCGGAGGAAAAATTCCTGAATGCTTTACCGATCGCTCAATGGTGGCCTGGCATGTTCGAAGCAAATGGAGACTGCGCTGATGCGACATGGGAATTCGCGCTGCTCACCCTTCCCGATTGGTCGGCAATTTTTTTCGTTATCTTCGGCAGTCTGGCAGTTTATATTTTTACCCGCCGCGGTCGTATAAGCGTTTATTCTTATGGTGGAAGGAGCGATGAGCTACGGTAACGCCCGGTGCGCACGCCTATTGAAAACTGAACTTTCAGCCTCATTTACAAGCTGTCTCTTACACGAAGGAACGGGATACAACTCTATGAAACGAATTTTCTTATTCATAATCACTAACCTTGCAATTCTGCTGGTATTGAGCATTACCCTGAGAATATTGGGTGTCGATCGTATTCTGGATGCGGAGGGAAGCGGTATAGATTTCAATTCCCTGCTTATCATGGCGGGGGTGATCGGGTTTGGTGGCTCGCTGATTTCGCTAGCCATGTCCAAGTGGAGTGCCAAGCGCATGACAGGGGCGGTAGTGATCGAGCATCCTTCTGATCCGACCGAGCGCTGGCTGGTCGATACCGTCCGCCGCCAGGCCGAGGTCGTGGGTATCGGCATGCCGGAAGTGGCCATCTACGACGCACCCGACGTGAACGCCTTTGCTACCGGTATGAACCGCAATAGTGCGTTGGTGGCAGTAAGCACCGGCTTGCTCCAGAACATGCGTAAGGAAGAAATCGAAGGGGTACTGGCGCATGAGATGAGCCATGTGGCGAATGGAGATATGGTAACGCTTGCCCTGATTCAGGGGGTAGTCAATACCTTTGTGATCTTTCTGTCGAGAGTCATCGGCCATTTCGTGGACCGCGTTGTGTTCAAGACCGAACGTGATCACGGTCCAGCCTTCTGGATTACCACTATCGTAGCGCAAATGGTGCTGGGCATACTGGCAAGCATGATAGTCATGTGGTTTAGCCGTCAGCGCGAGTTTCGCGCCGACGCAGGTGGGGCACAGCTGGCCGGGCGCGACAAGATGATTGCCGCGCTAGAGCGCTTGAAACAACGGCATGAGGCGTCCCAACTGCCTGAGCAGATGGCGGCGTTTGGCATTTCCGGCGGAGGGGGCGGCAGCAGTCTCAAGGATTTGTTTATGTCGCATCCCCCGCTTGAGATGCGTATCGCGGCGCTACGCGCAATGCGCTGATTCATTTTCTGTAGTAAAAACGGCGGAAGGGTATAACGCTTCCGCCGTTTTGCCCAATAGGTACTACTCAGGACGGTCTGATTCAGGCTCGGACTGCTTCTTGTTCAATGTGCTTCGTTTAATTGCCCTTAATCATCCTCGTCGTCTTTGACGGGCGGGGGATTGCCGTCATACACGAGATTGCGCCGCCGCTGAAGATAGGCTTCGCGCATGAATTCGTATTTATCCAGCGCAGCCTCATCCAGCGTTTTTTCGGATTTCAGCAATCCGGCGCGCGTATCCGCGGCCCGGGTGCTGCCAACTATCGGGCCGATGAAAGGGGCAACGAAGAAACTGCCTATAAAGACCGGATCGGAAGCAATGTCCAGCACCCGGCCTCCTGCATCGCGGGTCGAGCTGGGTCCGAGAAAAGGCAATACCAGATAAGGGCCGCTTGCAACACCGTGATATCCCAAGGTCTGCCCAAAATCCTCATCGTGTTTCTCCAGCCCAATGCCGCTGGCTACATCCACGATACCCACGAGGCCGAAAGTTGTATTGACCAATACCCGCATGGTACTCGTCAGCGCATTATTGAACTTGAGCTGTAAAAGGTTGTTGATCGTAACGGGAATATCATTGAAATTGGAGAATACGTTGCCTACCGCAACTTCGACGGGGTCGGGCACCACCCATTTGTAGCCTTTCGCCACGGGTTTGAACACATAATCGTCGACCGACTCGTTAAAGCTGAATACCGCGCGGTTCATGGGTTCCCATGGGTCCTTCTTGCTAGTGTAAGCGGTATAAGGGATGGGGGCGCCGTTCTTGAATACGGGTCCCTTCGATGGATCAGCCACCTTTCGGTCATTATCCGCCGTGTCGCCGCTGCCGTTACCACTCACTGCGGCGCTGCTATTGTCCGAAGCGCTGTCCGTTGCGGCACGCATGGCTGCGGCGCCGCCATTATCCGAAACGCTGTCAGCTGGTGACGGTACGTTATCAGCGGGTACTTTATCAGCCGCTGGGCTGTCAGCCACGATGCTGTCAGCCGTTGTGCTCTTGGCCACAATGTGCTGATTGGTCGTGGCGCAGCCGGCAAGAAGAAATCCCAGCAGCAACATCAACAACCCGGGAAGTTTGGAATAGAGGGAGTGATTCATAGTCAAAATATTTTAAATTTATCTTTGCCTGTCGGCATGGGCAAACCGCCGTTATTATATGGCGAATCCGGGTTTAAAATGCAACTCTTTTCTAATGCAAGGCGCAGTCTCCCCTCCAGGCGGTACTGGCTGTTGAAAATATTTACCCGGATTTCATAGCGGCGCTTTGCTTCAGCCTGGCTGCGGCTTATGTCGTGTCGCGCCGCGCAAAATCTTTGACGCGGAAACCCAGCAGCCATAGCATGGCAAAATAACTTGTTGCACCCATTATAACGACTCCTGTCAACCGGGCTGCGCGTTCGATAGTGGGTATCGTCAACCATGATGCGTCGCTGCCCGACATAAACCATAGCACGACACCCATCGTAACGAGTGCGGCAAGTATCTTGACCATGAAAATTCTCCAGCCTGGCTGAGGTTGGTAGATCTGATGGCTGCGCAATTTATAGTAGAGCAGCCCGGCGTTGAGGCATGCGCCCAACCCGATGGCGAGCGCCAGCCCGGCATGACGCAGGGGGATGATGAAGGCGAGATTCATCAGCTGGGTCGCGACAAGGGTAATGAGGGCAATTTTCACCGGCGTTTTGATATTCTGCCGCGCATAGAATCCGGGAGCCAGTACCTTGATCAAAATCATTCCCGACAGCCCCGCGCTGTAAGCCACGAGTGCATTACGCGTCATCCATACGTCGTTGGCGGAAAATTCTCCGTGATAAAACAATGTGGCGATAAGCGGGGCGGCAAGCAGCGCCAATGCCAGCGCCGCAGGCAGCGTTAGCAGCATGGTCAGGCGCAAGCCCCAATCCAGCAGGCGGGAATATTCTTCAGTACTGTTGTCGGCATAATGCCGGGACAAAGAGGGAAGCAATATCGTGCCCAGCGCCACGCCGAGGAGACCGGCGGGAAATTCCATCAATCGGTCTGCGTAGTAAAGCCACGACACGCTGCCCGTAATGAGAAAAGAAGCGAATATGGTATTGATGAGCAGGCTTATCTGGCTGATGGAGACGCCAAATACCGCCGGGCCCATTTGTTTAAGCACGCGCCATGCGCCGGTATCGGGAGATTTCAGCCGCGGGCGGGGCATCAACTTGAGGCGCATCAGAAATGGCACCTGAAAGGCAAGTTGCAATACGCCGCCGATGAATACCGCCCACGCAAGCGCGAGTACCGGCGGATTCATGAGTGGCGCAAGCCATAAGGCGCAGCCGATAAATGACAGGTTCAGCAGCGCCGGCGTCAGCGCCGGCACCGAGAATTTACTGTGAGTGTTGAGTATGCCTCCCGCCAGGGCGACCAGTGAGATGAACAGGATGTAGGGAAACGTGATCCGCAGCAGTTCGACAGTCAATTCGAATTTCTGCGGGCTGGCGGCAAACCCCGGTGCGCTTATGTAAATGATAAAGGGGGCGGCGACTACCCCGATCAGGGTTACCAGGAACAGGGCAATCGACAGCAGCGTCGCGACATGATTGATCAGTTCGCGCGTCTCTTCCGCCGTGCGGCGGTTTTTATATTCGGCAAGTATGGGCACAAATGCCTGCGAAAACGCCCCCTCGGCAAACAGGCGGCGCAGCAGATTGGGAATGCGAAAGGCGACGAAGAACGCATCGGTGGCGATGCCAGCACCAAAAATGCGGGCAATCAGTACATCGCGTATGAATCCCAGAATGCGGGATATCAGCGTCATCCCGCTGATGGTGGCGAGGGCTTTGAGCAAATTCATGGATGAGTATGGTAACCTGAATATTCCTGCCAGGTCGCGTCAGCGGAAGAAATCTTGCCTACGGCCATCGATTTCCTTTTCGGGCATTGCTGCAAGGATTTTTTAGGAATTTGTTCTTGCAATATGGCGTAAATATACGTAACATTGAAAAATTTCTGTAGCAGTCAATTGAGGAATTTTGATGGCCAATAGTGCGCAAGCGAGAAAACGTGCGAGGCAAAATGTCAGGCAACGCGACCAAAATACAAGTTTGCGCTCCCAGTTGCGCACCGCGGTCAAGCATGTAAGAAAGGCTGTCGGCACCGCCGACAAAGTCGCCGCGCAGGCTGCGTTCAAGGCATCCATTGGTGCCATAGATTCGATTGCCGACAAGGGAATCATCCACAAGAACAAGGCTGCACGTCACAAGAGCCGTCTATCCGCCGCTATCAAGGCCATGGCCTGAAGCGGCCAATCATCCAAAAGCTGGTCTGCGTCTTCCGGAACTATTTCTTCTCGCGGTTTTCCGCGTTAACTCGTCTTTATACTGCTGTATTGCTATTTTCAGGAAACGCCGCCTGGATTGCGGTTCTTGAGGGCGTCCGTCAGCGCCATTACCAGGTCCATGGGTATTGGAAAGATGACGGTATTGGTTTTGTCCGTGGCAATGTTTGTGAGGGTCTGGAGATAGCGTAGCTGCATCGCCCCGGTTTGCTGGGAAAGAACTTGTGCGGCCTGCATCAATTTATCCGAAGCCTGCAGTTCGCCTTCGGCATGAATCACTTTTGCGCGCCGCTCCCGCTCTGCCTCAGCCTGGCGAGCAATCGCCCGTATCATGGATTCGTCAATATCCACATGCTTGATCTCGACATTGGAGACCTTGATGCCCCAGGCATCGGTTTGAATATCCAGCGCCTTCTGTATATCCATGTTGAGCTTCTCGCGTTCCGCCAGCATTTCATCAAGCTCATGCTTGCCCAGCACCGAGCGTAAGGTGGTTTGCGCGAACTGACTGGTGGCCGAGAGAAAATTTTCTACCTGTATGATGGCCCGTTGCGGGTCGACCACGCGGAAATACACCACTGCGTTGACTTTCACCGAAACATTGTCGCGTGAGATCACGTCCTGGCTGGGTACATCCATCACCACGGTACGCAAGTCGACGCGTACCATCTTCTGGATGCCGGGAATGATAATGATCAGGCCCGGGCCTTTTACCTTGTGGAAGCGGCCAAGCGTGAATACCACCGCGCGTTCATATTCCCGCAAGATACGAAATGCCGAGAATAGCACCACAATGAGAATGATAACGAGCGTACCAAAACCGAAGTTGGCAAACATGAATGTCTCCTTTGACAGACTATTTCTCCGCTGAAGTTACCTGTAAAACCAGGCCATCAATTCCTGTTACGCGTACTTTCTGTCCACGGACCAGGGGTTGCGCGCACCGCACACTCCATAATTCGCCATGGATACGTGCCATGCCGGCGCCGGGCGTGTCTTCAAGTATTTCTCCCGTGGCGCCCACCAGTTCTTCACGGCCGCTGACAATGGGGCTGCGCCGTGACTTCAGCGCTACGCTGATAAAAAAAATGAGAAATAGCGCGCTCGCCGCAGTGATTCCGGCAATCATGGGCCAAGGAATACTGTAGCCGGGCACATCGGTGTCAATCAGCATCAACGAGCCGACGGCGAAAGCAATGATCCCGCCGAGACCAAGCGCGCCGAAGCTCGGCAGAAAAGCTTCCGCCGTCATGAATGCGATGCCCAGCAGGATCAGGGCAAGCCCGGCATAACTCACCGGCAGCAGTTGGAATGCAAACATGGCGAGCAGCAGGCAGATGGCGCCTGCCACCCCGGGCAAGACAAATCCGGGGTTGGAAAATTCGAAGAACAGTCCGTAAATGCCGACAAGCATCAGCATATATGCCACGCTGGGGTCGGTGATGATGGCTAGAAGCTGCGTGCGCCAGTCAGGTTCGACAACCTGTATCGTAGCTGAAGCCGTATCCAGGATAAGGTCCTTGCCTTGCATGGTTATGTGTCTGCCATTCACCTGCTTCAATAAATCCGGTACATCGGCAGCAACATAATCGATGACTTTCAGATTCAGCGCTTCAGTCGCCGACAGGCTTACCGCCTCGCGCACAGCGCGTTCGGCCCATTCCGCGTTGCGATCGCGCATTTGCGCAAGCCCGCGGATATATGCCGCGGCGTCATGAATCATTTTGCGTGACATTGTATCCTTCACCGGTAAGCCATCGTCTTTTGCCGCATCCTGACTGCGGCTTTCGCCCCGCTGCGCGGCAGGTGAGTCCGGCGATGACCTCGGCCTGGTTCCAGGCTCCGTTCCGCGCTCGGGCGGTTCTGGCAAGCCACCGATCTGCACCGGCGTCGCCGCGCCCAGGTTGGTGCCTGGCGCCATCGCGGCGATGTGGCTGGCATAAAGGATATAGGTTCCGGCGCTGGCTGCCCGCGCCCCACCCGGCGCCACAAAAACCGCTACCGGCACCGGTGAGGCCAGGATGTCCCGTACAATCTGTCGCATCGAATTATCCAGGCCGCCCGGCGTATCCAGCTGCAATACTGCGAGCGGCGCTCCCTCCGCCACGGCGCGTTGCAGGCCGCGTTCGATAAAGTCAGCACTGGCTGGCGTGATCGCGCCGCTTATTTTCAGTACCACGACCGGCGCAGCCAGCACGACAGCGGGCAGCAGAAGCAGTATTGCCGCCACACCCTTATGCAGAATTGGAACGGACAGTTTCATATGTTTTACTATAGACCGTTTCGGTCAAGGCTGCGTTCGGTTGCCATGGAAGTGATTGGCGTGGGTTTTGAAAAAACTTCCCGCGACTTGCAAACAATGTTGTTTTAGCGCATAAAGCGTTTTTCATATTGAAGGCAGCGTTTGATGAAGAGACCAACTAGCCGAATTCTTGTAATCAATGATGAGAAACTGATATTAAAGGAGCTCATCAAAGGGCTGAATGCCGCTGCCAAGTCCCTGGAGAATCCGCTGGGTATCAGTTTTATAGGAGTGGCTACCGCGCGCGAGGCGCTGCAAGCCATAGAGCAAGACGGCGACATTCAGTCGGTCGTGGTGGACGATACGCTCTACACCCTGAAAAACGGGGAAAAAGGCTCCCGTAACCTGCAAATGACAGCATTAAAGCTGGTCCAGGAAATTACCCGTTTCCGTCCTGAGCTGGATATCTATATCCTGATTGCGCAGGAAAAAGAGGATGAAGTGGTCGATGCGCTCTTTTCCGAAACTGTGGACGGGTATTTCTACCGCGAAGAGCGCGATTACCGGGGTATGTATCGCATTCTAAATGCCCAGCTTCAGGAAAAAGCGCGTACGCCGTTTTACGACCAGCTCAAGAATTATGTGCTGATGGCGAAAGATGCCTGGCATACGCCGGGCCACTCCTCCGGAGATTCGCTCCGCGACAGCCCTTGGGCCAGCGATTTTTATCAGTTCATTGGCGAGCATATCTTCCGCGCTGACCTGTCGGTGTCGGTACCGATGCTCGATTCGCTGATGGAGCCTTCCGGTGTGATTGCGGAAGCACAGAAAATTGCAGCCAAGGCGTTCGGTGCACGACGCACTTTCTTTGCAACGAACGGCACGTCTACCGCCAACAAGGTGATATTCCAGACGCTTCTTGCGCCTGGCGAGAAGCTGTTGCTGGACAGGAATTGTCACAAGTCCGTGCATCACGGTGTTGTATTGTCCGGCGCCCATCCAATATATCTCGACTCGTCGGTCAACAAGAAATTCAGTGTCTACGGACCGGTGCCGAAAAAGACCCTGTTCAACGCCATCGAAGAGCACCCGGATGCGCAGGCACTCATACTCACCAGCTGCACTTACGACGGTTTACGCTACGATCTGCCGCCCATCATCGAGGCGGCTCATGCCAAAGGAATTAAAGTTATCATCGACGAGGCCTGGTACGGCTTTGCCCGCTTTCACCCGGCTTTTCGTCCGACCGCGATGGAAGCAGGGGCGGATTATGCCACCCAGAGTACGCACAAGGTGCTATCGGCTTTTTCTCAATCCAGCATGATTCATGTGAATGATCCTAGTTTCAATGAACACCTGTTTCGTGAAAACTTTAATATGCATACTTCCACCAGTCCACAGTACAGCATGATTGCGAGCCTCGACGTGGCACGCAAGCAGGCAATGCTGGAAGGATACAAGCTGCTTTCGCGTACACTGGAACTGGCGAAAGAAGTCCGTGCGCAAATCAATTCAACCGGGGTATTCCGGGTCCTGGAGTTGCCAGATCTGCTGCCCGATGAAGTCAAGCATGACGATATTCGGCTCGATTCCACCAAGGTGACCGTGGATATTTCCCGCTGCGGTTTTACCGTGGAAGACCTGATTCGGGAACTGTTCGAGCGGTATAATATTCAGGTGGAGAAATCCACATTCAATACCCTGACCTTGCTGCTTACCATCGGCACTACCCGCAGCAAGGTCTCGCGCCTCTATGATGCGCTGATGCGTATCGCACGCGAAGGCCGGGCTCCCCGCCGGCTCTATCAGATCCCGGAGATTCCGGGCTTTACCGATTTGAGATATTTGCCGCGCGACGCATTCTACTGCGGGGGGGAGCTGATTCCGCTGCTGGATGAACAGGAAAGAATAAATGCCGGTCTGGATGGCAGGATATGCGCGGATCAAATTACTCCCTATCCGCCCGGCATCCCGGTGCTGGTACCAGGGCAAACCATTACGCAAGAGGTCGTGCAGTATCTGGTCAGCATGCTGCGTTCTCAGAAACGTGTTGAACTGCACGGAATCGTTTACGATGGGTATCTGCCATGTTTGAGACTATTGACCGCTGGTGAGGAAAAAGGCTTGAAAAAGCTGGTTAAATAGGTAAAGATACGGATGGTGCAATAGACCATTCACGGCGGCTCATGTCGCCGTGCTGCATTCTGGCTCTGGAGAAACGGGTTATTTCATGGATACTCCCTGTTACGAGTGCCAGTAAAGATCCGCGTACGAGATCAGGTGCATCTATCGATCGAAGGGTAATTGAATTTCCCCTCATGCGCCGAAGCCCGACAGGCAGTTACATGATGTACGGGTACACGATTCAAGATATGGCGGGTAGTCCCCGCGAAGCGGATGTCCATGAATTTGAATTTATAGAGATGCTTTTATGTCAAATCTGATGAATACCTACATGCAGCTCCCCGTCACTTTTGCCAAGGGAGAGGGCGTTTGGCTGTGGGACGAGGCCGGCACGCGCTACCTCGATGCGCTAGCCGGCGTTGCCGTATGCGGCCTAGGACATTGCCATCCGAAGCTCGTAAAGGCGATTTGTAAGCAGGCCGGAACGCTTATCCACACCTCCAATCTTTACTATATCGGCAAGCAGGAACAACTGGCCAGCAGGCTGGCGGTATTGTCAGGCATGGACAATGCTTTTTTCTGCAATTCCGGCGCGGAAGCAAATGAAGCCGCGATCAAACTGGCTAGGCTGTATGGACATGGCCGGAATATAGATTTGCCTACGGTCATCGTGATGGAGAAGTCTTTTCATGGCCGTACCATGGCGACTTTGACCGCAAGTGGCAATCGCAAGGTACAGGCTGGTTTCGAACCGCTGCTTACCGGCTTTGCGCGGGTTCCGTACAATGATCTGGAAGCCGTGGCGCAAGTGGGTGTGCACAACAAGAATGTTGTTGCCATACTGGTTGAACCGTACCAGGGGGAAGGGGGCGTCAATGTGCCTCAAGCGAGCTATCTTCAAGGTTTGCGGCATCTATGCGACCAGAACGGCTGGCTGCTGATGCTGGACGAGGTGCAGTGCGGAATCGGCCGCAGCGGAAAATGGTTCGCCTTTCAGCATAGCGGCATTGTTCCGGATGTGATAACGCTGGCCAAGGGTTTGGGGTCGGGTGTGGCCATCGGCGCATGTCTTGCGAAAGGCACGGCGGCGGGGGTGTTCAAACCTGGCAATCATGCCTCCACTTTCGGCGGTAATCCGCTCGCTTGTACTGCCGCACTTACCACGCTAGAGGTAATCGAAGAAGATGATTTGATCAGAAATGCGATGGAACTGGGCGACTTCATGCGCAGCATGTTTAAGGCGCAACTGGCTGGCCTGTCCGATGTCAGGCAAATTCGTGGCCAGGGGTTGATGATTGGTATCGAACTTTCCAGACCTTGTGGCGATCTGGTGAAAGAAGCGTTAAAACGGGGACTCCTGATTAATGTAACCTCCGATAAGGTAGTGCGTCTCCTGCCGCCGCTGGTGATGCAACGAAGCGAGGCGGAGCAGGTTGTAAATATCCTCTCCGCAATAATAAAAGAGTTCCTGGCGGCTTGACGATTGCAAGTCGCGCTGGAAGCGAAGCGTGAAGCTTTTGATTTGCGCCCCCGGATTCGAGATTCAAGGTCCATGATTCACCATAAGTATGCAGATCAACCATTTTCTACAGTTCAACGATTTTTCCCGGGAGGAGTTCGAGTACCTGTTCGAGCGTACGCGCTGGATCAAGCATGAGTTCAAGCAATACCGGCGTTATTGGCCATTGGAGGACCGTACCATGGCAATGATTTTCGACAAGCATTCGACGCGCACACGATTGTCGTTCGAAGCGGGCATGCATCAGTTGGGCGGCGCGGCAATCTATCTTTCCACCCGGGATACGCAATTAGGACGAGGCGAGCCCGTGGAAGATGCGGCCCGCGTGATCTCGCGCATGGTGGATATCGTCATGATCCGTACTTACGAGCACGACATCATCAGACGGTTTGCCGCGCATTCGCGGGTACCGGTGATTAACGGGCTGACTGACGAATATCACCCGTGCCAGATCATGGGCGATATTTTTACCTTCATCGAGCAGAATGGAAGCATCTCGGGCAAGACGGTGGCATGGATAGGGGATTCCAACAATGTTTGCAATACCTGGCTCCAGGCGGCGGAGATATTCGATTTCAATGTGCATGTCTCGACCCCACCCGGTTACGAAGTCGAGCCGGACAGGGCCGGACTCTATGGCACCGATCACTACGAGGAATTTGCCGACCCGCATGACGCGGTAAAAGATGCCGATCTTGTTACCACGGACGTTTGGACCAGCATGGGTTTTGAGGCAGAAACCGAGGAGCGGAAAAAAGACTTCGCCGATTTTCGCGTGGATGCTGAAATGATGTCCTGCGCCAAGAAAGAGACACTTTTTATGCACTGCCTGCCTGCCCATCGCGGGGAAGAGGTGGCGGCGGAAGTGATTGACGGTCCGCAGTCCATTGTCTGGGAAGAAGCCGAGAACCGGCTGCATACGCAGAAGGCACTGATGGAGTATTTATTGCTGGGCAGACTAAACGGCGTCCCTGGCAGTTCAAAGTGCTAGCAGCCTGTCGGACTTAAAAGAAATCGGCTACAAAAGCGTCTGGCTGGTCTATATTTTGCCGCTTTTTCGACCAATAGAACAACTATTG
Organism: Nitrosospira sp.; assembly: GCA_039922995.1. Lineage (GTDB taxonomy): Bacteria > Pseudomonadota > Gammaproteobacteria > Burkholderiales > Nitrosomonadaceae > Nitrosospira. Next base: position 56,040 of record JBDTDT010000012.1, on the reverse strand, counting down.
GCCTTCAAAATCGTCAAATTCTATCCTCACCCAGTCATATTTTCGCTTCGATTCTTCAAGTCCGCAGACAGCCAGCGGGCAATTTTGCGAAGCGATGCTCGCAAATTCACTTTTTTAGAGAGCATGAAATAAACATTACCTTGTAGGGATTGAGGGTATTTATCAATGGGTGAAGTATGAGAAAGATAAAGAAAGGCGGTTCCGAAGTTAATAAGGTCGTCCTGGCATTTTCAGGCGGACTGGATACGTCGGTGATTTTGAAATGGCTGCAGGATACTTATCGGTGCGAAATCGTCACTTTCACCGCAGATATCGGCCAGGGGGAGGAGGTGGAGCCTGCGCGTGCCAAGGCTAAGCAACTCGGGGTGAAGGAAATTTTCATCGACGATCTGCGCGAAGAGTTTGTGCGCGATTTTGTTTACCCCATGTTTCGCGCCAACACCGTTTATGAAGGCGAGTACCTGCTCGGTACCAGTATCGCGCGTCCGCTGATTGCCAAGCGGCAGATTGAAATCGCGCGTAAAACCGGAGCAGACGCGGTCTCGCATGGCGCAACGGGAAAGGGTAATGACCAGGTGCGCTTTGAACTCGGCTACTACGCGCTCCGCCCTGATATCCGCGTGATCGCGCCGTGGCGCGAATGGGACCTTACGTCCCGGGAAAAACTCCTGAGCTATGCCGAACAGCATGGCATCCCGGTGGAAATGAAGAAAAAAGGCGGTTCTCCCTACAGCATGGATGCCAATCTGCTGCATATTTCCTATGAAGGCCGCATTCTCGAAGATCCTGCGCGGGAACCTGAGGAATCGATGTGGCGCTGGAGCGTATCGCCGGAAAAATCGCCGGACGAGGCGGAATATCTCGATCTGGAGTTCAAGCAGGGCGATATCATCGCCTTGAATGGTAAAAAGCTTTCCCCTGCGCGCGTACTTGCCAAACTCAATCAATTGGGTGGCAAGCATGGGATCGGGCGTCTGGATCTGGTCGAGAATCGATATGTCGGCATGAAATCCCGTGGCTGTTACGAGACCCCGGGGGGTACGATCATGCTGCGTGCCCATCGCGCCATCGAATCTATTACCCTTGACCGTGAAGTGGCGCATTTGAAAGATGATCTGATGCCGCGCTATGCCACGCTAATTTACAATGGCTACTGGTGGAGTCCCGAGCGCGGAATGATGCAGGCTATGATTGATGCATCCCAGGCCCATGTGAATGGCTGGGTACGGGTAAAGCTCTACAAGGGGAATGTTATCGTGGTCGGACGGGACTCAAAAACCGATTCGCTGTTCGATTCTCGCATCGCCACCTTCGAGGAAGACAAAGGGGCTTACAATCAGGCCGACGCAGCGGGGTTTATCAAGCTGAATGCGCTACGGATGCGCATTGCGGCGAATTTGAAGAACCGAAAATAATTGGTGGGTCACGAGCCGGATAAATTCTTCGGAACCAACTTGAGGAGGGCAGGTTATGCCGTCATTCGATATTGTTTCAGAAGTCGACAAGCAGGAAGTCAGGAACGCAATTGAGCAGGTGAACAAGGAGGTCGGTACGCGCTTCGATTTCAAGGGCTCGGACGCACGCGTGGAGCAGTCGGATTACAAGCTAACCATTTATGCGGATGATGAATTCAAGCTGAGCCAGGTGCTGGACATTCTGATGGCCAAGCTTGCCAAGCGCGGTGTTGACGTGCGTTGCCTGGACAAGGGCGCGGCGGAAAAAATAAGCGGCAATAAAGTCAAACAGCAAGTCACGGTTAAAACCGGGGTAGAAAGCGAGTTGGCAAAAAAAATTATAAGGCTGGTCAAGGACAGCAAACTCAAGGTGCAGGGCAGCATCCAGGGGGAGGCGGTGCGTATCTCAGGGGCAAAACGCGATACCTTGCAGGAAGCAATACAACTGGTAAAAAAGTCTATTAGCGAATTTCCGCTGCAATTTCAGAATTTCCGTGAATAGTTAGGGCCTGTTAACAGGCCCTATAACGTCTGTTTCACAGGCATAGGGTTACGTCAGGCCGGAAATCCATTTCCCATACAGGCGGCGCGCGACCTCGTTTAATGCCGATACCCGGCTGGATAGCTTCATTTGCATGTCTTCCGCCGATTGCACTCCCAGTCCGGCGCTGCCGGCGATTTCCTCGGCGCCTGTCTGGCACCAGGTTTTTACCATGTCTTCAGTCATCTCGATGTGGCATTGCATTCCCAGGTGCATATTCATTGAGAACGCCTGATTTTCGCAGTAGGGGTTGGAAAGCAGGCAAGTTGCACCGGCCGGAAGGGTAAAGGTTTCGCCATGCCAATGGAACGCCTCGAATCTTGACAATTCTCCGAACCATTTGTGCGCTGAAGGATTGTCGGCGACGCTGACTTCGCCCCAGCCGATTTCCTTGACCAGGCTTCTACTCACCTTTCCCCCCAAAGCCTTTGACATCAATTGTGCGCCAAGGCAATGGCCGAGTACCGGGATGTCGTTTATGACCGCTTGCCGGATGAGTGCAAGGACCGGTGTAATCCATGGCAAGTCATCGTTCACGCTCATCGGTCCACCCATGAATACCAGGCCACTGAAGTGATTGGCATGGGGAGGCAGCGTTTCGCCTGCGTCTATCTTGACGAGCTGCCAGGGGATCGAGTGTGAATCAAGAAAGGTAGCGAAATAACCGGGACCTTCGGGGGGGAAATACCTGAAGATCGCAATAGGTTTCATGGAGCCGGGAACCATAGATCATACGGTTGTAAAATCCAAGGCTTATGCTTCGACTCCAATATCGGGGTTGCGGCCAAAAGGGAGGCCGCAGTCGGGATACCTCGGTTGCGGAACGGAAATGCGTGGAAACCGCCGCATCCGGGCACGCGGCCAAAAAAAGTTATTGGGCGGGCCGCCATGGCGCGACGGCTGATTCAGTGATGACCCTTTGTCCGCTGACGCGGGCGCTATCGAAATCCACCCGTTCACGCGCGCTAACGAGATATGTTCCCGTCTCCACCTGGATCTCGACCTGGCCGCTTGCTACGGCCACGCTGCCTCCATTTCCCCGCATGCTGACGCTGAAGCGGGTACCGATGTCATTGATATACACAGTACCGACTTTCACTTGCAGTTTGCCGGCGTCGCTGCGTTTGACATCAAAATAAGCGTTGCCCCGCAGCAGCTCGATCCGGGGAGGCTGGGAGTTGGAGATGGTTACGCTGCTATCGGCATCCAGGCTGACGTCGATGTCAGGTGTCGCGGCTACCGTAAGGCGCTCTCCCGGTACAGTTTGGTGAATGCGCGTTGCCACGGGTTTGGCGATAACCCATGATAAAAGACCCAGACCCAGTCCCGTAGAAGCAATAATGCAGTGCAATACGATGCGCCGCCAGCTGTAGGGGCGAGGCGCTACGGCTGGCATAGGATCATGGCTATTCCAACCCGATGTCGTTTACCAGATATCATGCACGCGGATAGTTGCGAACCCAGAAGATCATGATTCTAGCCCTGCTTGAGTAATCAGGCTACTGTTTTGAGGGATCGGTGACGAATCCGATTCGTACCAGCCCGGCTTTCGCTGCCACAGACATCACCTGTGCCACATGTTCGTAATGGACACGCTTGTCCGCGCGGATATGCAGCTCGATATTGGGGTCGTGTTTCACCGCTGCGGTAAAGCGAGGCGCCAATTGATCCATGGTAACGGGTTCGCCGTTCCAGTAGAGACTGTCATCGTCCCGAAGTGCGAACTCGACATGTTCCGGCTGGGTGATATTCGGATTGCTGGACGCCTTGGGCAGATCGACTTTAACAGAATGGGTAAGCAAAGGTGCGGTAATGATGAAGATTATCAACAGCACCAGCATCACGTCCACCAGGGGCACTACATTAATCTCGGTCATTGGTGCCGGGCGGCTACCGTTCATGCTGCCAAATGCCATTACACCCTCCTTTCGCTAGGCGTAACGACACGCAGCTGACGCTCATCGCCTGCGGAGCTATTAGTCTTGGCGCCAACGGCGATCAATACGAATAAATCATGTGCGAAAGCATCAAGGCGCCCCAGCCATATACGGTTGCGCCGTACAAATGTATTGTAGGCCAGTACCGCCGGAATCGCCACAGCCAGCCCTAAAGCGGTCATTATCAGTGCTTCGCCCACGGGCCCGGCCACTTTGTCCAGTGTGCCCTGACCGGAGAGCCCGATCTGTATCAGGGCGTGATAAATGCCCCATACCGTGCCAAATAGACCGATGAAAGGTGCAGCCGAGCCAGCTGATGCTATCACAGTGAGACCATTTTCGACACGAGTTGACTCTTGATCAATGCCGTTGCGCAGTACGCGCGTAATGAATTCGCTCGCTCCGCCGGCCGCAGCAAGTTTCTGCAAGCCGTGCTTTTCGGAATCGACTGCGGCATTCATCCCAAGCCGCGCAAGCTGCGCAAATGCATTATCGTCTGAACCTTCCTTCAAGGTCGAGTTCACCTCCTGCAACGAACTGGCGCTCCAGAAACGCTTGAGAAAAGCCTCCGCGCGCCGCCCGGCGAGATAATTGGAAATGCCTTTGGTGAGTATGAGATACCAGCTTGCCACCGAGAGCGCCAGCAGCAATACAAGCACGCTGATACCGACGCCATCGAGCTGGACCAGAAAATTTGAGAACCCGAGGCCTTTTTCCATTAAATCAATCTCCTTGCAGTACAAAGTTGAAGGGTTGCAGCGCGATGGCCCGGACTGGCTGACCATTGCGCAAGGGTGGATTGCAACGCCAGGTTTTCACCGCGGTCATCGCTGCTTCGTCGAGACGTTTGAAACCACTGCTTGTAACGATCCTTGCTATGTTTACGCGGCCGCCTTCATCCAGTTCCACCCGCAGTACAAGCTTGCCCTCTTCGCCCAGCCGTCTCGAAAGGGGAGGGTATATCGGCGCGCTGAGTTCGGGACAGGCAACGGACAGCTCCGAAGAAAGCGTAATAGGTCCCTGCGGCATTTGCACGGGAGCTGCTTCCGCGACTGCTACGGGTTCCGGTGCAGGTTCTGGCTGGGAGGGCAATGCGACCGGCTCGCTCTCGGATAATACCGGCGCTTCCGCCACTATCTGGCGTGACTGCGGTTTCTTTACCGGTTGAGGCTTGGGTTTGGGTGGAGGCGGCTCAGGTTTGGATTCTTCCTGCGGCCTTGTTGCAGGGATAAAATTGACAAGCAGGGTCGCTAATTGCTCGGGCGGAGGAATCAGCTGCTGCTTGAACAGAAAATACAGCAGCGCACCATGAGCCGCCAGAACAAACATCAGGCTGGGCAGAAAAACAGGGTTGCGCTTGATTATCATGCGTTCAATGTCCGGTGCCAGGCACGGCGTTGCGGACCAGCCAGTCCTCAAAAAACTTCTTGTTGACCAGACCGGTCTTGGCTTCGCGCTGATGCTTCCGGTCGTAAAAATACGTCCGTGGGACTTCACCGTACCAGCGACGATCAATTTCGAAACGCAAGCGTTCCGGCATATCTTCTGCAAAAACCCACTGCTCGACCTTGTTCATCCCGAAGCTTTCTGTGCGCGAGATGAGTTGTGGCGCATCACCGACCGAGTCGGTGGCGATGAGGACGACGTCCAGCTTGGGGTGGCTGCGTTTGAGCTCACTCAGCATCTTCAATTCGCTCGGGCAATATTGACAATCGAGCGACCAGAAAACGAGAATAAAAGGTTTTCCTTCCCGCGGGCCAAGAATTTTCTCAAGACTTCCCAGCGTAAACGGGCGAACGCTTTCAGCCGCACCGGCAGCAGTCATGAAGGTCAGCATCACAAGGAAAAACCAACCGCGTGTTAACAAGCGCCACCGCGTTAAAAAAGATTTGAACGTAAGGATAATGAACATGAGCAATGTAAATCTAATTGAGAATCAGTCGCACTCAATATTTGAATTTTACCACTTAATTTGAATATTGGCTCGCGGCATGCAGGGCATTGTGAATATTTTTTACGATGTTGCGAGCCCTATTCGCCCAGGCTCACCATCGAACCGGTGATAACCTATAATAGGCGCGAGTATCAAGTATCACAATGCGACAAATTGTCGCAGGGGAGAGGGAGCGCCGGCGGCGATTCGTAAAATTCCATCTATGACCGAAATCTTCGCATCGGGTTCAAAAATTGCCGATAACCTGCCAGCTTCTTAACCTCTTCTATTTTTCTGATTCGTGTCTTTACCAACGTACTCATTGTTTTTCCAGCAAACTTTTCCGGAAAATTGGAAAAGTTTGCTAACATTATTGCCTAGGATGCCGCGAGCTCTCTACTTCTTTCTCAATTATCCATCGTTTCCATCCATCCATAGGCAAATTGTCCTGGCTACCCAACAGGAACTCTCGAATTTTCTGGCCGAAACTGAACGACGCGCTTATAAACAGGCTTTGTTCGCGGTACGTGACGAACACGTCGCGCTGGATATTGTTCAGGACTCCATGATGAAACTCATTGAGAAATATGCCGCAAAGCCAGTGGAGGAATTACCCCTTCTTTTCCAGCGCATCCTGCAAAACACCATACGGGATTTTTACCGGAGGCAGAAAACCCGTTCTTTGTGGACTACGCTGTTTTCATCATTCTCCTCTACAAAGGAAAAGGAAAATGAAGATTACGATTTTCTGGAAACTTTACAGGTTAAAGGACCCTCAAACTTCGAGAACCCGCATGAGCAATTGGAGCAGTCGCAGCTTATCCTTTTGATTGAGGAAGCGCTTAAAACCCTTCCGGCGCGTCAACGGGAAGCCTTTCTCCTGCGTTACTGGGAAGAAATGGATGTTACGGAAACTGCAATGATTATGGGATGTTCCGAAGGAAGCGTGAAAACTCACTGCTCGCGTGCAACCCATACCCTTGCTGCCATACTGAGAAAAGAAGGAATTGAACTATGAATGAAGCGGAAGCGGGAAAAAAAGTCGCGCGGCTCTTGAATCGCGGGTTGGACGATATCAAGCAGAGTACATTGAATCAGCTGCAATCGGCGCGCAGAGCCTCCCTGGAAAGTTACCATGAAGCCGAGACAATGGTTAACGTCGGTCACGGCGCTTCTGCGCGGAGTGGGCACGATTGGCATTTTAAGACTGGCAAGCTGGTATCGCTGATAGCTTTGCTATTCGCTCTTGTGAGTGTTGCCTATTGGCAAGCTCTCCAGCACGGTGACGAAAATGAGGAAATTGATATCATGCTGCTGGTTGACGATCTGCCCGTCAACGCTTATCTCGATAATGAGTTCGATGCATGGCTAGATCCTTCCTAGCAGCTGTACTTTGGCTATGCTTGTCATTTTCTGCACCCGCCCTGTCCGAATCCAGCCTGCCTCCTTGGAAGGGATTGAACCCACAGCAAAGGGAAGTTCTGGCCCCGCTCGCGCAAGAGTGGGACAATATGGACCCAACTAAAAAGAAGAAGTGGCTGGGCATTGCCAAGCGCTATCCGAAAATGACCGCTGAGGAGCAGCACCGCACGCAGTTACAGATGCGGGATTGGTATTCGCTTACCCCCGAGCAGCGCGAACTGGTGCGTGAAAAATACAAAACGATCAAAAAACTGCCACCAGACAAGCGTCGGGAAATAAAGCGGAAATGGCGAGAGTACGAGCAAATGCCCGAAACCCAGAGAGTTCAGAAATAACCCGTACGCGGGCAGAGTGCCTTGCCGATATTCTCGCTTTCGCCATCATTCGTGATGTTATTGAGCATGTTGATGTGGCGAAAGGTACACATTCCCCGCACGGCTTTTCCTGAATAATGAAAATTTCCGCACCTGGATTTTGGCGGCGCCTGATGAGCATGTTTTATGAATCGCTGCTTCTGCTCGCAGTTCTGTTTATCGCTAGTTTCATTTTCCATCTCATATTCCGCGACACCGGTTCCATTTTTTTCAGACCCGCATTTCAGCTTTATCTGCTGCTGGTGGCGGGCACTTATTTCGCCTGGTTCTGGACCCATGGCGGACAAACGCTGCCGATGCAGACCTGGAAATTCCGGTTAATCATGGCTAATGGGGAGAGGGTTGGCCTGCAACGGGCCGTGGCGCGTTATTTATTCGCAGTAATCGGCATTTTTTTCTTCGGCTGCGGAATCCTCTGGGCGTTATTCGACCGTGAACGTCAGTTTTTGCATGACAGGCTGGCGGGTACCCGGATCGTAAAACTGGGGTAAATTACGTGAATTCCGGATTGGAGGAAAATGATACCGGGAATAACGGGCTTCGTTATTCATATCGACGGTACCTGCGCTAACCCCTCTGCGAAGCGCGGCGCAAAATAAGTATTAACAGGCCTTGGTGTGAAACGCCCCTTTTCGTCTAAGCGGTGCCTCCTATCGTCAGCCCATCGATGCGCAATGTTGGCTGACCTACGCCTACCGGTACGCTCTGGCCTTCCTTTCCACAGGTGCCGACACCGGGATCGAGCGTCATGTCATTGCCTATCATTGAAACGCGCGTCAGCACATCGGGGCCGTTGCCGATCAAAGTGGCGCCTTTCACCGGATAAGAAATTTTCCCATTTTCAATCATGTATGCTTCTGCCGCAGAAAAAACAAATTTTCCGCTGGTGATATCGACCTGGCCGCCGCCGAAATTCACTGCATATAATCCATGCTTTACCGAAGCGATGATCTCCTCAGGGTTTTTATCCCCATTCAGCATATACGTATTGGTCATGCGGGGCATAGGAATATGGGCAAATGACTCGCGCCTGCCATTGCCGGTAACCGGTACATTCATCAGCCGTGCATTCAGGCTGTCCTGCAGGTAGCCTTTGAGTATTCCGTTTTCAATCAGTACGGTGCATTGCGTGGGATTTCCTTCATCATCGATATTCAGCGATCCGCGCCGCCGCGCGATGGTGCCGTCGTCCACCACGGTCACGCCCGTGGCGGCGACACGCTCGCCGATGCGTCCGGAAAACGCCGAGCTTCCCTTGCGGTTGAAATCCCCTTCCAGGCCGTGACCGATGGCTTCGTGCAGCAGTATTCCCGGCCAGCCGGCGCCGAGCACCACCGTCATGGTTCCGGCCGGAGCGGGCTTTGCCGCTAAGTTGACGAGAGCCTGGTGCACTGCTTTCGCTGCATAATCCCGCAGCACCTCGTCAGTGAAATAGGCATAATCGAAGCGTCCGCCTCCGCCCGCCACGCCTTGTTCGCGATTGCCATTTTCCTCGGCAATAACTTGTAACGAAACTCTCACCAGAGGCCGCACGTCCGCCGCCACGAACCCATCACTGCGGGCCACGAGCACTACTTCGTATTCTCCGGCCAGAGACGCCATGACCTGGATAACACGCTTGTCAATGGCACGCGCATAACTTTCGAGCCTTTCGAGCAACGCCACTTTATCCGTATCTTTAAGGCTGGCGATAGGATCCTGCGGAAGGTAAAGTTCACGACCCCTGCTGCGCCTGACCGCCTGTACTGATTGCGCCGCTCCCTGACGGGCAATGGCACGGGTGGCCTGCGCAGCCGAGGCAAGAGCGGGCATGCTGATATCGTCGGAATAAGCGAACGCGGTTTTTTCTCCACTTACCGCGCGCACGCCTACACCCTGATCGATATTGAAACTGCCGGATTTGACTATGCCTTCTTCCAGCGCCCAGCCCTCGGCACGGGTATATTGAAAATACAGATCGGCGTAGTCGACATGGTGTACAAACATTTGCCCGAACACCTGCTGCAACCCGGCCGTATCTATCTCGTGAGGCGTTAGCAGGCAGCTGTTGGCTGTGGCAAAAAGATCATTGGTTTGGCTAATGGGTTCTGTGATCATGATATCCAGCTCGGAAAAATATTCGATGGGAGATTCAACAGTGATGCAGCGTGCGGTGATTCAGTGCTGGCAGGCTATTGCGCAGGCTGGCCTGATACTCCGGATTTATGTCCGCGATCACTACGCCCGACCCGCGTGGAAGGCGATCAAGTACCACCCCCCAAGGATCGACAATCATACTGTCGCCATGGGTTTCCCTGCCATTGACATGATAACCGCCCTGGGCCGGCGCCACGACATATGCAAGATTTTCGATGGCACGGGCGCGTATCAATGTTTCCCAGTGCGCCTTGCCTGTGGTCGCGGTGAAGGCTGCCGGAGCAAAAATGATGTCTACTTTCCCCATGGAACGATAAAGCTCCGGAAAGCGTATGTCATAGCAAACGGAAAGGCCGATACGGCCGAATGGGGACTGCAGGGCAACGACTCCGCAGCCTGCTTCAATCGTTTCTTCCTCTGCATAGTACTCGTTGCCCAGCTCCAGGCCGAATAAATGTATTTTGTCGTAACGTGCAACCTGCTTGCCTTTGTCGTCATAAACAAGGCAACTGTTTCGTACCTTGTCTGGCCGGGAGGACACCAGCGGTACGGTACCGCCCACTAGCCACATACCGAGACGCCTGGCGGTTTTGCTCAGGAATTCCTGTATCGGTCCGCCGCTATCGTGTTCGCGCACCGCCACCTTGTCGGCATCTTTCATTCCCATGATACAGAAGTATTCCGGCAGCGCTGCCAGCTTCGCTCCCTGGGATGCGGCCATATCAAGCAGCCGTGCCGCTTCTTCCAGATTGCCGGATACGTTCGGCCCCGCGGCCATCTGAATGGCGGCGATACGAACGGGGCCACCCGGCAATTTTTCGGGTGCTGCGGTTTCGCGTCCGGTATGGTTGACTGAATTATCGAACATTATTTACGATCCGGCCGATCCGGATCTCGCGACAATAACAAAACTCTATTTTAGGCATATTGACGGTATCCGTGCATCAGAACGGAGCAGCCGAAAATTTTTGATAACCGCGCTACACAGTTCCACAACGCTTGCCCGCATGCCGGACATTGCTTGCGGGAGCAGATACCCCGGGTAAGCTTCGCGCTGTGGAAAAGACCGGTATCAAGTATAAAGTATCTGACCGCCAGAACCAGAATAATTCAAAAGAATGTGCTGATGAGCCCTTGAAGCACGATGCAGTGCATGGATTCTCACCCTTAGCGGAAATATTATTGTTCGTGCCGTTCATGCCCTCTATATTCTTCGGCCTGCGGAAGCGTTTTGATGACAATCGGATCCACCCAGCTACCCGTAACGTTATATTGAGTGGATGGAGGATTTTGCAATGCCTTGCCTACTATTCCTACTACTGGAGTGGCCAATCCCAGCGAGGGTGTAACCTTAACATGAAGCTTCTGGGTTTCCGTTTCAAGATTTAATTCTCCATCCATGACAATTTTTGCTGCGGGGCCTTCGATCTTGAAATCATCAGTAATCGCCACGCCCCGGATGATTCTGACATCGCCGGAAATATCGTCAAAACCGAAACCTTCGCTGAATACATCGTGAAAATCCAGTGTTATCCTGCGTGGCAGCGCTCGCAGATCGAACATACCGAACAATCTGCCAATTCCGGGTTCAAACCTGGGAAATTGCCCCCGCCTGGCTTTCACCTTGAAGCTGCCGGACAAGGTAGGGTAATTAATGGATTGAGGCTGCCCGTACCATGACAAGACCCCTTCAAGCTTGCCGCTGCCACGTTTCACGCGATCGGGATAACCCAGGTTTGTCAGAAACTTGCCGATATCGCTTGCATCCAGCGTGATAGCGGCCTGTATGCGGGGAGGATTGGAGCGGCTTTGCCATATTCCCTTTGCTGCCAGGGAACTCTCGGAGTTGGCTATATGCAGTTTCTCGATGCGCCAGCCCTGTTCCTGCTGACTGGCTATCAATTCCAGGCTGCCGAGCGTTTTCTCGCCAACGATGAATTGATCTGCCGCTATATTAATTCCGGGCCAGTTTTTCTCTTGATGCTGTGCTTGCGCTATTCCAGCGCGAGCGGAATTTGCAGGGGAATCGGCGGGTATGGTCAATGTTCTCAGTCGTGCCACTACTCTGCCGCTGCCGGCCGGTTCCCAACTGACACCTCCCTTGATCTCTCTGCTGGCAATAGTGGAGTGCCATAATCCATCTTCTCTGGCGGCATTCAGCGAGACGTCGTTAAGGCGTTTGCCCAGAAAATCGAGTATGCCTATATGCACGTCAATGCCTGTCAGATTGAGGGAAGGCTCCGTTTCGTCGTTGAATTGCCTCAGTAAACTTCGCCATTGATCCAGTTCCAGTCGCGGCAACGTGCCCGTGACCGAGATCCCCGGTTTTTCCGGCAGCAACGCCGGTGCCGGGCCGAAATTCACGACCCCCCGCTCGACTTGATAGTTATTCGCATTATCTTGCAAGCGCTTGATTTTTGCCTTTGCCAGCCTGCCATAACTCAGATCCAGGATGTCCCTATCAGGATTCACAGACTTCCTGTCAAAACGCAGCGGTACCACGTCGGCAGGCGCCTTGGAAAAAGGCTCGGGTAAATTTGAAGCAATGCCCTGCAACGATGATTCGACCGATACATCCACCAGCTTGCTGCGTATATGGATGGCTGCCCGCCAGTCAGTACTGCCGCTTAAATACCGTGTCCATAATGCTGCGGCCGCTGCAGTCCTTCCCTGCAAGGCCTGCCCCAGATTATCGAGGTTGGCCTTGCCCGTGGCGGAAAGACGCATATCGCCGCCCGGCATGGAGGTGGAGCTGATGAGTACGGGTCCACCGAGGAACTGCGCCGTTATATTTTCCAATCCTATTCCGGATTCGGTAAAAGTGAGCCTGCCGTTGACTTTATCGAGATTGGGCATGCGCCGGCCGAGGTCAATTTGATTATCGATGAACTGGTAGCTTCCAGCCAGCTTGATATCGGCCGGGTGGCTCAGGGGAATACCAAGCTTCAACAGCAGCTTGCCGTTTCCGGCAACGTTGATATCATTAAGGCTGCTGGCGTAGCTGCCACCCTTGTTTTTTACGGCGAATTTTACAAATTCCCTGGTAGCGCCGGTTGCTTCACCTGCAGCTTCCAGTATCACATCGGGTGCAGTGATGTCGGCAATACGTACTTTCACCTTATTCAATCCGACGCCAAGGATATTTGCTTGCGAAGCATCAATTTCCAGACGGCTGCCATGAAATCGAAGGTTTCCCGAGATATTCTCTATCCTTGGCGTTCCTGGAATATGATCCAGTGCCACCCCCGACGCTTTTGCCTGCAGCCGGAAAATGCCATCGTCATCGTGAACAAAAGGAAAGCCGGCCAAGTCCCCCTTCAGATGCAGCCGGGTATCCAGAAATTCCCCCCCGACGATGAATTTGTCCAGCCAGTCGCGGAGGTGGGGGTTCGCCGTTATGGGCGTATAACGTCCCAGATCGCTTGCATCGGCACGGCTTAGGTGGGCTGTCAGGTCAACCATACCCGGTCTGCCCGGAATGAAACGGTAACTTCCGTGTGCTAACCCGGCCGTATGGGGATTGGAGAAAGAAATATTGTTGAACCGATATGCGATGGAGTCTTCCCCGCTCAAAAAATTCCAGCTCGCCTGGCCGGTAAATGTATCCAGCATCAACGGTTCGTGGAATACGCCAGGCAATTCCACCCTGACTTGTTGAGAATTAAGATTCAGTGTACCCCCTCGTTCAGTGATATCGATATTGCCGGTAATACCGTTGAATGCCGGCAGGCTTCCGGATTTTTTTATGCCCAGATTGGCAAACCCCCCTTTTGCGCTGAAATGTGCCGGTGCTGGCCATTCGCCCTCCCATTTTGCCTGCAGATAATGAAGTTCTCCACGTGGCGACACCCTGCCCAGCTGCTCGCGCAGGGACTGGCTAATTGGCAGGTATTCCGCCAGATACCCGAAAGTGTCCAGGTTCAGCTGGTCCACACTTAGCGTCCCCCCGCCGGATTTCTGTTCGCTCGGCGAGGTCATCCGGAGAGAGAAACTTACCGCCGGTAATTCTTTCTTGTTTTGAACCGAGGCACTCAGGTTGCGGGCAAACAACTCAATGGTTTTTTTCGTATCGGTGTTTATCTTTTGTCCCCCAATCCTGCCTTGTAAACGGATGAGGTTCAGTTCCGGCAAATCCTCGGCTAATTGTGTCCCGACATTATGCAATTGCATATCAACCGTCAATTTCTTAACATCTTCCCCATCGATTCCCGCCCACATGCGCAATGCTCCATTGCCGCGATTGAATTTGATTTCCGGTGGAAAAGGCAGCCAGACACGCCAGGCGGCAATATCGGCACGGTCGATTTGGGCGAATAGTTGTCCTCGCCACGATTCAAGCGTGCCCAGTGACTTCCCGGTAAAATCCCCTCGCATGTCCAGTTGTGCAGCAAGCTCGGCAGGGGGGGTGGCACGGATGCCGAAGCGATGGCGGTTCCCACGGTTCTCAAGACGCAGGTTGACCAGCAACTCCAGTTCCGGGGCGCCCCGCTGGTCGTCTTGCCAGAGGATGCTGGCGTTATTGATGACGACTTGCCTCTGGCGCAGCAGCCAGTCGGAAAAACCATTTTCACCTCCCGTCAGGCCACTATCAAGGGCAAAGCCCGCCACGTGGATCGCTCCGGTGGTATCGCGGCGCACAATCAAATCGGGTTGTTCGATCTCGATTTCGCGAAAGTGCAATTCCCCATGCAATAATGAACGCCACGCAAGCGTGCCCTCCAATTGGTGCAGCAGTAATGTGACATTGCCCGCTTTATCGTGTACGTTTATTTTGCGCAGCATCATATGAGGGCGAAACCCATCCCAGTTCGCGCTAATCTCACCGATGGTTACTTGCTGACCGGAAGCGTGGCTGATGGCGGAGGCAATATTCTCACGGTAGTGCTCAATGTCGGGTAGTAGCCAGTAGCGTAATGTCAGCAGGAGGAAGGAAAAGCAGATCGTTGCGGCAATCGGTACCCATATCAATAAGCGGAACAGGCGACCGCTCCGTCTTGCAAAAGGTAAAATTACGGACAGGTTCAATAAATGATTCCAGCTTTATATCCAGACAGTGCGTTTTCCCCTGTCCGGCCGGGGAGATGCAAGATCTTGGCAGCGCGATCGGGCATGGCAGTTAAGCAATAAGAGGGAGCGATGGTACTTTCGTTCCATCCATTCGGGCGAAATGTTTGCATGCGCCTGGAATAGCAGCTGTAAAAAAATTTATTGTAACTCCGAATCCCCGACTATGCATGCCGATCACCCCACCGACAAAATAATCGAATCTATCCTGCCATGCAGCCGCTACGCGCAGCGCTTGCTGGAAAGCGAGCCCGAATTGCGGGCGCAACTCCGGCAAAATATGCAGCATCCTTTTCTCCGGGAGGAGATGCAGGCATTTTTGAATGCAGGCGCCCATACTGCCAAAGACGAGGCAGGGCTGGATAGCATCTTGCGTCGCTTGCGCAAACGGGTAATGCTGCGCCTGGCGGCGCGCGATCTGGGAGGGGTGGCCGATCTTGCCGAAGTTGTAATGAGCATGACCGATCTGGCGGAGATCACTATCGGTTTAGCGCTCGAACGCCATCATGAATGGCTGACGGATCCCGGCCGTTACGGCCAGCCTAGAAGTGCGAAGAATGGTTCTGTTCAGGAAATGCTGGTGATTGCCATGGGTAAGCTGGGCGGGGGTGAGCTCAACGTTTCATCGGATGTGGACCTGATTTTCGTTTATCCCGAAGATGGCGAAACCGATGGACCCCGATCTATCTCCAATCACGATTTTTTTGCTCGACTTGGACGGAGGCTGATTGCCTGCCTTAACGACATTACGCCGGACGGCTATGTTTTTCGGGTAGATATGCGGTTGCGTCCCTACGGCGAAAGTGGCCCGCTGGCAATGAGCTTCGCCATGCTGGAAGAGTATTTCGTTACCCAGGGACGTGAATGGGAACGCTATGCATGGATCAAAAGCCGGGTGATTGCCGGTTCGTGTGCGCAAGCAACAATGCTTCTGGATCAGATCGTGCAACCGTTCATATTCAGAAAATACCTGGATTTCGGGGCTTACGAATCAATGCGCAGCCTCCATTCGCAAATCCGCCTGGAGGTCGGGCGCCGCGAAATGCACGACGATATCAAGCTGGGACCAGGCGGCATCCGCGAAATCGAATTTATCGCCCAGGTATTTCAATTGATTCGCGGGGGGCGTGATGCCGACCTGCGTATCCGTCCCACCCTTGCCGTATTGCAGTGTTTGCGGGAAAAACGTCAATTGTCGGATAAAACGGTGATGGAGCTTTCGGATGCATATCGTTTTCTGCGTAATCTTGAACACCGCTTGCAGTATCTCGACGATCAGCAGACCCAGACGTTGCCGGAAAATCCTGTGGATCAAGCGCTGATAGCGATCGCCATGGGTTTCTCCGATTATGACAATTTCCTGCAACAGCTGGATAGCCATCGCTGCAATGTAACCCGCCACTTCGAGGAAATATTTGCTGCCCGGCAAAACTCCCGCATACGCGACATCCTCGCATGGTCATGGCAGGAACGGGCAGGGGAGGGAATTGAAGCGGAAGCCGCTATCGCACAACTGGCTGCGATGGGTTTCTCCCGCCCGGAAGAACTTCTCGAGCGTTTGCAGGAATTCCGCGCCGGCGTCCGGTACCGGCAACTCCCCAAATCGAGCAAACAGCGCGTCGATACACTGGTTCCCGCCATGATCGAAGTGGCTGCCAAATTTCCCCAGGGTGATCTCACCCTGGAACGTCTCTTGCTATTTCTTGAGAGCATAAGCCGGCGCGCAGCCTATCTCGCGTTACTGGGAGAATATCCGCAAGCCCTGGAACGCGTCGCCAAGCTTGTCAGCGCCAGTCAATGGGCCAGCGAATATCTGGGTCGACACCCCATTCTGCTGGACGAACTGCTGAATCCTGCCGAATTTCAAAGTGCGCCCGATTGGGCGCGCGCCAAGGCACGGTTAACCCAGCAGCTAAACGATGCGGGTGGCCAGGGGCAGGATGATATCGAACAGAAAATGGATGTGTTGCGGCATTTCCATCATGCCCAGGTATTTCAGCTGCTTGCCAAGGACGTGGAACAGTTGTTGCCGCTGGAAACTTTGAGCGATCATTTGACCGCTCTGGCGGATCTGATACTTGACACGGTCTTGCATCTTGCGTGGTCGGGATTGAGAAAAAAACATCGGGATGAACCGGTTTTTGCCATCATCGGCTATGGCAAGCTGGGTGGGAAAGAACTGGGGTACGCATCCGATCTCGATATCATTTTCCTTTATGACGATGCCCACCCTGATGCGCCGGAAATATATGCCAGATTGAGCCAGCGCATCAATTCCTGGCTTACCAGCTACACTTCCGCCGGATTGCTGTATGAAACCGATTTGCGTTTGCGCCCCAACGGCACCAGTGGCCTGCTGGTGAGTTCTGTCGAGGCTTTCGATCAGTACCAGCGAAGCCAGGCTTGGGTATGGGAGCACCAGGCATTAACGCGAGCACGATTCGTGGCGGGGGATATGCTTGTGAAAGAGGCTTTCGAGCATACGCGCAAGGCGGTCCTTTGCCAGCAGCGCGACTTGACAGTCCTTAAACACGAGGTCCTGGGCATGCGGCAAAAAATGCTGGATGCCCATCCTAATTCAACCGGCTTATTCGACATCAAGCATGATCCAGGCGGTATCATTGATGTTGAATTCATCGTGCAATATCTCGTACTTGGCCATGCTGTCGCCCATCCTGAGCTGACGAATAATATCGGTAATATCGGGCTGCTCAAACTTGCCGGCGAGCTGAGGCTTATCCATGCGAAAACGGCGGAAAATGCGCTTGTCGCCTACCGGGAATTCCGGCGGATGCAGCACAGGTTGCGGCTGAGCGGAGATTCCAGTCAGACGGATGCGCTGTCGACCGGCAGCAAATCGCAAAAATTTGCGCGTATCAAGATGGATTGTTTGGGTGATTATCCCTCGGCGGTACTTCGATTGTGGGAAGAGGTATTTGGCGAGCAGCGTATTTTTGTTAATCCTCATTAGCAGCGCCAATACCTGCCGGGTGTTTTCATTTTTCCATGTGAAATGCGTTAGAATACGCACAACCGAAATTCTCTCCAGGAGTCCCTGAATGTCAATGGCTGACCGCGACGGCGTAATCTGGAGCGATGGAAAAATAATTCCGTGGCGCGATGCTACCACGCACATCCTCACGCATACCCTGCACTATGGCTTGGGGGTATTCGAGGGCGTGCGTGCCTATCGAACGCCTCAGGGGCCCGCAATTTTTCGTCTGCGGGAACACACTGACCGGTTGTTCAATTCAGCGCATATTTTCATGATGAAAATGCCTTATGACAAAGATACGCTGATGCAAGCCCAATGCGACATGGTAAAGCAGAATAATCTGGAGTCATGCTATATCCGCCCCATCGCTTTTTATGGTTCCGAGGCCATGGGTATCTCCGCCAAGACATTGTCGGTTCACGTGGCCATCGCTGCGTGGCCGTGGGGCGCCTACCTGGGCGCGGACGGCCTGGAAAAGGGTATCCGTGTCAAGACATCGTCTTTCACGCGTCATCATGTGAATATCAACATGTGTCGCGCCAAATCGGTGGCGACGTATGCTAATTCGATCCTTGCCCACCAGGAAGTTGCCCATGACGGCTATGACGAGGCTTTGCTACTGGATGTGGACGGCTATGTAGCGGAAGGATCGGGCGAAAATATATTCATCATCAAGCAGGGCAAGCTCTATACGCCGGATATGACCTCATGCCTGGAAGGCATTACCCGCGCTTCGATCATAGAGTTTGCCGCAGAAATCGGAATCCCCGTGATCGAGAAGCGCATCACCCGCGACGAAGTCTATTGCGCGGATGAGGCATTTTTTACCGGCACCGCGGCGGAAGTTACGCCGATTCGCGAACTCGATAATCGCAGGATCGGCAGCGGCACGCGTGGTCGGATTACTACCCGATTGCAAACCATGTTTTTCGACTGTGTCAACGGCAAGACCCAGGATCATGCCAGCTGGCTTACCTATATCCGATAAATATCAACCCGGCACAGAGGAAATGGCAAATGCATAATCAGGCTACCGATAACAAACAGCGCGAAATCGAAGTGACCGACGACGACCTGCCGCTGCATTGTCCGACGCCATCGATGCTGTTGTGGAACTCCCATCCCCGCGTATTTCTGCCGATAGAGAACACGGGTGAGGCATTGTGCCCGTACTGCGGTACGCACTATACCCTGAAAGGCGGCGCGGGCGCGGGCCACCATTGATTAAAGAAGGAAAGCTTTAAGTGCAATGAATGGAGAAACGTCACGAAGGGTGCTCGACAATTTTTTCGCCAGACATTGATCAAGCATGTCCAATTTATCCCAGCGATTTTTTTAGAGATGGCGGTTTCTCTTTGAGACAAAGAGAAGCTGTCAGGTCGCGTCATTACCGCGACCGCTCGTAAAGCGTCTTCGCACGCATCCCCATTTTGCAATAGCCAAGGGTCGGGGCCGGCAGTTCGTCGATGATCGTTTTGAAATCGGCCACATTCGTGTCATTAATTTGCCCGGGAACGACCGGGAGATAGGCAAATTCCAGCCCCAATTTATTGGCTTCCGCCTCAAGCAGATTGTGATCCGGATGAACGCCGCCATCCTCGCTATCGGGCCTGTTGCAGATCAAGCTTTTGAAGCCTGCCGCCTTAATATCCGGCAAATCCTTTTCATCGATCTGCGGGCTGAAAGAAAAGTCGTCGTCAATCCTGGTGAGTGGTTTCATGGGAATCCCTTATTGATATGAAGAGTCTCTCAAAGTAATCGTTTACAGGGGCGATTGCAATATTCTGCGGCAGTCTCCGTGTCAATTTGTCTAAAGCAGAACCAGATTATCTCGATGAATGAGTTCCGGTTCGTCTACGTATCCCAGAATGGTTTCGATTTCATTGCTGGTCCGCCGCAATATCCTCCGCGTTTCAGCGGCGTTGTAATTAATCAGTCCGCGGGCGATTTCCCTGCCTGCCGGATCGAGACACCCTACCACTTCGCCCCGCTCAAAATTACCGCTGACGTCTGTCACACCGATGGATAAAAGGCTCTTGCCGCTCCCTGTCAGCGCTTTTACCGCCCCTGCATCCAGGGTTACGTGCCCACGCATTTGCAGGTGATCGGCAAGCCATTGTTTGCGCGCTGCCAGGGTCATGGTTTCCGCGAGCAGCTGCGTTCCTACGGCTTCGCCGTGCGCCAGCCGCACCAGTATGTCTGGTTCTCGCCCCGAAGCAATGACCGTATGCGCGCCGCTGCGTGCGGCACGTTTAGCGGCTGTTACCTTGGTCAGCATGCCGCCGCGCCCGATATCGCTACCGGCGCCTCCCGCCATTGCTTCGATTGCAGGGTCTCCCGCCCGGGCTTCCTTCACTAACGTTGCGCTCGCATCCTTGCGGGGATCGGCGGTGAACAATCCGCCCTGGTCGGTAAGAATAATCAGCGCGTCCGCTTCGATCAGATTGGTGACCAGCGCGGCGAGCGTGTCGTTATCTCCGAAGCGTATCTCGTCGGTCGCAACAGTGTCGTTTTCGTTGATCACCGGAATGACATCAAGGTTCAGCAGGGTAATCAGCGTGGAGCGGGCATTCAGGTAGCGCTTGCGGTCGGACAGGTCTTCGTGAGTAAGCAGCACTTGCGCCGCCTCGATCTCATGGCCGCGAAAACAGGATTCATAGGCCTGTACGAGGCCCATCTGCCCGACTGCGGCAGCGGCTTGCAATTCATGCAGTGCATGGGGACGTTTTTTCCACTTCAGGCGCTGCATGCCTTCGGCTATCGCACCGGAAGACACCAGCACGACTTCCTTGCCCATTTTCTTGAGCCTGGCAATCTGTTCCGCCCAGCATGCGAGTGCTGCATGATCGAGCCCTTGTCCCTGATTGGTGACGAGACTGCTGCCGACCTTGATTACGATGCGCCGGGACTGTTTTAGAATGGATTCCATGATTAACCCTGGGTGATCGTCAGGCGGACCTGAAGAAACATTTATTCAATCCTTATTGATATGGAATAAGTTTTCGCCGAAGCAGCAATAGTGTAGCCCGGCGTCCAGCCGCAAGCGCCGGGTAAATCGCACTGGCGATATTCCTGTTGTGGAACAGGAATCTGTTCAGCACACTGAAAATTCCGGATTCGGCACCGAGAATCGACAGGAGGTGCATGCCGTCCGCACCGTAATAGTGGCGCCCCTGCCAGATGACGACCATGCCGTCATTGATTTCCATGCCTTTCGCACGTAATTCCTGAACAAGAACGGGCCTCTCCCTTGCATTGATCAGCTCTATGTCCCCTGTATTTTTCCGGATAGCATACAATTTCATGAAATTCGTGCAGAACGGGCAGTCGCCATCGTAAATGACGGACAAGCGATCGGGGATAATATCAGCTTCCATTATATCCAGTCTCGAACCAGCGAATTCAATACCATGATAGATGGATAGGTTGCGAGGAATGGCCAGACAAATGCATTCAGCCCCATGAAATAGGCATTGGAGAAATGAAAAGCGGCGAAGCACAAGAGACCGGCAATCGCCGGGCCCGGCGGCACAAACAAGATAAGCGGAAACAGCATTTCCGTAACGATAGTCATCCAGCACACGAATTTGCAGAAGCGAGGGCGAGTTTCCGCAAAATCAACGGCAAAGACATGCCCATACGATTGCGTTTTCATGACTCCCATCAATGCGCCTCCTTCGCGCCACACGGGTGAAGCGAACTTTGCGGCACCCGCGACGAAATACGCCAGCGTCGCTTGCCCGCCGATAGCCAGGACGCCAGCCAGCGCCACATCCCTGTCATCGAAAACCAATCCTACTGACATGATGGCCACTCCCGCGGCAACGACCATCCCCATCTGGTCTGATCCATCGCCGCCAAACCATGTGCGGCGGGACATGTAAAAACATGAAAACAGAATAATTATGCTACACGGCAAATCCATCGGATTCGGGTAAGGCGTGAGCAACGCGAGCGCGGCAGCAATACGGCATAGCAGGGCCGATATCACCATGCTTTCCGAATGCACATACGGGCGAATGGCTGGGGCGCTGATCAGGGCTGGCCGCAAGCGCAGGACAAACCAGGACAACAGGCCGTTTGGACGGAAGAGATGAAGATTAAAGAACCATTCCAATGCGGAGAGCAGCGACCATGCGGCTAGTAAAAACTTCGTTACGACGAGGCAAGATGCGATCTCCATCAAGACTCTCCGTATCACCTGCCATGGAAACTGGAGAGAAAAGAGCATTCCAGTTTCCGATCGTCATGCCCCGATGACTCGATAATGGCGAATTGAAATTCCATTGTATCCGGCTCGGGCGGTATGGCATGCGCTGCGTAATGCAAGAGAAGCAGGTAAGGGAGGGTGAAGGGTATCCCGTCAGTACCGATATTCTCGCGCTTCAGCAGTAATTTTATTGCCTGGATAGCGTCATTCATGATTTTCGATGAACGCTTTTGCGGATTCCAGAGATATCCGAACCTTGGCCGCGGCGAATAGACAGGCACGCTTTTCCATCCCGTCAGCCGCCCATCGCTATACCGGTCCCTTATTACGAGGTGATAATCCCTGACGCCGGGATTCGGTGCAAAGAAAGTCCAGCGGGGAATAATATGGAGCGCATTGAATGCGTTAATAAAAGGCTGGAAACGCGGATGTTGCGCAAATACCGTGATGACAAGCCACAGCGTCACTATCGCATAGAGCAGGATAGCGACCAGCGACATCTCGGGTTATCGTTGGCTGAGCGCGCTCTGACGAAGCCTCATGAGCGCATCCGGCGACAGTCCTTCGCCACCCGTCAGGCCTGCATTATCGCCGGGTTGAGACTCGCCGGCGTTACCGATAGGTATGACGATATTCTCGTATTTATCGGAAACGTCGAATGTCATTTTTCTCGCCTCGATTACAGGGTCCAATCCAGCAAGTTCCATCTCGGAAAGCGTGGTCAGTGTGGTCATAGATCCTCCAGGGAAAGGGCAAAACTTTCAGTCGCTAAGCTGTGGAAACAATCGGAAAAAATCTGCAGATATCTTACATAATATATTACAACTATTCCGAAGAATTATTGTGATCGAATAAATGCGAAACGGCAATAACGGTCTTTACAGTTCAAAATAGCTTTTGCGCCGAGGCGGGCTATTCAGCAGTCTCCAGACCCCCCATTATTTCCGGCTCCTGATTTTCGGCTCTGGAGCCCTGTTCCAGGTGCTCCATGATAGCGTAGGTGAGCGCTTTGCAGCCCTCGCCAGAAAGTGCTGATATGGTAAAATTTTTTCCCTTCCAGCCCAGGCTGCGGATGAATTTTCTGCAAATCTTTTCGCGTTCATCTTCGGGCAGCAGGTCGGTTTTATTCAGTACCAGCCAGCGTGGCTTCCGATAGAGTGCCTCATCGTACTTACTGAGTTCCTTGACGATGGCTTTGGCTTCGTGCACGAGATCGATGCTTTCATCCAGCGGTGCCATGTCCACGATGTGGAGCAACAGGCGGGTGCGTGTAAGGTGCTTCAGGAAGCGGTGGCCCAACCCCGCGCCTTCTGCCGCGCCCTCGATCAGACCGGGGATATCCGCCATCACGAAGCTGCGGTTCTGGTCCACGCGCACCATGCCAAGGTTGGGGTGCATGGTGGTGAAAGGGTAGTCGGCCACTTTCGGACGGGCGGCGGAGACTGCGCGAATCAGCGTGGATTTTCCGGCATTCGGCATTCCCAGGAGCCCTACGTCCGCCAGAACCTTGAGTTCCAGTTTAAGATCGAATTCCTGTCCCGGTTCGCCAAAGGTAAATTGCCGGGGCGCGCGATTAGTGCTGGATTTGAAATGCAGATTGCCAAGTCCGCCCGCCCCCCCCTTTGCCAGTAGCACCTTTTGCTCATGGTGCTGCAGATCCGCAACGGTTTCGCCCGTGGCGGCATTGGTGATAACCGTACCCACCGGCATGCGCAACACGATATCTTCAGCTCCCTTGCCGTAGCAATCGGAGCCGCGCCCGTTCTCTCCCTTTTTGGCGCGATGCAGGCGGGCGAAGCGGTAATCCACCAGCGTGTTGATGTTGCGGTCGGCGATGGCATAAATGCTGCCGCCATGTCCACCGTCACCTCCCGAGGGGCCGCCTTTCGGAATGAATTTCTCCCTGCGGAAACTGGCGACGCCATCGCCGCCTTTTCCGGCAATCGCCTGGATTACTGCTTCATCTATATATTTCATAAAATGGTTTTTTCGAGTCGATTATCATGCCGCAAACAAAAAAGCCCTATCGGGCTGACAGGGCTTTTAGCGGAATCAGTTAAATTCAGACCGGTGTAACGCTTACCATTTTGCGTTGCGTCGCGCCTTTAGTGCTGAAGTTTACCGTGCCCGTAACTTTGGCGAAGAGGGTGTGATCCTTGCCCATACCCACATTCTCACCGGCATGAACCCGGGTGCCGCGCTGACGTATGATAATGCTGCCGGCCGGGATCAGTTCACCGCCGTAGCTTTTTACACCCAGGCGTTTGGAGTTTGAATCGCGACCGTTTCTGGAACTTCCGCCTGCTTTTTTATGTGCCATGGTAAACTCTCCCTATGCCGAAATGCCAGTAATCTGGATTTCGGTGTAATTCTGCCGATGTCCCTGATGTTTCTGGTAATGCTTGCGTCGCCGCATCTTGAAAATACGTACCTTGTCATGCCTGCCCTGGCCCAGCACGGTCGCCTTGACGGAGGCGCCGCTTAACATTGGCTGGCCCATGGAAACATTCTCGCCATCGGCAATCATCAATACCTGGTCGATCAGGAACTCGCTACCAATATCTGCCGGTATCTGTTCTATTTTAAGTTTTAGGCCGGCTTCAACGCGGTACTGTTTTCCGCCGGTTTTTATGATCGCATACATGTTGGACTCCGTTTATTGCTCTCTTAGCGAAGCGCCCTGAAGAGGTAACCGCGAATTATACATTGCCACCCCTCCAAGGTCAAAGGCCTGTTGCGAATGAGTTTTGTGCCAAAATGTGCGGTGGCCTCATTTATCGAACTTGACACGTGGGCGGCGACGTTCCTACCATGGCAACTTTTTTGCGGGAACCTCTGTGTCAATTGAACGTATCAGAAGTCTTATCGCCAAGGATATGGATGCAGTGGACGCGGTCATCCGCGAGAAACTCTACTCCGATGTCGGGCTCATCCGGCAAGTAAGCGAATATATTATCAACAGCGGCGGAAAACGCCTGCGGCCGGCACTGGTGATCCTTGCGGCGGGCGCGTTCGGCTATTCGGGCAAGTACCATTTCAACCTTGCGGCGGTGGTGGAATTTATCCATACCGCGACCCTCCTTCACGATGACGTAGTGGATGCCTCGGAATTGCGACGCAGCAAGGCCACTGCCAACGCCTTGTTCGGTAACGCCGCCAGCGTACTGGTAGGTGATTTCCTGTACTCACGCGCTTTTCAGATGATGGTGGAAGTGGACAACATGCGCGTGATGCGCGTGTTGGCGGATGCCACCAATACGATTGCCGAAGGTGAAGTGCTGCAGTTGCTCAATTGCCGCGACCCCAATGTCGATGAGGAGAATTACCTGCGGGTAATCCGTTACAAAACTGCCAAGCTGTTCGAGGCAGCTACCCGGCTGGGCGCAATTCTTGGCAAGGCCACGCCGGAGGAGGAGGAAGCGATGGCAGCATACGGCATGCACCTGGGTACGGCGTTTCAGTTGACCGACGATATGCTGGATTATTCCGGGGATTATCACGAAACCGGCAAAAACCTGGGCGATGACCTGACTGAAGGCAAACCGACGCTGCCACTGATTTATGCAATGAGGACAGGGTCAGGCGCGCAGGCTGCAATCGTACGCAATGCCATCGAGCAGGGAGGAGAGGGCGGGTTCCAGCCGGTGCTGGAGGTTATCCGGCAAACTGGCGCGCTGGACTATGCCCGGCAGCGGGCGCAGGCCGAATCCAACATGGCCTCCGCAGCAATTTCCTTGCTGCCGGAATCGAATCATAAGGAATGCCTCTTGCAACTGACCACCTTTGCAGTGGCGCGAAATTATTAGTGGAGGGATGTTTTATGCCCGGAAGCTGGCGATTGCACTGACGATCCATAGCTCAAAATTGAAGGTGTTTCCAGATAATTTTGGATTGCTCGGATTCCCCTTACTGCGTACAATTGCTTGCCACGCGCTTCCCGGTTTGCAACGGTTGTTTTTCGTCTATTCCCGTCAGGACGACCACGCTGATCTATGTATGCCGTGCATAATGGTTGAGGCTTGAAAAAAAGTAAAAAAATAGAACAATCGGGGTGTAGCTCAGCCTGGTAGAGTACTGCGTTCGGGACGCAGGAGTCGGAGGTTCGAATCCTCTCACCCCGACCATTCGGTTTCCTTTGTTCCCAATTGGTCTTTTAATTCCAGCGACCATCCCGTCAAAACGGCGTCGATATTGGATAATCGACGATTCGGCTGCGAGGCGTTGCCGCAAAGAACGTGGCATAAGCGCTCCGTCTATCGCGTGTCACAACACCGGCACAGGCGGACTTGGGATATCGGCCATCCAATAGCTCGGAAAAGGTTGTGGATTCGCGTTTTCCCGGAATGGTGCGCATATCGATGAGCCGGATTCCGCATTTCCCCTCGGGCTTGCGCAACAGCCCGCAACCGGTAGAATAATGATCTTATGTCGTGTAAACGGTGTACGACGTATTGGATGCGGCAACGGAGGTTACGCGTTGGGTAGACTACTTTTTTTTGGCCTTATTGCCGTGCTTGTTTTCTGGGCCATACGGAGCTATCGGCGCGGATTGAGAAAGCGGCAGGAAGCGGCGCATAAAGAGCCGCCTTCTATTGAAGGCGAGGATATGGTGCGCTGCGCCCAGTGCAATGTGCATCTGCCGAAAAGTGAAAGTTTGCTCTCCGACGGCAAATTTTTTTGCAGCGATGAGCATCGCCGCTTGCACGTGCAGCAGTAGTTATATCCTCCCGTACTTGCGGTAACCCAGGCCGGTAATGAAGCAGCACGGACTCAGGCATGTGAAGGTCCACTTAACACAAATCGACGAGGTAGGTTGCCTGCGCGGCGCACGCTTTATCCCTTCATCCAATTGCGATGAGCGTCCGGCCGGATGCATCATAAACCTGCTGGTCATCCACAACATCAGCCTGCCACCGGACGAGTTCGGTGGGGATGGGGTAATCGAGCTGTTTGCCAACAAGCTTGATCCAGAGGCACATCCCCATTACCGGAGTCTCCGCGATCTCAGGGTTTCCGCTCATTTCTTTATCCGCCGGGACGGCGAGATCATTCAGTTCGTTCCCTGCGAGAAGCGCGCCTGGCATACGGGAGTTTCCTGCTGGCAGGGCAAGACACGCTGCAACGATTTTTCGATCGGCATAGAACTCGAGGGCAGCGACTCGATGCCTTTCACCGATCTTCAATATGCGGCGCTGACCCCAATCACCCAGGCGCTGCAAAAGAAGTATCCCATTACCGATATTGCCGGGCATTCCGATATTGCACCGGGCCGCAAAACCGATCCCGGCCCTTGTTTTGACTGGGACCGCTACCGCAATGCGCTGTCGGGCACAGGCTAGCGCAGGACTTGGGAAACTCCTTATACGACGCCCTGGCCTCGCAGATAATCTTCGTAGTTGCCCTTGAAATCCGTGATTCCATTCGGGGTCATTTCGATAATATGAGTGGCCAGTGAGGACACGAATTCCCGGTCGTGCGAAACGAAAACAAGCGTGCCCGTATATTTTTCCAGTGCGCCGTTAAGCGATTCAATGGATTCCATATCCAGATGGTTGGTGGGTTCGTCCATAAGCAGCACATTATTTTTTTGCAGCATGAGCTTGCCGAAGAGCATGCGTCCTTCCTCGCCACCGGAGATTACCTTCACTGATTTTCTCACCTCATCGCCGGAGAACAGCAGTCTCCCGAGAACGCTGCGCACCGTCTGATCGTCATCGTGTTCGCGCCGCCACTGCGTCATCCAGTCGGTGAGCGACATGACTGTTTCAAAATCGGTTGCATGATCCTGCGCAAAAAAGCCGGGGCGCGCTTTTTCCGCCCACTTTACTTCTCCTGCATCGGGCGCCAGATCGCCGCTCAGGCAGCGCAGCAGCGTGGTTTTACCGATGCCATTGGGGCCGATGATGGCGATTTTTTCACCCGCTTCGACATTCATGCTGAATTTCTTCAGCAACGGTTTTTCCATTCCGGGGAAATGCTTGCTAATGCTTTGCACCGATACCGCCAGGCGATGCAGCTTTTCCCGATCATCCATTTCAAAGCGGATATAAGGATACTGGCGGCTGGATGGCTTGACATCCTCCAGCTTTATTTTCTCTATCTGGCGTGCGCGGCTGGTGGCCTGGCGTGCCTTTGAGGCATTGGCGGAAAAGCGGCTGACAAACGACTGCAGCTCCGCGATCTGGGTTTTCTTCTTGGCATTGTCGGTCAGCATGCGCTCCCGCACCTGCGTGGATGCCGTCATGTAGTCGTCGTAATTGCCGGGGTAGATACGGATTTCGCCATAATCGAGATCCGCCATGTGCGTGCAGACGCTGTTCAGAAAATGGCGGTCGTGAGAAATGATGACGATGGTACTCTTGCTTGTGTTGATGACTTCTTCGAGCCAGCGAATGGTGTTGATATCCAGGTTATTGGTCGGTTCATCCAGCAGCAGAATTTCGGGATCGGCAAACAACGCCTGCGCCAGCAATACGCGCAGCTTGAATCCGGGCGCTATCGCGCTCATCAGCCCCCTGTGTTGCGGTATGGGAATGCCTACCCCCAGCAGCAACTCGCCGGCACGCGCCTCGGCCGAGTAGCCGTCCAGCTCGGCGAAGTGGGCCTCAAGTTCGGCGGCGTGCATATAGTCGGCTTCGCTGGCATCGGGATTGGCATAAATTGCGTCGCGCTCTTCCTTCACCTTCCAAAGCGCCTCGTGCCCCATCATCACGGTGTCGATAACCGGGCAATTCTCGAATGCGAACTGATCCTGGCGCAATTTTCCCACGCGCTCGCCGGCATCGACGCTGACATTGCCGCCGGTGGGCTCCAGATCGCCGCCGAGAATTTTCATGAAGGTGGACTTGCCGGAGCCATTGGCGCCGATCAGGCCGTAGCGGTTGCCGTCGCCGAATTTGACAGACACATTTTCGAACAGGGGCTTGGCCCCGAACTGCATGGTGATATTAGCGGTGGTAATCAAGCGGGTTTCCTGGAATAGAAAGCAAAAAACCTTCTATTTTATACCTTCTTTAAGTAAATTCCGAACATCGTCGGGGTCGCGATCGAGCAGGCAGAGAAGAAGGGAGTGCGGCAGACATTCAGGAGGCTTTGATTATTGACCAGATTCTGTTCGGGTAAACAGGTTCAGCACTCCCAACTTACCGATGAGAATTACCTGATATAGATATGTCATGATACAACAAATGGTCGGCGATATTCGTAAACGATAATCTCCTCAGAAACCGACAGCCAATGACGTTGTGATAAACGTACTATCAGCGGTGCTGCCGTGCTTCGTGGCAAAAATATTATCCTTGCTGCCCAATGTTCTTGCTTCGACTCGCCACACGATATTATTCGTAACGTTGTAATCAAAATTGGCCGAAAAACCCCAAGTCTTGAAGCCGTCAGGAGTGCCGGATGCGATGATTACGCCATGCCTGTCATCGTAGTATTCCGCTCTGACTGCAAGGCGGTTTTCGCCGTGGGCAAATATCTCAGAATGATCGTCGGGTTGAACCACGTATTCATATCTGACGAATGCTTGTTTTTTTGCTCGATTCCGATATCGAAGCCGATCGTAATGGCAAGAGCATCATTCAATTTAAAAATGCCGTAAAAATTATGAAAATAACGCATCTGCCTGACGCGGTCAGGCTTGTCGCTGCCGAGAAATGTGCTGCTGTTCAAGGTTATCCCTGGGGAAGGCTTATAAGTAACTTGCGTACCGAATGAGGGCATGGTGTTCCCGTCCACTGGTTTAATGTGTTGCCAACCGTTCAGGATCAATGCGCTTACAAACCATTCTTCATTTTCCGACGTATGGCTGATTTTGGCGCCGGATTCAAAATAGGGGGTATTATCCGCCCCCATGCTTCGGGTCAACGTCCAGTTGTCCTTGCCTACCGCACTTTCAAAACCGATGTGCGAAGGAAAGACGCCCACATCCAGCCACAGGTTATTCTCCCCGGACAGCTTCACGCCGACATTCCCTTCGTAGAAGTTTCCCAACAGGCCGGGCTCGGCCGCATAGTTGGCATTCATGTAAGTACCCGCCGCCAATGCAAGATTAGCCCTGACCCTGCTGGTGGCATACGCCCCTTTTAGGAAAGCCAGGTTCACCGAAGCCTTATTATTTTTGTTGAAGCTGAAGATAAACGAAGGCCTGGTATTGCCAGCTGGGTTATTGAAATCGGCGCCATAGTACGCTTCAGCATAGCCGCTAACGGTAAATGGCGAGAGGGAGCCGATGGGAATGCCGGCGCTTCCCTGTGCATGGGCTTGCGTGCCTGCCAGCAGGCAAGCCGCCAACACGATCCTTTTCATTCTCATCTTCCAAGTACCCGGCATAGCCCGGAAACTACATCAGTCAAAGCACTGAATATAGAAGAAGTAATATAAAAGAGTCATGAATAATCAATGAATCGCTATAAAAAACCTGAAAAAATCAGGGGGTGGGCTCAGAAATCGTCCCGGAAATTTGGCTAACTGGATAGGGGCTGCATGGCTTGATAATCGCAGGCTGCTTTACTGTGCGCTTGAAGGCATTATGCCAGGCAGGTTTTTCCCTGCGAATCTGTACCTGCTAAAACGGGTGATCTTTACGTTAGACTGAGGGATCTCGCACTGTATCCCGGGATTCAAGTTGGTGTTAGCTATTATGCCGGGAAGCACGCCGTTCTTTTTTCCAGATGGCAAGCAGGATATTCAGCTTGTCCCGCCTGTTCAGGCGTTCATTGGAAAGTGCTTCGAGAAGCTCGGCCAGCCGCTTCGACTTCACCACCGTATAGACTGTCAGCGCAATGACCGGAATAAATATCAGCATGAAATAGGTAAGCTTGATGCTGAGGGCATTGTCGGCGGCGGCGATCAAATTCATTCCCAGAAAACCGGTCGTTACGGTACCGATCAGGCCGAACGTGGTCACTACGGTTAATCGTACCACCGCATCGGTTTGACGCCTTAGCTGGTCTCTTTCTAGGTAGTCGTTCATGTCCAGGATACGCTGCCGTGTACGCCTGTATAGTTCGTCGGTGCCGAGATGGTTTCCCATCATGGTGAAGACATCGCGGGCCTGAGCCTGATCAGACACTTCGTGAAACCAGTAACGATGGGTGAACCGCAAGAAAATCTCGGTAACATGCTTCATATCGCGTCTGAAGATACGTACCGAATCGGGCCGGCGAATATCGAGCCGACCGAGTTCCGCAGCCAACCGGTTAGAGAGCATCAACAAGGCGGCCTTGTGGAAATGCGTGACCAGAAAGAGCAGAAAATACTGGTGGCGAAACTGGCCCAGCATACCGTTTTCCGCGTCAGTAAAAAAATGCTCATGCGCTTCGCCTATCATCGTGAAATCACGGCCGTCGGATATCAGTCGCGTGTCGCTGAAATCGTGCTCCCGTGATTCTTCCCAGTAGCGATCATAGCAATAGCGCTGCTCGAAATCTTCCAGGAATCGCTCGGAAAATGGCAATGTCTGTGCATCGCCCGGGCGGCCGGCCAGCCCGACTCGTACCAGATCACCGCGAGTCAGCCGGGCCTTTTCGTCCAAAGCCAGGTAGCTCATCAGCGGCATACGCTGATACTCGATTTCCCGATAGCGGACGCTCCCTTCCTGCTGCGAGTGGTCGAGCACCAGGGGTTTCATCAGGAATTCCCAATGGGATGCTATGCATGGCGCCCGATGCTCACTGACAAACTGAAGGTAGCGTGCTTTCTTTTCATAGTCCGAGACGGCAAGGACTGCACCGTCATGCGAGAGCCACTCAACCCGCTCCGCGCAATGCCCACCGTAGCCGCCCGGCTCCCAATGCGTCGGATAAGCACGGCCGAAGCAATACAGGATGTCCATTGCGCGCCGTAGCGAAAGTTTTTCACCTATTATTTCCACGACCAGGATCGCAATGTCTATGTCATAAAAGAAATACAGGTCGACATGCGCGACATCGAGAATCGCCGGTAAAGGATCGCAGGGGAGGGTAATTCGTGCCTGGGCAACATCACAGCGGCGAAATATGTGGATGGGCGAGCGCCTGAACCCTCCATTCCCGTCGCTGCCGACGCCCTCGCCATACAAAAAGCGTTGCACGAAGGGCAGGAAGGTCACGAATTCCTTGTAATGCCTTTCCTTGAACTCGCCCGGATCGCCGGTGAACTCGTCCGAAACTTCGTTCCATACAGAGTGGGCGCTCGCCGCATTCAGGCATTCCCAGTGGTCTTGAATCTGTGCTCCCTCATGGCGCGGCAATAGCTGCACCGGCCAAAGAACGACCTCCCTGAATTTTTCGACGTTGGGTGCCTGGCGTGGCTCGGGAGTATTCATTCCCATCCTTGATTTTTAGAGATAATTGAATCATCCCGGTTCGACATGCTGCGCTTCGCATTCCGTGGAAGTCGGGCGATGCTGGTCGGTGTTAAACCCAGGTCCGGTGGTTGACCACTCATTTTTTCCGGCGTTATCGTGAGAATCCGAAGCATAGGGAGACATGAACCCCCAACAATTTTTGGCTTTATATATAGGCGTTGGGGTTCTTCGTCATCCTCTCCCACTCTATGGAATAGAATGACAAAACTTTGTTTCATTTTTATTTCAGAGGCGAAAGCAATCGGTAGCCCACAGCGGTTTCGGTCTGAAGGTATTTCGGTTGCGCAGGGTCGTCCTCGAGTTTTTGCCTCAGGTGGCCCATGTAAATGCGCAGATAATGACTATTCTCAACGTAGGCGGGGCCCCACACTTCGTTCAACAACTGCCGCTGGGTCATCACCCGGTCCAAATTGCGAATCAGTGCTGCAAGCAGCTTGAACTCGATGGGCGTCAGGTGAATCTGCTTGGTTCCTCTAAGAACCAGGCGTTTCGGCAAATCGACTACGACGTCACCGAATCGGTATATCCCATCGCCGCTACTCCCGCCGGCAAAGAACCGGCGCCGCAACTGTGCCCTGATGCGCGCCAGAAGCTCGGGAACGCCAAATGGTTTGGTCAGGTAGTCGTCGGCCCCGGCATCCAGTCCCTTTACTTTTTCATGTTCGTCGCTTCTTGAGGACAGGATAATGATCGGAACCGTGCTCCAGGTTCTTATTTGTTTTATTACCTCAATCCCATCGATATCGGGCAACCCCAGATCGAGAATGACCGCATCGGGTTTGCGTGTACCTGTTTCAATCAGGCCCCGTTCGCCGGTTTCCGATTCATAAACATGGAACCCCTCTCTCTCAAGAGCAATCCTGACGAAACGTCGAATTTGCTGTTCATCTTCAATCAGGACAATATTG
Source organism: Nitrosospira sp. (assembly GCA_039922995.1). Classification (GTDB taxonomy): domain Bacteria; phylum Pseudomonadota; class Gammaproteobacteria; order Burkholderiales; family Nitrosomonadaceae; genus Nitrosospira. The sequence goes on along the minus strand of JBDTDT010000012.1, from coordinate 22,715 downwards.
GCAATAGGTTCCGGCATCTTGTATCGGTTCAGTGCAGTAGATCGGCTTCCGGGTCCTGCGGCGCGGGCGGGTTGCCGGCCGGCAAGGAAAAAGTAAATATTGCGCCTTGAGTGGGCAGGTTATGTGCCCAGATTTTGCCATCGTGCGCCTCGACAATTGCGCGGCATATCGAAAGCCCGAGTCCGACACCGGGCTTCGCCGATTCTTTTTCTCCACGCGTAAATTTATCAAAAATCCGGGTTTCCATTCCCGCGGGCAAACCGGGCCCGTCATCGGCGAGCGATATCCATACCTCGTCATCCCTTTTTTCGGCTGAGACAACCAAATGAGAGCCTGCTGGCGTGTATTTGCCGGCATTCTCCAGCAGATTGCATAGTACCCGCTCTATCAGCACCGCATCAAACTGTAGCAGCGGCAAATCATGCGGCAGGTGGACCTGGATACGATGTTGCTCCAGCGCATGCCGCATGGTGCGTATCGCGCTTCCGACCACTTCTTCCAGTATTTGCCATTGTTTGTTCAACTGTACCTTACCCGTCTGCAGCCTTGCCATGTCCAGCAGGTTCGTTACCAAACTATTCATGCGGAAGGCCTGTCCATAGAGGGCATCGATCAATTCCTGCCGCTTATCGCGGCTCATGTCCTGCTCTTGTTCTTTCAGGGAGCTGACAATGCCTATTATGGCCGTCAGCGGTGTGCGTAGGTCATGCGAGATTGCACTCAGCAAAGCGTTGCGCAGGCGCTCCGATTCCATGGTGATCAGCGCATCCTGGGCGACCTCCACATAGTGAACCCGCTCAAGTGCAAGTGCGATCTGGGATACAAAAGTATCCAGCAGACGGCGTTGTTCCGGCAAAAAAATGGTGGCGGGATCTTCCGGAACGATAGCCAGTACGCCGCGCGTGCGCATGGGTGCCATGAGCGGGAGATATATTGCTTTGCTGGAAGGCAGGGTGTGGGTGCCAAAGCCGGCTTCTTCATCATGCTCATATACCCACTGCGCGATACCCAAATTGACGCTTTCCTGCGTGGTGTCGTTATTCCCGCTTCCCATGGCGCGTATTCTTTCATGGCTATCGGGCAGCAGAACGACTCCCCTGCTCTGGAACACGCCGGACAGATGACTGATGCTGATTTCGATGATGTGAGATGAAGTCAACGCAGCCGCCAGCTCTTTGCCGAGATCATACAAAGCACGGATGCGATTCTCACGATAAGTAGCTCCCTGCGCCTGGTAGCGAAGATTGGAAGTAAGGTTGCTGATGACCAGCGATACCGTCAGCATTACGATGAAAGTTAACAGGTATTGCGTATCCGATACTGCAAATGACAGCTTTGGGGGCACAAAAAAGAAATCGAAAGCAAACACGCTAAGCAGAGAGGTGAGCGCGCCGGGGCCACGGCCAAACCGGGCGGATACCACAATGACTCCCAGCAGGTAGAGCATCGCGACATTGGACAAGTCGAAGCGGTACACCAGAAACGAGGCGATGAGGGTGGTCAGGGAACTGATTGCCGCCGCCCAGATGTAGCCATGCCGGCTGGAAACCTTTTTCGGCTGGAATGCCAGGCTGACGGCTGCCTTGCCTTTATCCCGCATCGATTCGTTCGATGCGGGCTGAATATCGCGCCCGACAACATAGAGATCGATATCCTTGGCATGGGAAGCCAATTCATCAGCCACGGTGGGTTTGATCAGGCGGGCAACCAGGGAACGTCGCGGTCTGCCCATTACCAGCCTGGAAACGTTCCGGCTGCGCGCATATGCTGCCAGCATCTGCCCGATGCTGATACCACTCAGGGTTGCCGTTTCCGCGCCCAGTTCCTGCGCCAGGCGCAAGGTTCTGAAAATGGCGTCGCGTCGCGCATTCGCCAGTTTCTGCAGCGCCGGCGTTTCGACATACACGGCCAGCCAGTCGGTTCTCAGGCTGGACGCCAGCCGTGCGGCTGCCCGCACGATCTGTTCGGCTTCAGGCCCCGGCTCAATGCAGACCATCAGGCGATCATTCGCCTGCCATATCTGGGGGATGGACTGATCCATCCTGTACTCGCGCATTTGCGCATCGACGCGGTCGGCCGTACGCCGCAGCGCGAGTTCACGCAACGCAATCAGATTGCCCTTGCGAAAAAAATTCTTACTGGCTTGTTCTGCCAGCGAAGGAAGGTAGACCTTGCCCTCTCTTAGCCGCCGCAGGAGTTCATCCGCCGGCAAATCGACCAGCGTTACATCATCCGCCTGGTCGAATACTTTATCCGGCAGCGTTTCCCGCACGCGGATACCCGTGATCTGACCTACTAATCGTTCAGGCTTTCCAGATGCTGCACATTGAGCGTGGTATATACGTTGATACCTGCCATCAGCAGCTCTTCCACATCCTGCCAGCGCTTGGGATGCCGCGAGCCGGCGACGTTGGCATGCGCCAGTTCGTCTACCAGTACCAGATTGGGATTCCGCTTCAAGGCGGCATCCAGATGAAATTCCGTCAGCGTGTGTCCAAGGTGATCGATATGCCGGAGCGGCAGCACCTCCAGTCCCGCGAGCAGTTTTTCGGTTTCGCTGCGGCCGTGGGTTTCGACGATGCCCACTATCATGTCAACCGCCTGACGGCGAAGCTCCTGGGCCGCCGACAGCATGGCATAGGTCTTGCCCACCCCGGCGCAGCTGCCGAAGAATATCTTCAATTTGCCCCGCCGCTGTTTGGCCTGGTCCTGCGGAATTTTATCCAGCAGTGTGTCGGGATCGGGTCGCTGATCGGTCATGTCCGGATTCTCAGCGCAGGGCGTCCAACGCAAGATTGAGCTTCAGCACGTTCACGCGCGGTTCTCCGAGGACGGCCAGCTGCCGGTCTTCAGTATACCGCGCGATCAATTCGCTGATTTGCGCCGGGGTCAGATTGCGTGCCCTGGCTACGCGGTTGGCTTGGTAGAGGGCCGCTGCCGGACTGATCTCCGGATCAAGCCCGCTGGCGGATGCCGTGACCAGATCGACCGGGACCGGCAGGTTGTTGCGGGGGTCAGCTTGTTGCAGCGCGGAAATCTTGTTTTTTACCGCATCGATCAGCGCGGGGTTGAGCGGCCCCAGGTTGGAGCCGGCGGAAGCCGCCGCATTGTTGGGATGTGGCGAAGTGGCTGAAGGCCTGCCCCAGAAATATTCCGGCTCGCTGAAATTTTGCCCGATCAGCGCCGAACCGACAATCCTGCCACCCCTCTCGATCAGCATTCCCTCGACTTGCCGGGGAAATATCGCCTTGCCGATAGCCATGGTAAATAGCGGATAAGCGATGCCGGTGATCACGGACAATCCGATAAATACGACTATTGCAGGACGGAAAAGGCGTTTCATGATATCTCCTTGTTGATCCAGTCTTGATCCAGTCATCAAACCAGGCCCGCAAAGGCCAGCAGAAAGTCAATGATCTTGATGCCGATGAATGGTGTCAGAATTCCGCCCAGGCCATAAATCAGCAGATTGCGGCGCAACAGCAATGCTGCACCGATCGCCCGGTAGGGCACACCCTTGAGCGCCAGCGGAATCAGGAACACGATGATCAGCGCGTTGAAAATCACTGCGGCGAGGATGGCCGAGCCGGGACTGGTCAAATGCATTACATTAAGCGTGCCCAGCTGTGGATAGGTCGTTGCAAATGCCGCCGGAATGATGGCAAAGTACTTGGCGATGTCATTGGCGATGCTGAAGGTCGTAAGCGAGCCCCGTGTAATCAGCATTTGCTTGCCGATCTCCACGATCTCGATCAGCTTGGTCGGGTTGGAGTCCAGATCGACCATATTGCCGGCTTCTTTAGCTGCCTGGGTACCGGTGTTCATGGCGACCGCCACATCCGCCTGAGCCAGGGCCGGGGCATCATTGGTTCCATCGCCGGTCATGGCCATCAGCCTTCCTTCGGCCTGATACTTGCGGATCAGCGACAGCTTCGCTTCCGGCGTGGCTTCGGCCAGAAAATCATCCACGCCCGCCTCGGCGGCAATGGAAGCCGCTGTCAGGCCATTGTCTCCGGTAATCATTACCGTTTTGATGCCCATGCCGCGTAATTCGGCAAAGCGCTCCTTGATACCGCCCTTGACGATGTCCTTGAGCTCCACCACACCCAGCACGCGGGTGCCGTCAGCCACGACCAGAGGCGTGCTGCCGCAGCGCGCCACGTCAGTCACCTGATTGGCGATCTCGGCTGGATAGGCCACGCCTTGCGATTCAATATATTGACGCACCGAATCAGCCGCGCCTTTGTGGATTTGCCGCTGACCAAGATTGACGCCACTCATGCGGGTATACGCGGAGAAGGGAACGAAGACTGCACCTATTTCATGGGTATCGCGTTCGCGTAGATTGAACCTGTTTTTGGCGAGCACCACGATACTGCGTCCCTCCGGCGTCTGGTCGGCAAGCGAGGCAAGCTGGGCTGCATCGGCAAGCTCCGCTTCGGTGATGCCAATAGCGGGAATGAAGGCGGCAGCCTGGCGGTTACCCAGCGTGATGGTGCCGGTCTTGTCGAGCAGGAGCACATCCATATCTCCCGCCGCCTCTACTGCGCGGCCTGAGGTCGCTATGACGTTGGCCTGCATCATGCGGCTCATGCCGGCCACACCGATGGCGGAAAGCAGTCCGGCGATGGTGGTGGGGATCAGGCAGACCAGCAGGGATACCAGCACCGTAATAGTCACGGGCGTACCCGTATTGGCTGCTGTCACGCTGAACATCGAGAATGGCAGCAGTGTCGCGGTTGCCAGCAGGAAGATGATGGTGAGTGCCACCAGCAAGATGATCAGTGCGATTTCATTGGGTGTTTTCTGCCGGCTGGCGTCTTCAACCATGGCGATCATACGGTCGAGAAAGGTTTCTCTCGGATTGACGGTTATCCGCACGACGATCCAGTCCGACAACACATGCGTGCCGCCGGTGACGGCACTGAAATCCCCGCCGGATTCGCGAATGACCGGGGCGGATTCGCCGGTGATGGCGGATTCGTTTACGGAAGCCACGCCTTCGATTACTTCGCCATCGGCCGGGATCGTGTCACCGGCCTCGATCAGCACGACGTCTTCCTTGCGCAGCGCCAGGCTATCGGTCAACTGCACCTGGGAATCGTGCGAAGTGCCGGAGAGCTTCTTTGCCAGCACATTTTTTTTCGCGCCGCGCAATGCTGCCGCCTGCGCCTTGCTGCGGCCTTCCGCCAGCGCTTCGGCAAAATTTGCAAACAGTACCGTGAGCCAGAGCCAGAGCGTGATGCTGAATATGAATCCTGCCGGCGCTTCGCCCTGTCCGCCCAATGCCTGGAAAAATAGGACTGTCGTCAAAATGCTGCCGATATAGACGACGAACATCACGGGGTTGCGCCACTGTGCTTGCGGGGTGAGTTTTCTGACCGCATCCAGGATTGCGGGCCTGACCAGCCTGGGGTCGAACATCCGGAGCGCAGCGGTTTTGATCATTATAGGTCTCTTTTAGTCCATCCTGATCCGGTTCAATGCACGCCTGTCATCATCAGGTGCTCAATCACCGGACCCAGCGCCAGCGCCGGTACGTAAGTCAGCGCGCCTACCAGAATGATGGTGCTGATCAACAATGCGACGAACAATGGCCCATGTGTGGGCATGGTGCCCAGACCCGGCTGTATGCGCTTCTTCGCCGCGAGCGAACCGGCGATGGCCAGCACCGGGACGATAACGCCGAAGCGGCCGAACAACATGGCTATCGCCAGCATGAAATTATAGAAAAGCGTATTGGCCGACAGCCCCGCAAATGCGCTGCCGTTGTTGTTGGCCGCCGAAGAGAAAGCGTAAAGAATCTCGCTGAAGCCGTGTGCGCCGGGGTTGGCGATGCCCGCCCTGCCGGCGTCGAGCGTCACCGCGACGGCGGTACCGGCCAGCACCAGTATGGGCGCGACCAGAAGAACAAGCGCCGTCATTTTCATGTCGAATATCTCAATCTTCTTGCTCAGGTATTCCGGCGTGCGGCCTATCACCAGGCCGGCTACAAATACTGCCATGATGGCATATATCAGCATGGTATAGAGGCCCGTCCCCACCCCGCCAAAGGCTACTTCGCCCAGCTGCATCAGCCACATGGGCACCAGTCCGCCGAGCGGCGTGAGGGAGTCATGCATCGCATTCACTGCGCCGCAGGAAGCGCCCGTGGTGACGGCCACGAAAAGCATGGTGGCCGCGATGCCGAAGCGCGTTTCCTTGCCTTCCATGTTTCCCCCCGGTTGCAGCGCGCTGCTACTCTGGTCTGCGCCGGCGGCGGTGAGGAGGGGATTGCCATTCTGTTCGGCCCAGATGCCGGTACCGGCCATCACGATAAATATGAACATCATGGCGGAGAATATTGCCCAGCTCTGGCGCTGATCACCGATCATTGCGCCGAAGGTATGGCAGAGTGCAGCGGGAATTAGAAAGATCGCCAGCATGGAGAGGAAATTGGTTAGCGGAGTGGGGTTTTCGTAGGGATGGGAGGAGTTGGCGTTGAAAAATCCGCCTCCATTGGTGCCGAGCAGTTTGATGACCTCCTGCGAAGCCACCGGTCCCATGGGTAATGTCTGGATCTGCGTGCTGACCGTTTCCAACGGAGAATCACTTTTGTCATTATTGAGCGGATTCACTTTCGGATCCGCACCTGGTTGTTGGTAGGCAGTGGTTTCGATGGTTTGTGCATTCCGATAGCCATCGAAGTTCTGGATAACCCCCTCGCTCATGAAAATCACGGCAAGCAGCAACGAAAGCGGTAGCAATATATACAGGGTGGAGCGTGTGAGATCGACCCAGAAATTACCGATGGTTTGCGCGCCATGCCGCGCAAACCCCCTGATTAGCGCGATTGCCACCGCAATACCAGTGGCTGCCGAAAGAAAATTCTGCACTGCCAGTACTGTCATCTGGGCGAGATAGCTCATAGTGGCTTCGCCGCTATATCCCTGCCAGTTGGTATTGGTCACGAAACTGACCGCAGTATTAAAGGATGAATCGGGACTCACAGCCTGGAAGTGTTGCGGATTCAGCGGCAACAAGAACTGCAGGCACTGCACCCCATAGGTCGCCAGTATGCCGATGAAATTGAACAGCAGCAGCGCCAGCGCATAGCGCTTCCAGTCCATTTCTTCGGCTGGATCGATACCCCCGCTGCGATACAGGAGCCGCTCCACGGCTCCGCCGATTTTGTCCGAGAGCAGTATTTTGCCTTCCACTACCTGTGCGATGAACAGGCCCATCGGCTTGGCCAACGCGAGCAGTGCGAGAATATAGAGCCCTGCCTGGATCGCGATGTTTGCGTCCATTCAGAAATCCTCGGGCCTGAGCAGGGCGTAAATCAGATAAGCCAGCAGTAATACAGCCAGGGCGCCGGCGGTAATGTAAAGCCAAGTCATCTTTTGCCTTTAGGTAGGCGAGTTTGAGAGCAGATAACGGTCAAGAACGAGACATTTGGAAACAACGCGTGCACAGGGTTAACGGCGGGACTCCATCACCATAATGAATTTATAGCTGATATATTACGTTTTAGAAGGTAAAGAAGTCGTAACGTCTTGATGCGGATTCATAAAAATATCGTAAAAATCAGGGGGGTATCGCGTCTTACTTTTCTTTCCGGATTGGAATGATCTTTTACGTTGCCTATGTTCCTGTATCATTGCGGTTTTAAAATTACGCCCGCATTCCATGAAAATTACCTTCCTGGATTTCGAGCAGCCCATCGCTGAGCTTGAAGCAAAAATCGAGGAGCTGCGTTTTGCCCAGGACGATTCAGCGGTGGATATTTCGGTAGAAATTCACCGTCTGCAAAAGAAAAGCCAATCGCTTACCAGCGGTATCTATGCGAAGCTCACCCCGTGGCAGATTTCCCAGGTTGCCCGGCATCCGCAGCGCCCCTCCACGCTCGATTATATCCAGCATCTTTTTACCGACTTCGAAGAGCTTCACGGCGACCGGAATTTTGCCGATGATCATGCCATCATTGGCGGCCTGGGACGATTCATGGGTCAGACGATCATGGTTATCGGCCATCAGAAGGGACGGGATACCAAGGAAAAGATTCATCGTAATTTCGGCATGCCCAGGCCCGAGGGCTATCGCAAGGCATTGCGCCTGATGCGTTTGGCAGAAAAGTTCTCCGTGCCGGTAATTACTTTCATCGATACGCCAGGAGCATATCCAGGCATTGGTGCCGAGGAACGTGGCCAGTCGGAGGCGATAGGCAAAAATCTCTATGTTCTGGCAGAGCTGAAAGTGCCGGTGGTTTGCACCGTTATTGGCGAAGGCGGCTCCGGCGGAGCGCTGGCGGTGGCGGTGGGTGATGTGGTGCAGATGCTCCAATATGCGACTTATTCCGTCATTTCTCCCGAAGGCTGCGCCTCAATCCTGTGGAAAAGCGCAGACAAGGCGTCGGAAGCAGCCGAGATTATGGGTATCACCGCCCATCGCCTGAAAGCGATGGGGCTGATCGACAAGATTATCAATGAGCCGCCCGGTGGAGCTCATCGTGACTACACCGCCATCATTCACTCCGTAAGGAGGGCATTACAGGAGTCGCTCACGTACTTGCGGGGTTTTTCGACAGAAGCGTTGCTGGAGAAACGCTTTGAGCGGTTGATGGGATATGGCAAGTTCAAGGAAGTCAAAATCAAGTAGTCTTTCCAGCAAGGCCGAAGATGTGTTGCGTGCGCAGATTCGGTGCGGCGATCGCCTGACGGCGGCATTGAGCGGTGGGGTGGATTCGGTCGTGCTGCTGGATTGGCTCACCTCACTCTCTGTTCGCATGCAGTTCGCGCTTTCCGCTGTTCACGTCAATCACGGCATCAGCGCCAATGCGCCCAGGTGGGCCCAATTCTGCCGCACGCTGTGCCAATCCAGAAGCATTCCCCTCGAAATCGCCAGGCTGAAAATCAGCCGGGAATCCGGTGTCAGCCTTGAGGCGGCTGCGCGCGATGCGCGCTATCGAATATTCGCAAAACTGAAAACCGATTATGTGGTGCTAGGGCAGCATCTGGACGATCAAGCTGAAACCCTGCTGCTGCAATTGCTGCGCGGCGCGGGGGTGAAGGGACTGGGCGCAATGCCCGTCGTCAGGGACCCTGCGTCACAAATCGGCGAGAAAATTTCAGGAACCGGGAGGAAGGAATCCGCGCGCGGGCCAAAGCTGTTACGGCCGATGCTCGACGTGACACGGCGCGAAATCGAGAACTACGCGATGGAAAATGCATTGCAATGGATTACCGATGAAAGCAACGATGACATATCATTCGACCGTAATTTCTTGCGCCATGATTTTTTTCCTCTGCTGGAAAAGCGTTTTCCCTCTTATCGCACCACATTTCTGCGCGCAAGCCGGCATATGGCGGAGGCCTCTCTCCTGCTGGACGAACTGGCCAAAGCTGACAGCAAGGAATGTGGCGCCTTTGAAAAACTTCGAATCGAGGATTTGCGGAATCTGAGTGTTTCCCGTGCCAGAAATCTGCTGCGCTACTTCCTGATGCAGCAGGGTGTGATACTGCCCAGCACCGCAAAGCTGGAAGAAATTTTGCGTCAACTGTTGTCGGCACGTCCCGACGCAAAAGTACAGGTAGTGTTTGGAAATGCCGAAGTTCGCTGCTTCAGGGGCGCGCTTCATGTCCGTATGGCAACTACCCTGCCCAGCGCGGAATGGTCGTTATCCTGGCAGGGAGAAAAGCAGCTGGTCATCCCGCATTTGGGCGGCACCGCCAGATTTACGCGGCGGAAAGGCCTGGGGATCAATCTTCAAAAGCTTATGGAGAAACCTGTCACCCTTCGCATGCGCCAGGGGGGTGAACGTCTGCGCCCGGACAGCGATCGTCCGCGCCGCAGCCTCAAAAACCTTCTTCGGGAAGCATCGCTCCCGCCCTGGGAGCGGGAAGCGCTGCCGCTGATCTTCAGCGGCGAACATCTGGTATGCGTACCGGGGATCGGAGTGGATTGTACCTATCGGACGGCCGCAGGCGAACAGGGCATAATGGTAGAGTGGCAAATAGAAAGAAGAGCATCCTTGGAGGAATAGGTTTCCACCCGTCGCACTTCGCAGGTGGATATTGATGAAGGATTTTTTCTTTTCTGTTTATTTGCCTCACGGTTTGACCAACTCTTCTGTTTCTTCTGTTTGAACCTCGGGCGTTTTAAGAGGTTTGCGGAGGAACGTGCCAAGTTGCGGAGGAGATGCGAGATCCGTCGAGGTGAATGATATGGCAAAAAGAACCGTATAATTATTGAAGTAGGAGTCGGCCAGGAAATCGGAAGTCGATCCAACAAACTTGCCTGCCGGAATTTCAAATATATTCATGTGGAACTTTATATAGCCGGTCTGATTCTGGGATTTATAGAGGGATAATTCCGGCAAGGAAAAAGGGATGAGTACACTCTGGATTGGGGGCATGCCGATGAAAGACCCGGCCAACTCGGTCCCCAGCGCTCCTACAATCACGTCAACCCGATACGTTGCATTTTTTTCGTCTTTCTGAACCAGATACCCCTGTTGCCCCATCCAGCCGGTCAGGATTTGCAGCAGAAGCGTCTGGTCCGTGGTCAGTGCTGACGTATTGAGCGCCACATTTGAGCCCGGAGGAATCGGCAAGGGGCTTTCAGCCTGGCGGGGAAGGCTCCGTATCGCGGCTTCGCTGATGAGTAGCTGCTCGATAACCGTTCTTGGGGATTGAGTGGATTTTTGCGTAGTCGTGCAGCCTGTCAGCACCGCGAGGGAAGCTGTACTCAATGCCATGATTTTAAGAGCATTGATTATCGACTTCATTATTTTTTTCCTTTTAATGCGTTGACCAAATCACTGGCATTGAGAAAAAACTGCAAATATGAGCAGTGCCCAGCTTGGGCGATAGAGAATCCGGCCCACTTGGCAAATCGTTACAATCGATGTATAGAGGGATACCGGCAGTCTTATCCGAAGCGAGCGTCTATTAGAGGCGCGCCCGGTAATAATGAGCTCCAGACAGGCTTCGTGTCAACGTTATGTGGGCCTTTGAAAAATTATTGTTTGAGAATGGCTAAATCAAAATCAGTGTATTCCTGTACCGAATGCGGGGGCCAGACCTTGAAATGGCAGGGTCAGTGTCCGCATTGCCAAACATGGAACACGCTGGTGGAGGCTATTGCCGAGAAAGCATCGCGCTTCACTCCCATGTCCGAGGTCAATGGCGTTCAGAACCTGAGCGAAGTGGAGGCGGGGGAGGAGCCGCGCTACTCCACGGGCGTGGCCGAATTTGACCGCGTGCTGGGCGGTGGCCTGATGCATGGCGGCGTCGTATTGCTGGGGGGCGATCCCGGCATCGGTAAATCGACCTTGTTGCTGCAAGCGCTGTGTCATATGTCCGCCACCCGCAACGTACTGTATGTGAGCGGCGAGGAATCGGCGCGGCAGGTGGCGTTGCGGGCAAAACGCCTTGCCCTCGATGCACGGACGGTGCATTTACTGGCGGAAATCCGGTTGGAAAGAATCCAGGCGGTCCTGGCCGAGCGCAAACCCGATATCGCAGTCATCGATTCGATCCAGACAGTTTATTCCGATGCGTTGCAATCCGCCCCGGGCTCGGTTGCCCAGGTGCGCGAGTGTGCGGCACAGTTGACGCGGCTGGCCAAAGCCAGCGGCACATGCATTATCCTGGTAGGCCATGTGACCAAGGAAGGCGCGCTGGCCGGGCCGCGCGTACTGGAGCACATGGTGGATACGGTACTGTATTTCGAAGGCGATACCCATTCCAGTTTCCGCCTGATCCGTGCTTTCAAGAACCGGTTTGGCGCGGTGAACGAATTGGGCGTATTTGCCATGAGCGAAAAAGGCCTGCGTGAAGTGAGCAATCCTTCCGCATTGTTCCTTTCTCACCATGGCGGGCAGGTGCCGGGTTCCTGCGTGATGGTCACCCAGGAGGGAACGCGCCCGCTGCTGGTGGAGATTCAGGCTTTGGTGGATGAAGCCCACGCCCCCAATCCCCGGCGGCTGAGCGTGGGCCTGGAGCAGAACCGGTTGGCAATGCTGCTGGCGGTGCTGCACCGCCATGCCGGAATTCCCTGTTTCGACCAGGACGTATTTGTCAATGCTGTCGGCGGCGTGAAAATCACCGAGCCGGGTGCGGATCTGGCGGTATTGCTTGCCATTGTTTCCTCGCTCAAGAATAAGCCTTTGCCGGAAAAAATGGTGGTATTTGGTGAAGTCGGGCTGGCGGGGGAGGTACGGCCTGTCCAGCGCGGCCAGGAACGACTGAAAGAGGCCGCCAAGCTGGGATTTACCCAAGCCATCATTCCTAAAGCCAACAAGCCGAAACAGGTTCTTCCCGGTATTGAGGTCATTGGGGTGGAACGGGTAGAGGAAGCGGTTGCGAAGATGCGCTAGCGGCGCGTAAGTGGAAAGGGAAAACCGGATAAGAGGAAGGAGCATGGATCGTCGAGGGCGTATCGAATTGTGGGCCCTGGGAATTCTTTCAGCAGGTGTAATTCTGGTTGCAACGATCGTTCCGCCGATTCCACAGCCTGCGACATACCACCAGTTTGCCGACCAACGCATTTATTTTGGCATACCCAATTTTTTCGATGTCGTTTCCAACATTCCCTTTTTGTTTATCGGGATGGCCGGTCTTATTCTTTTATTGCGTTCCGGAATACCGGCTATGTCCGAAGCGTTTGTTGAACCGGCTGAGCGCTGGCCTTATCTGGTGCTGTTTTTGAGTGTCACGGCGGCGGGTATCGGTTCGGTCTATTATCACCTGGCACCCGACAACGACCGGCTGGTCTGGGATCGGCTGCCGATAGCGACGGGCGTGATGGCGCTGCTTGCTGCGACGTTAAACGAGCGTATCGGTCCGAAGGCGGGCCTGCGCCTGTTGCCTGTTCTGATCGCGGCCGGAGCCGGGAGCGTGATGCACTGGTATTGGAGCGAGCAGCGGGGCGCAGGCAACCTGAATTTTTATATTGTCGTGCAATTCTATTCGCTGCTGGTGATTTTTCTGCTCGGAATCTTTTTTCGGTCGAGATATACCGGCGGGTTTTATATCTATGCAGTCATGACACTGTATGGTCTTGCCAAACTGGCGGAAGTTCAGGATCAGGAAATTTACGATCTTGGGCAGGTGATGAGCGGCCATACGGCAAAGCATTTGCTTGCCGCACTGGCTATTTACTGGATATTGCGTACGCTGGCAAAACGCGAGCCAGTAACGCAAAAAATGCAGGGGCCTGCGCCCCGCCTCATGGGGGAGCTTGTAAAACATGCCTCAACTCAGGGAGGAAAAGGAAAAGCGCGTCGATAACCTCGCCACTTTTGACATGCGGCGCAATGCGCTGCGCTTATTGCGCCCTACAAAGTATATAAGGTCAGTCAGCGGGTCAATTTTGGAAGGAATCGAAGCGCATCGATAAGTCCACCGCCTTGATGTCCTTGGTGAGGCTGCCGATGGAAACCCGGTTTACACCGGTTTCGGCAACCGCGCGCACGTTGCCGAGCGTGATTCCTCCCGATGCTTCCAGCACTGCCTCCTTATTGGTCAACTTTGCGTTCAATGCAACCGCCTCGCGCAATTCGTCGAGATCAAAATTATCCAGGAGGATCATCTTTGCTCCGGCATCGAGCGCATCGCGCAAGTCATCCAGCGTTTCCACTTCAATTTGAATAAATAGCCCTGGGGAGGCAATTTTCTCGGCGGCGCTCAGGGCCCGGTCGATGCTCCCTGCCGCGATAATATGGTTCTCCTTGATGAGTATGCCATCGTACAGGCCCAAACGATGATTCGTACCGCTGCCGCATGCCACCGCGTATTTTTGTGCCAGCCGCAATCCGGGCAGGGTTTTGCGGGTGTCCACGATCTTTGCGCCGGTCCCCGACACTGCCTCCACGTAGCGTCGCGTTTGTGTTGCGACCGCTGACAGCAGCTGCAGAAAATTAAGCGCAGAGCGCTCCGCCGTAAGCAGTATGCGGGCATTCCCAGCTATCCGGCACAGTTCTTGCCCGGCGTGGATTGCCGTGCCGTCCTGCGCCGACCAGCGCAATTCGATTTCCGGCGCCAGATACCAAAAACATGCTTCAAACCATTTCGTCCCGCACAATACCGCGTTTTCGCGGCTGACAACCCTGGCAGCGGCGGTCTTTCCGGCGGGAATCAGGAGTGCCGTGAGGTCACCCGTGCCGATGTCCTCGATGAGCGCCTGGTTGACGTTATTGCTGATCTCGGTTTCCAGATTCATGAAATTATCGTGAGACCTACTTATTATGTTTGCGAGAATGGAGTATCTTAGCCGAATGCGGTGGTGGAGGGCGTCATGTCTGAGGTACTAAAGGTGGTTTCCTACGGTTTTGGCACGATTCTTGGCCTGATCCTGATCGGGATTATCGTGTTCTGGTTCATCCGGGATGTAACCCAGAAGAAGCATTTCATCCTGCGCAACTATCCCGTCGTCGGGCATCTGCGGTTTCTCTTCGAGAAACAGGGGGAATATTTCCGCCAATATTTCTTTTCCGGCGACAGGGACGAAATGCCTTTCAATCGTGCAACCCGGACATGGGTGTACAAGAATGCAAAGAACGAAGGCGGCATCGTCGGTTTCGGCTCCACCAACGACCTGCGCGAGCCCGGCTCCATCATTTTCGTCAATGTCGCTTTTTCGGTACTGGAGCGCGACCGGCTGCCGACTCCGTCCCTCACGATTGGCGACAGTTATTGCGAACATCCTTTTCATGCAAAATCCATAATGAACATCAGCGGTATGAGCTACGGCGCAATTTCAGCACCCGCGGTGCGGGCGCTGTCGCTCGGCGCGGCGGAAGCGGGATGCTGGCTGAATACAGGAGAGGGCGGGCTGGCGCCTTACCACCTGGAGGGAGGCGGCGACATCGTTATGCAAATCGGCACGGCCAAGTACGGTATCCGAGATCACGACGGCAATTTTTCACCGGCACGGGCAAAGGAACTTGCCAAAGTGGTCAAGGCGTTTGAAATAAAGCTCTCGCAGGGGGCGAAACCGGGCAAGGGTGGAATGCTGCCGGGCGTCAAGGTGACCGATGAAATCGCTACTATCCGGGGTATTCACGCGCACCAGGGATTTTCTCTCCATTGATGGCGGCGAAGGCGGCAGCGGCGCTGCGCCCCAGACGCTGTTCGACCACATGAGCCTGCCCATTGCCGAAGCATTGCCGCGAGTGGTGGATGCGTTACTGCAATCTGGCCTGAAAGACCGTGTGCGCGTGATCGCGGCGGGCAAGCTGGTGACCTCGGCGCGGGCGGCGTGGGCGCTCTGCGCAGGGGCGGATTTCATCAATACCGCCCGCGGCTTCATGTTTTCGCTGGGCTGCATCCAGGCCATGCGCTGCCACACCAATACCTGCCCTACCGGCGTTACTACCCATAACAGATATTTGCAGCGCGGCCTCGTGGTGGAGGAAAAATACCTGCGCGTCGCCAACTACGCCATAAACATGAATAAGGAAATCGACATGATTGCCTACTCCTGCGGCTTGCATCATGCCCGCCAATTGAAGCGCGAGCATGTGCGCATCGTGGAAACCGCAGGCAAAAGCGTGGCGCTCAATATCCTGTATCCTTATCCTGAAGAACCTCAGCGTTGAGTTCGACACAATTACCATTATTCGACGATGAAAGCTAAATGTGTCCTGGTTTCAATTTTTTGACGAACCAGCAACCTCGATCTTCTCCGTGGCCGCGGGCCTGGTCTTTCATAACGTAACCGGCGACCAGGATCAGTTTATCCACCTGATGAAAAATATCGCCATGGCGGGTGGCCTGATTCAAGTGGTGGCTTTCGGTGGCGGCGCATTCGGTATCGATTCGCGCCCCCATTACGGTGGAGCAAACACAAAAACTGCCTTTGGGTCACATCCCTGACATCGAAATCAAAAGCCTGGCAGTACCGGCCATGGCTTTTGTAAAAACCAACAGCACCGGCATCGATATGTCACCATGAAGATGCTCATTTGAAAAGGACTTATCATGTCAATTCAATCGGATGCGCAAAACATCAAATGTATCGGCATCATTGGTGCCGGCGCGATCGGCCAGGCCCTTGCTTCGCAATTCATTCGTGCGGGCATCCCCGTCACGATCAGCAATCGCCGGGGGCCTGATTTGCTTGCAAGCCTGATCGAGCAACTTGGACCCAACGCGAAAGCTGGAACAGCGCAAGACGCGGTAGCCGAAGATATCGTCGTTCTGGCATTTCCGTGGGATCAGCTCGAATCGGTTGCCGCCGGTCTTCCCTCACTGGCAAACAAAATTGTGATCGATGCGGTGAATCCGGTATTGCTACCCGGTTATCGACTTGCAGAATTGAACGGAAAAAGCTCAAGCGAAGTCGTCAGCAATTTCTTGCCGGGCGCACGATTGGTCAAAGCATTTAACACGCTGCTGGCTGCAGTTCTGGCAAGCGATCCTGGCAAGGATGGCGGAAAGCGCGTTGTATTCGTGTCGAGCGACGATGCCGATGCAAAAATGCAGGTCAAAGATCTGATCGAGCGCCTTGGATTCGCAGTCGTCGATTTGGGCACGTTGGCAACAGGGGCGAAGTGCAGCAATTTCCCGGCGGCCCATTGCCTGGACTTAACCTGGTCAAATTGGGTTAAGCGGATATATTTCCTGATTCGCCTTGGCCAACTCCATGGCCAGGGCGAACTTTCAATTTCTGTTGGCAAACGGATCGTTGCACGGAATCAACCCCCATGAGGGCCGTACAGGAAACCGTCGAAAAATACGTTTCGCCTGGTTCCCCCTAACTGTCGATTTGGCGATTCATCGTGCCTTGATGCGCCGGCCGTCCTCAGGATTCGAGACCGGGAATCGGGGCATCCAGCGCCTTGGCCGCACGCACGGGATCGAAATATTCGCGCAGGAATGCAATTTTTCCGCCTGCAGCCCGCAGAAATAGTACGTAATTCTGGACATAGATACGCCCTGTAGACTTGATGAGCCCTTCTGCCCTGAATTCGGCGACTGCCGCTTCCGAATCGGCAAAGGGGCAGATGTTGACATCGAAGAAGCGGAAATCTTCTACGGCTCCAAGGAACTAGGTTACATGATTCATCACCTCCCGCCGTCCCGTCAACCGCGCCGGATGGCCGAGAGAGGGCGCGTAGGTCAGCTCCCACAAGAGATCATCGGCGATCAGTGTCTGCCATTGCGCGTTGTTCTCGACGAACGTCTGAATATGTTGATGCAAGAGATCGGAGGCGATCGTCATCTAACTTTCCTGGTTGACCTGCAGATCGATATCGGCATTCCCTTTGCGTGCCGCACGCCAGCCAAGTTCATCGTCACGATGACGAGCATTGCAATGCATAGGATAGCGGCGAGGGCGTCCGTATAATATTGTTTCTCGCAATTTCGTACTTTGTAGATACCGGGACATTCTATCCATGTGCCTTTCCCCATTGAACTGTACAGCCGTGAACTGTAAGCCGCTAGCCTTATGCCCATGAGAATCGATACGCTGTCCGCAGCCGCAGGCTCAACCGGATAATGCGCTGGGAGTTCTGCATATGGAACCAGCTTGTCTTTGTCGCGCCGTCTGGATCGTGCACCCGTGCGGAATTGCCGCAGGGTAACAATAACGGAATAATGATCCCTGTTGTTTTGTGGCTCAACTGTACTATCTTGAAATTGCAGTCCGCTCCCACATATAGCAGTCATTCATAATCCATCGAGGAAATCCCATGCGTTTCGACAAGCTAACCACTAAATTCCAGCAGGCGCTGTCCGATGCGCAGAGCATCGCAGTCGGCCAGGATAATCCCTATATTGAACCCCAGCATCTGCTGCTCGCGCTATTGCAGCAAGCGGACGGCGGCATGACTTCGCTGTTGCAGCGAGCTGGCGCAAATGTTCCGCCGTTGCGCGAGGCATTGAAAAAAGCCATAGAACGCCTACCCAAGGTGGAAGGCACCGGAGGGGAAATCAATGCCTCGCGCGAACTTGTCAATCTGCTCAATCTTGCCGACAAGGAAGCGCAGAAGCGAAGCGACCAGTTCATCGCATCGGAAATGTTTCTGCTGGCGGCGTGCCAGGATAAAGGAGAAACCGGTAATCTGCTCAGGCAGCACGGCGCCAATCGGGCAGCACTGGAACAGGCGATCAGCGCGGTGAGGGGAGGCGAGAACGTAGGCAGCGCGGAAGCCGAGGGGAGCCGCGAGGCCCTGAAAAAATATACGCTCGATCTTACCGAGCGTGCGCGTGCGGGCAAGCTTGATCCGGTTATCGGGCGTGACGATGAAATCCGCCGCACCATCCAGGTATTGCAGCGCCGCACCAAGAATAATCCGGTGCTGATCGGCGAGCCGGGCGTGGGCAAGACCGCTATTGTTGAAGGCCTGGCTCAGCGCATTGTCAATGGTGAAGTGCCGGAAACATTGAAGGATAAGCGGGTGCTTTCGCTTGATATGGCTGCCTTGCTGGCTGGGGCCAAATACCGGGGCGAATTCGAGGAGCGCCTGAAATCCGTTTTGAAAGAGATCGCGCAGGCCGAAGGCAGTGTTATTGTTTTTATTGACGAGCTTCATACCATGGTGGGGGCGGGCAAGGCGGAAGGCGCCATCGATGCGGGGAATATGCTCAAGCCCGCGCTGGCCCGTGGCGAGCTGCATTGCGTGGGTGCAACCACGCTGGACGAATATCGCAAATACATCGAGAAGGACGCCGCCCTGGAGCGGCGCTTTCAGAAGGTGCTGGTGGGGGAACCCACTGTCGAGGCCACTATCGCCATCCTGCGCGGACTGCAGGAAAGATACGAGGTGCACCATGGTGTCGATATTACCGATCCCGCCATCGTGGCCGCGGCTGAATTGTCTCATCGCTATATTACCGACCGCTTCCTGCCGGATAAAGCCATTGATCTGATCGATGAGGCGGCAGCAAGAATTCGCATGGAAATCGATTCCAAGCCGGAATCGATGGACAGGCTCGACCGGCGTCTCATCCAGCTCAAGATCGAGCGCGAGGCGATCAGAAAGGAGAAAGATGAAGCTTCGCAAAAGCGCCTGGGTTTACTGAAGGACGAGATAACGAAACTGGAGCGCGAGTACGCGGATCTGGAAGAAATCTGGAAGGCGGAGAAATCGCAGGTGCAGGGCTCCCAGCATATCAAGGAGGAGATGGAGAAGGTCAAGCTGGAAATAGAAGGGGCTACCCGCAAGGGAGACTGGCAGAAAGTTTCGGAACTGCAATACGGCCGCATTCCCCAATTGGAAGCCCAATTGCAGTCCCAACTCAGCAGTCAGCAGCGCCAGAGCGAAATGGGAGGGCAAAGCGGCGCGGAGAGCAGGCCGAGGCTGCTTCGCACCCAGGTAGGTGCGGAGGAGATTGCCGAAGTGGTCTCGCGCGCGACGGGCATCCCCGTTTCCAAGATGATGCAGGGAGAACGTGAAAAGCTCCTGCACATGGAGCAAAAATTGCATGCGCGCGTGGTCGGGCAGGATGAGGCGGTCCGCCTGGTATCCGATGCTATCCGCCGCTCGCGCGCCGGGCTTTCGGATCCCAACCGCCCTTATGGCTCTTTCCTGTTTCTCGGGCCGACCGGCGTGGGCAAGACAGAGTTATGCAAGGCACTGGCGGGTTTCCTGTTTGATTCCGAAGATCACCTGATTCGCATCGATATGTCGGAGTTTATGGAAAAACATTCGGTTGCGCGTTTGATCGGCGCACCGCCCGGTTATGTCGGTTATGAGGAAGGCGGTTATCTTACCGAAACCGTGCGCAGGAAACCCTACTCGGTGATTCTGCTGGATGAGGTTGAGAAGGCGCATCCCGACGTATTCAATGTTCTGCTGCAGGTACTGGATGACGGCCGCATGACCGATGGTCAGGGGCGAACCGTGGATTTCAAGAATACGGTTATTGTAATGACTTCCAATCTCGGTTCTCAAATGATCCAGCAAATGGCGGGCGATGATTACCAGGTCATCAAGCTCGCAGTGATGGGTGAAGTAAAAACCTATTTCCGCCCGGAGTTCATCAATCGCATCGACGAAGTGGTAGTCTTCCATGCACTGGATGAGAAGCATATCCAATCCATAGCGCGGATACAGTTGCAATACCTGGAGGCGCGGCTGGCAAAACTCCAGATGCGTCTGAAGGTGACGGATGCTGCGCTGGCGGAGCTTGCCCAGGCGGGTTTCGATCCGGTTTTTGGCGCGCGCCCATTGAAGCGCGCAATCCAGGCGCAGATCGAAAACCCGCTGGCTAAGGAAATACTTGAAGGCCGCTTTGGCCCGAACGAGACCATCGCAGTGGATTGCAAAAATGGTGTGATGGTGTTTTCGAAATCATAAGCACGCGGCGGAGCGCATGTCGGGCATCCGAGTATCGGGCCGGGTGGAGGACGATACGCCCAGGGCGTCCAGGTAAGGAATGCCGGGCGAAAATTCTTGGGGACTACGAGATTCAGGTAAAATGACTTCTTTTTACGGATAGATTGTCATGCGTAGTGTCGTGATGAGCGGTAGCCTGGTTGCTATCGTTACGCCCATGCACGAGGAAGGCGGACTGGATCTGGACCGCTTTCGTGCCCTGATCGATTTTCATGTGGCGGAGGGAACCGACGGCATCGTGGTAGTCGGCACTACCGGCGAGTCTCCGACGGTGGATTTCGACGAGCATCGCCTGCTTATCAGCACTGCGGTAGAGCGAGCCGCCGGGCGTGTTCCCGTGATCGCAGGTACAGGCGCAAATTCCACGCGGGAAGCCATCGATCTCTCGATCTACGCAAAAGATGCCGGGGCGGATGCGAGCCTGTCGGTGGTACCTTATTACAATAAGCCGACTCAGGAAGGTTTATATCAGCACTTCAGGGCCATTGCGGAGGCAGTGGATATCCCGCAGATTTTATACAATGTGCCCGGTAGGACGGTAGCGGATCTGGCCAACGACACGGTCCTGCGGCTGGCACAGGTTCCTAATATTGTGGGTATCAAGGATGCGACCGGCGACATGGGGCGCGGATTTGACCTGTTGTCGCGGGTTCCGCAGGATTTTTCGGTTTACAGCGGAGATGACGCAAGCAGCCTGGCATTGCTGCTGCTGGGCTCGCACGGTGTTATTTCGGTCACGGCCAATGTTGCGCCCAAGCTGATGCATGAGATGTGCATTGCGGCATTCGCGGGAGATCTCGCCACTGCACGCGCTGCCAATGGCAAGCTGTCGAAGCTGCACGCCGATTTGTTCGTCGAAGCCAATCCCATTCCGGTAAAATGGGCAGTTACGCAAATGGGGTTGATATGCGCCGGCCTGCGTTTGCCCTTGACGCAATTGTCGGATCGGTATCATCAAACTGTCAGAGAAGCGATGGAACAGGCTGGGATAGCCATATAAATGGATGATCGTAATTTACGACTTGCAGGAGCTGGGTGTTACACATGAGATGGCTGGCTGTAGTTGCGCTAAGCCTGGCAATATTGATGACGGGTTGCAACCTTCTGCCGGAAGGCAAGAAAATTGACTACAAGTCGGCGGGTAAGCTTCCGCCGCTGGAAATCCCGCCCGATTTGACCGCTCTGGGTTCGGAAGAGCGTTATGCCGTGCCCGAAATCAGCTCGACGGGAAGCGCAACATTTTCAACGTATAACAAAGATCGCAATAAGGAGGCTGGCACGGTTAATGCCTCCATTCTACCCGCTGCGCCGGATGAGGCGGGTGTGCGCATGGAGCGTTCCGGTACCCAGCGCTGGTTGGTGGTAAGAGGTGATCCGGAAGAGATATGGCCAGTCGTAAAAGAGTTTTGGCACGAATTGGGCTTTCTCATCAAGATAGAAAAACCGGAAGCCGGCGTGATGGAGACCGACTGGGCAGAAAATCGCGCCAAGATTCCGCAGGATTTAATTCGCAGCGCACTTTCCAAAGTTCTGGATTCTTTATACTCGAGCGCGGAGCGCGACAAGTTTCGGACTCGCCTGGAACGGGGGGAAGGCAATACTACCGAAATTTATATCAGTCATCGCGGCATGGACGAAGTAGTGGAAGGCAATATGCGTACGATCTGGCAGCCGCGGCCCTCCGATCCGGATCTGGAAGCCGAGATGCTTGCCCGTCTGATGATGCGTTTTGGCGTGGAGGAAGCGCGTGCCAGGACAACATTGGCCAGTTCCGGCAATATCCAGGAGCGTGCCCGCATCAATCGTGAGAAGGGCGGGGTACTTACCGTAAATGAACCCTTCGATCGCTCATGGCGCCGTGTCGGACTGGCGCTTGATCGCGTCGGCTTTACTGTCCAGGACCGTGATCGTTCCCAAGGGGTTTATTTCGTGCGCTATATTAACCCCGATGCGGACAGCGGTGGTACGGGAGGCGGTATTCTGTCGAAAATCCTTTTCTGGCGCGATGAAGCATCCGACAAATCGGATCAGTACCGCATCCAGCTTGTCAGCGAGGCGGAAACAAGTACAGACGTCAAGGTGCTCAACAACGATGGCGCGCCGGAGAAATCCGATACTTCCGGCCGCATATTGAATCTGCTCTATGAACAGTTGAAGTGATTCCGGTTGCGTTACAACAAAATTATTGCATGTTCCTTCAATTCAAAATCATCCCTGAATCTAGCCTGACTTCCACCCGAAGGGCATCCCCCCTTGGAACGCGGCCATGAAAGCTCTTTTTTTTCTTCGTCATTATAACGACATTGACCATATAACGCCGGTCATCTACAAATGGATAGATACGGGTCATAGCTGCGACATAGTCCTGATCGGCAACTCGCGGTTTCGC
>JBDTDT010000011.1:0-3856 GCA_039922995.1 Nitrosospira sp. | reverse complement strand
AGGCAGTCCATCGAAAAACAACTCAACAAGGGAGAGGGTTCGAACAAGTTCTCCAAGGCAGTTTCTTTCGGCCATAGCCACGAGTTCATCCAGGGCGAGAAGGAAGATCAGGAAATCGCCGAGGCCTGCCGACGGTTGATCAAGAATGCCATCGTATACTGGAATTATCTCTATCTTTCACGGGTACTTGGGGAGAAAAATGAGGCGCGCAAAGCAATGCTGATTGGAGCAATCAGCAATGGCTCAGCTGCTACGTGGGCCCATTTCAACTGCACGGGGAATTCGATTTCTCTGACGAGCGGATGGTCGATTCGATGGGTTTGACACCGCCCAAAAATACAGGTTGAAAACCTCGATGGAGGGAGGAATTAATCAAAATCCTACGAGAGTTTTCTGTCGTTTGTTTAAACGCACCCGTAATAGCGTTGCGATCCTTGTGCCCTTATGAGCGATACATCGCTTGTCTAATCATAATACCGCTGCTATGCGTTTTTGACGGATGAGCAGGATTCCGGCAAAGCCAATTCCCATCAATGCCAGTGTGGCAGGTTCAGGCACATTCGCTTCAGGCATTTCCATCTGTTGGGGGGGAAGAACACTGTTCATTGTAATCTGATAGGAAGCATCCAATCCCAAGTCTGAGTAATACTTCATATCTCCCATATAATTATTGGGATAAAAAGTGATTCCCATAAAATAACTTCCTGCAACCAGTTCTAATAACAAGCTGGAGGTTGAATCACCGGCATCGTCATTGAATGCAAGCAGGCTGCCTGAAGTGTCAAATATAGACAGCATCGTGTCAAAACTGGAGCCTTCTGTATTTGCGGAAAAGATTCCGCCACCCCACATAAAAGCATAGACATCCGCGCCATCGTTATCGCTGAGGTTGCCAAATATGGTTGTTGTATCAACAGGAATATATTGCGCAGTCAAAGGGGTAATACCTGCATCGTCAACTTCGGTATAAATGCTTGCCTGCGTTGGAGCCGTAGCCGCTAATGCAGCCATTAGCAGAAGTGGCGCGCCAACATTTTTAAAAACCGGTATCCGTCTCATAAATTATGTCCTTTTCAAAGGAGACAGAATATCCCTTTTAACGAAAAGTCCAATTGGACCTTGGTACAAGGAAGAGCAATTGACGGGCGACAATTTAACTGCTCGCGTGCCGTTCGCCCTTTGGTTGGGAGGTTTATTCGCAGGCGTACAGGTAGAGAAGCTGGGTCGGAAATTCGCCGTCAGTTTCCGTTTTCAGGTATTTGCAGCCCTGTTGTCAATGCCGGAGCAAAAATGTACCAAATAGCGCGCCAAGAGTGTACTAGTCAAGTTAATAAAAAGAGGGGTTGAGCCTCTGGATTTGCGCTTTTATAAGTTCTTGATTTCTGGCTGCGGGCGCAGCGTAGCCAGTTTCCGCCATTACTTATATTGGCTTGGCTCCTCCTTCTCGGTGGGCTTGGGTTTCCCCGTGTGTTTTTGCCGTTTCTTGCTCGTGGCCAAACGGTAGGACTCTCCATTCATTTCCAGAATATGCACATGATGGGTCAGCCGATCCAGCAATGCACCAGTCAGTCGCTCCGACCCCAGGACACTGGTTCATTCATCAAACGGCAAATTCGATGTTACCAGTGTGGCGCCATGTTCATATCGCCGGCTGAACACCTCGAATAAGAGCTCTGCGCCAACTGCGGTAAATGGCACATAGCCCAGTTCATCAATGATCAGCAACTTGACATTGGCTAACTGCTTTTGCAACGCGCGCAGCCGCTTCTCATCGCGCGCTTCCATCAATTCATGCACCAGGGCCGCGGCCGTCGTGAAGGCAACGCTCATGCCCTTCTGACAAGCAGCCAGTCCCAAGGCCAGCGCCGTATGAGTCTTGCCCACGCCTGAGGGCCCCAACGCGATGATGTTCTCGCGCCGGCCGATCCATTCGCAGCGCATCAACTCCAGTACCAGCGACTTGTTCAACCCGGGAATCGCAGCAAAGTCGAAGGTATCCAGACTCTTGGCCCCTGGGAATTTAGCCAGGCGAATGCGTTGCTCCGTATTGCGCCGTTCACGATCAATGCGCTCCAGTTCGCACAGCCGCAATAAATAACGTGCGTAATCGACGCTCTCACGCGCCACTCGATTCCCACCTTCTCATATTCGCGTGCAAAGGTCGGCAATTTCAATGCTTTGAAATGATTGATCAGCAAGATTTGTGGAGCCACCGTGGTGGGAATAGGGGTACCGTGTGCGGACGCCGTTTCAGCCGTGGTGCCGGTCATGACGCACCTCCGATGCCGGGTTGCCAGCTTGTCTTGGGTGTTTGCAGCAAGCTCAAGTACGCCCTTGGTTTGGTGGAGCCCACGCAGGCACTGTGCAGATATGGATAGAGCGTCAAATCGAGCTTGGCGGGCCGCCGTTCGAGCGCGCATAGAATCAAATGCTTGATCGCATCAAAGCCCAACGCGCCCAGCCCCATCGCTTGTTTGATCGCATGCTCGACCTGCGCCATGCTGAAATTCTCCAGCAGCCGCAAGACCTGGATATATTCCTTGCGGCCACGCCGTTCCATGCGCGCTTCCAGCACACGGCGAAGGCGGTCGAATGCTTCGGGCAGTACCCAGTCTTGCAATGGCGCCGCCTGGTCGAGGGCACGCGGCTTCTGTTCCAGCAATGCCAGGTAATGCAATGGTCGTAAATGAACTCTCCCCGGCCGTAGCTGCGCGCATGCCGCGTAATGGTTTCTCCGTTCAGGCAAATGTCGACACGATCCACATAACCTTTGACCAACACTTCCCGGTGGCCGTATTGGGTGGGTACCGAATAGTCGTTGGTCCGATAGCGCACCAACGATAACGAAGACACCCGGGTGGCATCCTTGTGACAGGCGTCAAAGGCAACAGGTGGCAATGCCATGAGCGCGGCAGTATCACGCTTTATGCGTTCAGCGATGGTTTAGGTTTGACCCCGTAGTCTGGCTTGGCTTCGTTTGATGCAACCTTCCAGCAGCCGGGCATTCAAGGCATCAAAGTCACACGTGTTTGTCAGCTTCCCGGATGGCATCAATGATGCCGGTGAAGTCGGCGAGCTTGGGGGAGACGGGTTCGCTCTTGCGCCGGTAGCCGGGCGGCACAGCGTATTGGCACATCTTCTTGACGGTCTTGCGGTGAACTCCAAAAAAACGGGCCACTTCGCGTTCGCTTTTGCCTTCCACCATCACCGCGCGTCGAATCTTTACGTATAGTTCCACTGAATACATCCTTTCCGCCTTTCGCTTGACCCAAAATACGTCAGCTTATAGGCATCGGTCCGGTACACTTTTATTCCGCGATCCCGCGAAAATATAAGCGCTTCAGTGGTACATTTTTACACCGCTATTTACACTGTAAGAACGATTCCTCAATCTTCCCCTGCTCAGCCATGGTTTGTGTCAACCGGCACCAGCTCGCAACCGTGCTGCACTTGATAGGCGCGCCAAAAGCTAGTCGCAATGCGGTGCGCGAGTTCATTGGCACGTACTTGCAAGCCCGTGTTGGTTAACGATTGTGTGGTTTCCCTGAAAAGGCTGAGCCAGCGCTGGAATAACTCGCTCGTCAAACCTGGTAAGGCCACATGTTTGGCCAGTGGATTTCCGCGAAACCGCGCTGTACCTCTCAATGCGGATGACCAAAAGTTCACCAGCTGAGCCAGATGCTGCTCCCAGTTGCCGACATGGGCATCGAAAACCGGAGCCAAGAGTGTGTCAGAACGGACCTTGGCATAAAACACATGAACGAGTTGCTGAACATCCGCCTCAGTACAAAGCTCCGAATTAGGCATGTACGCCTCCATTAAAGATATATTTATAATATATCTTATTACCATATCT
>JBDTDT010000010.1:0-3908 GCA_039922995.1 Nitrosospira sp. | reverse complement strand
TCGGCGAACATTTGTGAATGTCACCATCCTCCCATCTGCATCCCTTATGCTTCTCTCGAAGCTTAATTGGCACGCGAAGTATTCCAGCGACAAATAACAAAAACCTCTCTCTCATAATCAATTCCTCATAAACAAAAAACAGGCTTATTTGCCGGTTTTCTTTTTTGGTGCTTTCTTTACTGGTTTAGTTTCGTGCTTGGGTGGTGGCGTAGCAAGCATCCGACGTAACACGTCATCGAATACGGGCACATCGGAATCAATCCTGTTCTTCTTCTTGTTCTGGGTCGGTTGATGAGTGGTTTTTGTTTCCATGTTCAAAAGGTAATCTAAATTGTTTTCCGGTGGGAACGCATATTTTTAATTTATACCCCGCAACATTCCCGCTTAATCGGATTAGCTTTCCGATTCCACCATTCTGAGTAGCGCCATCAAAAGTATGAAATTCCGTTGCATTGTTCAGTATAGCTGTGGCCAAATGTAATGCATCTGGCGTGGAAATTTTTGGTTGGTTCTGGTCTTTTTGGCGCTCAATCTGGTAATAATTCCTGATTTCATGCGCTAAATCAAAAATACGGCTGTCAGCGGCGACGTCAGTAATATGACGACCATCAAATAGTTTTCTTAACGTCTGCTTCTGTTCCTCGTTTAACGAGGAATCTAGGACTTCAACTCTCCAAATTGCAGAGGTAAAAAGAATAATCTTTCCACGCTCTATGAGATTAACAACCTCTTCAAGTCCCGCAATTTCATCTGGGGGACGCTGTTCATCGGTAATCCATGCAATAAGTGGAGCCGTATCCCAGTAAATACGAGGTTTACCAGTCATCGCGCATCCCTTTAATGTGCTCTACAGAGGATTTTTCTGAATAAGCACCTTTAGCAAATCCCCTTAAGGAACGCAGTGATGGAATATCGTGCTGTTCTGGCAAAATTTCAATGGAGTCAACTTCTATATAGTGAGGAAATCTCTCTTTGCTTTTAATATGCAGTTCCCCATGCACCCTAACAAAATGATTCAATCCCTGAATTGCGTTCGGCAGAAGCTCACTAGGAAAATGACATTTAATAGTTTCCGCACCCAACACAGGGTAGACTCGAAAAAGGTTTTTGTTGTTGTGTATATCAATAAGTTCAAGACTTCCTCGAATAGAGCCAATTTCGACTTGATCTGGACCAAGAATTACATCAACTCTCTGCTCAATATCCCTGGACACCTCAACACACTCTCCGGCACCTTCCAATCGTAGCGAAGACAAATGCCTTTTTAGCGGAGTTGCGATATTACGAAACAAAGCCAGTATGTCGTAATCAGCCCCTTCTGGGCGCTGACCGGAACTAATAAGCTTCAGCCCATTAATAAAATCCTTAACTATTACGGAACTGAAATCATGCTTTCCTTCTCGGGAAACAGCCTCGACTTCTATCGTGGCGGGACTATTCATGCTTAGACCAACGACCCGGTAATAAAGCGTTGGCTTACTTGCCATTGCCACGCGTTTATCCAAAGAATTCAAAACATCCTTAACGGCCTTTAGCTGATCAATAAGATCAGATAGACGCACACTTTCACTATCAGCCACACCGCCCTTTAGCGTAAGTTTAAATCTATTCCCGGCATCAATCTTTTGAACCATCTTAATGGTTTTTCCTTTTTTACTTACAATGTATGGCAGTACATCAACCTTTTGCCACCAATCCCTCCTATAACAGCGGTAGCCCTTTCAACATCCGTCCCCTTGCGGGTATTGTAACGAAAGTCGAATTCCGTCACATAACGATTCAGATGCTGAGCACCGACATGATGATACGTGCCGACTAAACCGCGTTTCAACCTGCTAAAGTAACCCTCAATCGTATTGGTATGCGCTTTTCCTCGCACATACTCACCAGAGCTGTGGGTTACTACATTGTGACTGGCGAAATCCTTGCCAACCTTCGTATATATTGATGCTTCGTCAGTCATCAGATGCGCATCTTTTGCAATCTGAGACAACAAAATCGGCTTCAGAGTTTTAGCGGTAACTGCTTTTACATGAAAAGACCGCACATTGCCGCCGCGTTCGACCAAGGAAACTATCTTTTCCTTATGCGCGTAGCCACGGCCTTTATAGTTTTGCGCGGCTTTGCTACGCTTGGTATTCCCCCAATAGGTTTCGTCGGCCTCAACAGTACCACCGTTATTACCGAGTAACCCGCCAGATTCTGGCTTCATAGCTTCACGAATGCGATGTAACATAAACCATGCGGTTTTCTGAGTAACGCAAAGCAAGCGGTGTAGTTCCATACTACTCATTCCGTTCTTGGACGCACATGCCAAATGAACAGCTTGCAACCATAAATGCAGCTTGATCTTACTACGCTCAAAAACAGTACCGACAGTTACCGTGAATTGCTCACGGCAATCGGTACATTTCCATAAACCTTTGCGATGGGATTTGCCAACTAGCCGGTAATGATTACCTATGCTACCGCAATGGGGGCATACAGCGCCATTCGACCACCGCAATCTTTCAAGATATTCTCTCGCCTTATCTTCGTCTTGAAAGTGCGGTTGATTCAGTACCGATCCAGCCATGATAATTCTCCAATGTATGGACGAATTATCTATTAATTATGTGGGTTTGTCAAGTATATAATTGCCTAAAAGATACCGGTGGGCAAGCGCAGAACGGTATGCAGCTCGGTGTTTTCCAGTAGCTTCTTGCGCACGGTTTCACCCGCGCCACCCTCGAACAGCACATTGTCCGGCACCACGACCGCCGCGCGTCCGGTGGTTTTCAGCATGGTGCGGATGTGCTGCACAAAGTTGAGCTGCTTGTTGGAAGTGGTCGCCCAGAAATCCTGCCGGTTATAGGTCAGGTCGTCCCTTTCCTGCTCGCCTTCCTCATTGGTGAAGCTCATCGCGCTCTTTTTGCCGAACGGCGGATTCGCCAGCACATAGTCGAAGCGGCGGCCGGAATCGGCTACCAGCGCGTCGGTGGATGAAACCATGCTTTCGCCGTCGATCTCGCCGATGTTGTGCAAGAACATATTCATCAAGGCAAGGCGGCGCGTGCCCGCGACGATCTCGTTGCCGTGGAATGTCTCGTGCTTAAGGAACGCCTTCTGCTTCTTGTCCATCTGGTGTATTGCCACCAGAAAATCATAAGCCGCCAGAAAAAAACCTGCCGTACCGCAAGCCGGATCGGCAATGGTCTTGCCGGGTTCAGGCCGCACGCATTCCACCATCGAGCGAATCAGGGCGCGCGGAGTGAAGTATTGCCCCGCGCCAGACTTGGTGTCCTCCGCGTTGCGTTCCAGCAAACCCTCGTAGATGTCGCCCTTCACATCCGCGTCCATCGTTACCCACTGCGTTTCATTCACCATGTTGATCAGGCGATACAGCTTAGCCGGATCCTGAATCTTGTTCTGGGCCTTGGTGAAAATCTGTCCCAGCATACCCGGTTTATTACCCAACTCGCGCAACAGCGTCACATAATGCACCTCCAGCTCCGCGCCACGCCTGGCCTTCAGGCTTAGCCAGTTATATTCGGTGGGAATGTCCACCTTGCGGTCGTAGGGTGGCTGGCTATACTCATCCGCCATTTTCAGGAAGATGAGATAGGTGAGCTGCTCCAGATAATCTCCATAGCTTACGCCGTCGTCACGCAACGTGGTGCAAAAACTCCAGACCTTGGAAACAATGGATGCGGTTGCATTCATATGTGTGTTTTCTTGTTGTTGAGATACGCGGATTTTTCCGCCTTGATACGCGCCAGCAATGCCGAGGCAGGCTCATCGTGTGGATCTTGCGGCACCAGTTGGCCTGAGAAGGCTTTCTTCAGGATGGACTGGCGCATGGCTTCGGCTTGTTGCAACGAGGTGGCGATGGTTTGATCGAGTTGATCAACGACTGACAGTTTTGATTC
>JBDTDT010000009.1:0-25712 GCA_039922995.1 Nitrosospira sp. | reverse complement strand
TAAATCCAACCAGGTCAGACTGCCAGAAGCGGCCAGATTCTAGTTTTGAATCCCATCAGAATTGGGGGGACGTCACCTGCCAGAAAGTTCTACTTCTTGCTTGTCTCTTAAAGGGGGAAGCTTACGACTAGCTCCAATCACACCAATGATAAGTGTGATTATTGGTCGACCGACGATGTTCACTGTCGAGCCACGCCTCGTCACGATAATCCTAACCGACGATGAGGTAGATCGCTGCAATCATGCGGTGCAAGTCTATTCGTGTGGTGCGTTGTTCTATAGGAATGACAGGCCGGTGCTTGATGAAGCATTCAAATGTGGTGAGCATCGTAAATATGCGAGTTTCGACAATCCAATCGACACCTTATTTGGCGCATTGCCGGGGGTGCGTAGCTCGATACGAGTTTTCTGAAGGGGTTTAATGTAGCAAAAAGAGTTCCCTTTTGCTACATTAAACCGATCAATGCAAGCCATTGTTTTTTTAGCCTGTAATGTTGCGTAAGGGTGATGCAAAATTATAGAGAGCAAATCCATAAAAGTTGGCGTAGGATCGGTAGTGAAAGAGCGGGCCTGTACCTCTGCCCATTCGAGCGACCGAACTGCCTTTTCATGCTCATTTGTGCGCATATAGGCGAGTGACGCATTTTTCAATGGGCCTAACGTGGGGCTAAGCGGCTACTCGAATAGTTCAGCGTGCGTTCCCGACCGGATAAACACTACCAAGCCATGCTTGCCGGTATCGCCGAGCTGATAAATCAGCAAGAAGTTGCCACCGATGTGGCACTCGCGATAGCCATCCCATTGCCCCGTCAAAGGATGGTCGAGCCATTCCGATCCGAGTGGGCCATTATTGGTGATTAAGAGCGTCATCACCTCTTTGAGCCGGTTCATGTCATACCGGCCCGAGCGCGATAGACGTTCCCAATCTTTAAGAAACATCTTGGTATAGTCGGTAGCGCGGGGCAGTGACGCTCGTTTATTTGCGGCTGTTCTTTTCGAGGTCATCAAACAGTTCAGCAGCAGTACTGAAGCGAGCGCGGTGAGCTTGGACGATCTCCTCAGCTTCGCTCATTGCGGTACGGGTTTCGCCATTCGGCACCTTGAGCGTGAAGGGTAATTGCTGGTCAGCTACGACGCGAGTCAGGAACACCCTTACCGCATCGGAGACGGAAAGTCCCATCGACGCGAGCGTTTCAGTCGCTTGTGTCTTTATTTGTTCGTTTACTCGAACATGAATCATTGTAGTTGTAGCCATCTGACTTCCTCTTCTTACTAGTGAGATACATTGTATCGCAGTAAGTGATGGTATTCAAGATGGGGCTAATTAGAATTGATGTGCTCCCAATAAAAAGGGTCAACTGAAATCTAGTAAAGTTCGATGTGAAGAAGCGATTTACAGACAAACAGATATTGGGTTTTTGAAACAGGCAGATGGGGGCGTACCGGTCAAGGAATTGTGCCGGCAGCATGGTTTTAGCGATGCGTCGTTTTACATCTGGCGCGCAAAGTTTGGTGGGATGACAATCCCGGACGCCAAACGATTGCGAGACCTTGAAGCAGAGAATACTCAGCTTAAGAAGCTTTTAGCCGCTGAAGCCTTGAATGTTGCCTTGGACTGAGCGCATTAACTCCACAGGCCAAGCATGATGCGGTGACGGCGATGCTTAATCTAACGGACGTTTCCGAACGCCGCGCCTGCCAGCTTGTGGAGATATCACGCACGGTATTGCACTATGTGGCTAAGGTGCAACCAGAGAACGAGCAGTTGCAAGATCGAATGGCTGAGTTGCCCTCTGAACGGCGACGCTTTGGCTATCGTCGCATTCATGCCCTGCTGCGGCGAGAAGGTATTGAGGTCAATCACAAACGTATCTTTCGCCTCTACCAGGCTGCCGGGTTGGCAGTACAGCGCCGACGCAAGCGATGTAATATGGCGGTTGAGCGTGAGCCACTGGCATTGCCGAGCAGGCCAAACGAAATATGGTCGATGGATTTCATCAGTGATGCGCTGGCCAATGGCAGACGCATCAAGGTGTTGACCATCGTTGATGACTTCACCAAGGAGTCTGTTGATCTGGTGGCTGAACATGGTTTCTCGGGACAATACGTCGTGCGCGTACTTGAGCGAGCTGCACAGTTTCGTGGACTACCCCTGGCAATTCGTACTGACCAGGGACCGGAATTTACCAGCAAGACATTGGATCAGTGGGCTTATCAGAATAGCGTCCAGCTCAAGTTGATCGAAGCGGGCAAACCCACGCAGAATGCGTACATTGAGAGCTTCAACGGTCGCTTTCGGGATGAGTGTCTGAATGATCACTGGTTATCAGCTTGTCTGAGGCGCGGATTCGGATCTTAGCCTGGCGGCGCCATTACAACGAGCATCGACCGCACAGCGCTTTGAATTACTAAACCCCGGCAGAATTCGCAGCCCGCTGCCGCATACAAAAAATCAATGACTGCGAAAAAGAAAGAAGCTAATTTTAACTGGACTTTGCTAGAACGCCCTTGGCACTATTACTGGGGGCACATCCGATGTAACGTATATCGCAACTGGGTGTTGGTTATTCAGGCCATCCGCGCCGTTGTCGTACTAGCCGAGAGCGTTTACAGCTATGTCTTTTGTAGGGGTAAAGTCGAAACCATCCAAGCCATTGATAAGACAGGAGCAACAAGCAGCCTGCGGGAGACTGAAATTTACGCCGTATTCTGCATGGGCTGGCATGGTTGAGGTGGCCGCGCCTGTAATCGCTACTAATGCAGTCAAAGTCTTGGTATGCAACATTGTTGTTTCCCCTATGAGATTTGGAATGGGAAGGAATCAGAATAGATGCTGAATGCGATTTGTCAAGGCAGAACGCTCTTTCTATGCATAATAATGATAATTAAGGTAAGCAATTTTATCCTTATTGTCTGATCCGGATGATTGAGGGGCATTGATGGCGCGCACAACAGGAGGGAGCTTTTCCTGCCGCTGGAAATTAAAAAAAAGCTTGTGCCTTCAGGGCAGCCGGATGACGCAGGGGTGACGATAGCCGGGAAGCGGAGTAAAGTGATGGCACGCCGCGCCGTGGCAGTGGATTAGCGTCCGTCCGGCAAGTCCGGCCCGGAATCCTGCCCGGCATCGATAAGGCAGCGTTTGCGCAAAAACAGCCAGTGAAAGCGGAGTATCCTGCCGGAATATAAGGCGTTGGCGGATAAAAGCAGGTAAAAACAGGATGAAAACAACAATGAACCTGTCCAGGGGAAGGGTGAGGGAAACGTGACTACGGAAAACGAGGGATCATTTAACCAGGGATCATTCGAGGAATCGGCTGATTCCCTGCCGGATGGCGGGAAGGCCGGCCATGAGCGGCGGGAGGCTGAGGCCAATGCAATCGCCAGCAAGATGAAATCGGTGTGGCTAAATCTTCAGCAGATCGAAGAAAGGAAGAAATTCCTGGAAAAAAGCAAGTGGATGATGAAACTGTATGCCCTCATCGGCGTCGGCGTGCTCGTCAATATATTTTACGAGGGTGTCAAAGGAGAGTTACAGATCGGCACGACCATAATGGTGCTAGGCGGGGTGGGGATCCTGGCTTATCAGTATGACCTTTGGAATGAAAGAAAAAGAGTGAAAATGCTGCAACGGGAGGAAGCGGCGTATCTGGCCAAATGGCTGGCCTGCGGCGCCCGCAGGGAGAGTTTCGAGGCACTGCATGCGCTCTGCCTGGAAGAGCATGCGCTGGGGAAGTTGACCGACGCAAGCGAAATGGAAATGTCGGGAAAGCGTGCCGCCCTGGATATCAAAATGGCCAAGCTCTGGAACGATATCAAGCTGGAGTTGCACCGGGATACCGGCGAGGGCATTCCGGCCGGGTAACGGCATTCAGGCAGGTCCTGCGTATTTGTTTCACTCCGTCTGAAATATTAATGAACCCGCAGATTTATCATGAACGATAAAGGACGCTGTCATTCATATTGAATCTCCCCGGTTACTTCACGAGGGTTAGAAAAATCCTTTTATCCGATTCATGTTCATTTGAAGAATCGAATTTCATGGGAATTTGAACACGCGCTATGACGGGCTTGCCCTGACGAAGAGGTGGCTCGAAATGCCAGCGAGACACCGTCGTGAGGGTAATCCAGGCAAGTTCGTCATTTTCTGCTTTAAATATACGAGGAAGTTGTACCGCACCTTCTTCATCAATAAAGAATTGAACCACGACCGTGTCTTCTATACCCTTCTTTTTAAGATGGTAAGGGTAAGGAGGCTGCGGTTGATATAACGCTACCGGTAGCGTATCCAGGTGTTGAGAAGTATGGAGATCCGGAGAAGTCGCCTTGATTTTCTTTAATATTTTCCTGGTTGACGGATTGATTTCAGTACTTCTGGCAAAGCCATTGAATTTTTGCTCAAACGCAAAAATTGCCCATGTTCGTTTTCCATCCTTTGTTGCGGGCTCGAATTCCCAACATTGCATCATTCCCCGGGTTGCCAGTCCGAACTCGGGATGGGTTGCTTCCAGTATGGTTACTTCCCGTACATCCCCGTCCGGATCGACAATAACCGCAACTTTCGCCGACCCGCTCACGTCGTCGCGCCGTAAGCTGAATGCATAGACCACCGGCGCAACGACTTTGATGACCGGCGGTTTGTCATATTGAAATTCGATAGGCAAATCATTTGTTTTGCTGGGCAAAATGTAAGAGGAGATTCTTTCATCAAAATCCGCAGATCCGAAGCTGAATAACTGGTGGTATGTGTGTTGTACCGGCTTCCCGGCTTTTGTCAGAGGCGGCTTGAACCTGTGCTTCAGGATAGCCTCGATAACCGCCTTTTCAAGCGCGGGATCTGAAGACTCGATTATCACGGGGTCGCGCAATTGGCCGTCATGCGTGATACGGCTCTTGGCTAATACCCTTCCTTTGATACCTCTTTCCCGCAATTCGTCTGATTCCCTGGGATCTATCTCGACCAGAATTTCCAGCGGCAATGGTGCGTCATCATTGGCGGTGCGTGTCGTGGAAGGTTCTTTATCCTCACCTTCCAAATTTGACCGGGCTTTGACAATCATCAACTCTTGTTCCCGTTTCAAGATTTTTTCAGGCTGATTGGCAAGACGATATATTTCAATCAGGCTCTCCACACTCTTTGCCCACGCAGAGTAGTCCGGTTCTAGCGCATTTTCCTGGATAGTCGCCGATCGCTGGAGCATTGGTTCGGCGCGATCGAGCATTCCTTGTGCCTGGTAAAACGACCCCAGATTCGATAAGCTCAACGCTACGGCCGGATGAAATGGACCGAGAACCTTTTCCCGTATTTCCAGCGAACGGATAAAAAAAGGCTCAGCCTTTCGATATTGCTTCTGACGCTGATACAGCAGCGCGAAGTTATCCAGACTGACGGCTATGATGGGCCCTGCCCGCAGAGTATTTTCAGCGATTTGAAGCGATTGCTGCGCGACTGCTTCAGCCCGGTCATACTGGCCGGTGCGGTAAAAATCCTTGAATTCCATGTTCAGGAGTTCCCACGTACCTGGCCGGTAATCCTTATCCGTGGGGAATAAGCTGCAGCCCGCCATAAGCAAGGCATTTAAAAGCAAGCCGAGGGTAATTTTTGTGTTCATATACGGGAATTATCGTCAACGGGTTGCTGCTTGAAAAGCCTTTTGTCATCGGGCTATCGACCCAGCCCATTCACGGATAGGAAGGTCCAATTCAGCAGCTCAGCCGTTTTCGGACAATATCATTGGCCCGGCGGCTGGTGCCATATTTTTCCAGCACTTCCTCCTGAATAATGATGGATTGGGCGAAATCACCCGATTCGGCATGTGTGCTGCAGCAAGCATCTGCAAATAGCGGTTAACCCAATCACCATGCAGCATTGTCCCTTGTGCTGGTGGAGGCAAGAGATGCATCCCTCAATGCGGTGGACTTCCCCCGGGGTTGCTCACTAAATTCGGGGAAGTCCACAACCGACTCAAAAGTGTCCAGTGAAAATAGGCAATTTAAATATGTACAAATTCGTAAAGAAAGACTAATCTTCTCATGAAGTTTTAGTATATCTTTACCATCACCGAAAGATTTTAGGCTATCAGGATAAATATGGGACCCCGGCTCATCCAGTTGAGACGCAGGTACAAGCTAAACCAAAGCAAGTTGGGCGACCTATGCGGCGTTTCCAAAGGAGCCGTCTCTCAGTGGGAGACCGGTATATCCATGCCGGAAATGAAGAAACTTGTTGAACTGCGTTCAAAGCTCTTATTTTCCCTGGACTGGTTGATTACCGGCGAAGGAGAACCAGCCTATAGCAGCCCTGGCGATAATCCGATCGAACGACGTCATGATGACAGGCGCCAGGCACGCAGGCGCGATAGACGCCAATGCCAACGGCGCGAGGCAGACAGCCTCAATAATTCTCGATGAAAATCCATTTTCCCAAGAAATATACCACCAGCATCATTCCATTCCAGGAGGAAGAAAAATGAAAACGGTCACCGTGGCGATAGCCGATACCAATCAGGCAAGGCGTACGAATCTCGAACGATCGCTGCAAGGGGAGCAAGATATCGAAGTACTCACAAACGTTCTGTCGAAGGAGGTGGAGGCATCCATCGAGCGCAGGGCTGACTCCGGAACGGACGTGACAGAAATTGAAGATGTGGTTGAGCGGATTGGCCGACTCAAGCCCCGCATTCTATTTGTCAACCTGGATGAGTCTACCGGGGGAGCGGCCCTGCTGGAGGCGTTGTATCGCGCGTACC
Organism: Nitrosospira sp.; assembly: GCA_039922995.1. Classification (GTDB taxonomy): domain Bacteria; phylum Pseudomonadota; class Gammaproteobacteria; order Burkholderiales; family Nitrosomonadaceae; genus Nitrosospira. Next base: position 18,966 of record JBDTDT010000009.1, on the reverse strand, counting down.
CTGAAACGCTCCTGGTTATGTTGACGGATAAATCAGCCAAAGACGCGGACATACTGCACGCACTTGCCAGCGGGGCGCGCGGCTGCCTGGACTACGAAACAGCCCCTTCTTATTTCTTGAAGGCGGTGCGTGTGCTGGATCGTGGCGAGGTCTGGGTGACACGCAGGATGCTCGGCAAAATCATGGATAAGGTCCTGCATTGAGGTCATGAACGTCGTCAGGAGAAGTTGATGATATTGCTGGCGAGTTCATCCCAGGAAAACCTTTCACGTTGGGAACCAGCCGTAAGCGATTACGCCCCCGTTTTCCATTCCACCAGCCTGAATTCGGTAAAAAAGGAACTGGTCAGGATCAAACCGCAAATTCTCCTGCTTGATTATCACTTGCCCATATTAGTGGGATCTGATGGTATTTCGAGTTTGATGAAATTGAATCCGGAAACGAGGGTGATTCTTTTGACTCCGCCTCTCTCTGACGAAATAGAATGGAGTTTATTTCGGACGGGTATCAGAGGCTGTTGCAGAATTGATATCGAACCCAAGCAGCTAAAATATGTGGTTGAGGCAGTTCAAAAAGGTGAATTATGGATTCGACGAGCGTTAAGCGGTCACCTTCTGAGTGAATTGGTCGTGATCACGCACGAAAAGAACAACATGAAACAGGGCATCAGCGACTTGCTTGAAAATCTGACCCGCCGAGAAGGTGAGATCGCTACGCTTGTGGGAAATGGCGAATCCAACAAACAAATTGCACGCCGGCTGGACATTACCGAACGCACCGTGAAGGCGCATTTGACTGAGGTTTTTCGTAAGCTTGAAGTTGCAGATCGGCTCAAGCTTGCGTTAATGGTGAAAGGCTCGCTAACGAGCGCTGTTCCGTCAAGGATGGCGCACTAGTTCCCAGTTGGACATGTAAAGCATGGAGTTTCCCAATGCTTATTTCACCTCTGCCGAAGTTTCACTCTCATCGCGCATATCAGGAATTCTTGACCCATTAATACAGCAGGCGAAGGAAATTCGTTCATGGCATTCCGGCCCGCATTTGACATAATCGTGTATGGGCCGACTTCTTGATCGGGAAAAATATGGCACGCATGGAAAACGCCGCTATTGAAAAGGATGCGACAATTCTGAGCCGGGAAAAGGCGGTGGCGATCAGGGAAAATGCCGCATACCTGAGCAAAAAGACGATTTGCTTGCGGGAGGAGGCTGTCAGTCTCCGGGAAGAAGCGGCGCGGGCACGAGAAGAAGAAATGGACGCACGTGAAAGAGCGGTCACCGCACGCGAGCAGGTAATGCGCCCAGACGATCCGGTAGAGGCGGCACCCGGCGATGGGTCGGGCAATTCTCAAGAATCTACCGAACGGTTGGGCGTAGCCTTCACTGAAATCCATCAATCTGCCGATCATGTCCATCCAAAAAATGCTCAGCTGCATCATTTGGCGCATCATGATCCGCTCACCGATTTGCCTGACCGGGCGGTCCTGCAGGATAGGCTGAGCGAAGCGATTAAATTGGCTCGCAGTCAGGACCAGCATTTTGCAATGTTATTTGTAGATATCGACCAATTCAATCGCATCGACTCCCTGGGACCCGAAATCAGGGATAAGTTATTGCAGTCGGTGGCGCAACGCATGGTAGCTTGTGTACGCCACTCCGATACCGTCAGCCGCCAGGACGGAAATGAATTCCTCGTGCTGCTTTCCCATATCAAGAATACGGATGATGCGGCGCTCAGCGCACGAAAGATACTTGCTGCCCTGGTTGTTCCCCATGTCATCGACCAGCTTGAAATACGCATCTCGGCGAGCATCCGCATATGTACTTGTCCCGACGACGGCCAGAATGCGGAAACACTGCTCAAGAGTGCGGACAGCACGATTTATCCCGGCAAGGAAACAACAGCAATTACAAAGTAATTGCACTATTTGGATGCGCCCGCATTCATCGATCCCCATTGCCGTTTATCGGCAGCATACAGAGGTGGTGGGCCATCAAATTCTACAGCTATTCGAAGTGTTAATTACTTGATGTAATATGTAATAGCTGTCAGTTCTCGTATCAACCTAAATCCGGCGGTTGACCGTTCATTTATCAAGTTATAACCATGATAAATAAAGATATCTTGTGCTGTTTGGCCTTCACCTTGCAGGTGAACCTGCTACAGGGCAGCTTGCATGGTTTTTGCGGCGCATTACAGTGATGCAAGCGGTGATGCAGACGCGGAAGGGCGGCCCTGAAGTGCTTGAGACGGTGGAACTGCCCATGCCCGAGCCCGGCCCGGGCGAAGTCCGCGTAAAAGTGCGCGCCACCCGAGTGGGTGCAACCGATATCGCGATGCGCCGCGGCTTTTATCCGTATGCGCCGCGGACGCCATTCGTGCCCGGCTACGAGTCGGTCGGCATCGTCGATGCCGTGGGCGCGGGCGTCACGACGCTGAAGGAGGGGGACCGGGTCTGCGCACTGCTTGTGCACGGCGGCTACGCGACGCACGTTGTCCGCGGTGCGGAGCATTGGGTGAAGGTGCCCGGCGGCCTCGACGACGTGCAGGCCCTCGCGCTCATCCTGAACTATGTCACGGCGTACCAGATGATTCATCGGGTGGCCCGGCTCCATGCGGGGCAGTGGGCGCTGGTGAATGCGGCGAACGGCGGAATGGGGCAGGCGCTGCTCGACCTGCTGCGCGCATACGGGATCCCAGCCATCGGCGCGGCAGCCAGGGCGCGGCATGACATCGTTGCATCATACGGGGCGATCCCCATTGAAGGGCGGCTTGCCCCGTTAAGCACCGGCGTGCACGCAATCCGGGAGGAGGGCGTCGATGCGGCGTTCGATGGCGTCGGCGGGTACCATGCGGCAGAGTGCGTGGCGTCGACGCGCCGGGGCGGGATCACCGTCTGGTACGGCTTTGTGGGTGCCCATGGATTCCTTGCGGTGGCGCGCACGGCGCTGTCGGTATTCGCGGGCGCCCCGCTGCATGGGCGGCGCGGAGCCTTCTACGGGATCACCATGCAGTACCGGAAAAACCCCCAGCCTTTTTTCGAGGATCTACCGAAGCTGTTCGATTTGCTCGCGCGGGGGAAAATTTCGCCCCGGATCGCCGGGACGTTCCCACTGCTGGATGCGCGCAAGGCAAACGAGCGGCTCGAGGCGGGCGGGATCGAAGGGAAGCTGGTGCTCGTCGCGTAGGAAAGCAATCTGGGACTGCAGGCCTTTGTGGTAAGCACCGATTGAAGCAATTTTTCCTCGCTTGCATTGAGTTGCTTAATTTCATTGAGTGGAGCGATGACCTTGGTGTAGGAGTACATGATTGAACAAACAATCCGTTTCAACAAATACATATCGCTAATATGCAATAAAATTTATCGTGAACCCGCTCTCACTTAAGCCGGGCCAATTCCTCACGTAACATCCATACTTCTTTTATCAAACATCTGCGATCATGTTCCTGGATTTTTGCCGAATCCTGCGCATCCTCTGAAAGACTTTTTATCCTGGCGGCCAGCTCCTCTAGCATGGAGGGTTTCTCCACTTGGGGAAGCATCTTTGTGATGATATCAATCTCATCGAGTGCAGCAAGGATCTTCGAGTAGGGGTCCATGGCTTAACAGGCAATCGGTGTTAACAAATGGTTTCCGTTGTTAAATGGTTCGGCGTATTGACGGTTCCGTCTACTCGCCACCAAACATGCTCTTCCGTTGGTAACGATCTGCTCTGCGCTATGTGTGCGGTTTCTTCACAGGGCGTCATCCTCACCCAGCAACATTTTCGCCTCGATTCTTCAAGTCCGGAGCCTGCTAAAAGAAATAATTGACCGAGAAAACTCCTTCGTTGTAATGATCGTAGCGGTTCAATTCCACCCGCACGTCAAGATCCTGCGAGAGCGCATAGCGGGTTAAAAACTGGGAAGTGAAGAAACGCTTGCTATCGCCCAGCAAGAAAACCTGGTAACTGCCGGCAAGCTTGACCCTTAAATTTTTAGTGATGTCGTAATACGCGCCCACCTCCGCATCGCCGCCCACACGGGAATATTCTTTCAGGTGATCCGAAAATTCCGCTTTCAGATCCACAAAGGAATATAGCAGCAGGGGCGAGAAAAAATCCGGACGATAAGACATGCCTCTCCCATACGTGGCATTGACGGCATTGCAATAATTGCAGTTGCGATCCCTGAGGGTGTTGATCCCCACATCCAGGCGCCAGGAGTAGTTGGGAAGCAGGGGATCGTAGGGGGTGAGCGAGGTGATGGAGAGAATCTTGGCCCGATCCAGCCTGATGCGGTCGGATTCCATGTAATAGCGGAGCGCGAAATCCAGGAAAATGATTTCGGAGTTTTTATCGTAGCCGATATCCCGGGCCATCAGATCGTGGTAGGCCGGGCGATAGGCAAATTCCATGAAGGGTTCGTGCGAGTTGTGGCCGAATCCCACGCGAAACCGGTCTGTCCCGTGGCCCTGGTCCGGCCGGGTGGAAAAATGGGTGACGCCACCCACGACCTCTTCGGTAGTGGGCAGGCGGCTTCTCGCCGACAAAACCGAACGCGGTATTTTTATTTCCTTGTCGCTTTTTTCCTGCATGCTCTGGTATTGCAGGTAATCCATGTAGGCATTCAGCACGAGCGCTTGCGATTTGGGGGAAAGGTCAGCAAAAGCGCTGCTTTCCGTCGAGATTTTTCCCTTGACCAGCTTCTCCAGGATCTTTTTTTCGCGCTTGATCATCTTGAGGCGCTTGTCGTTCATCTGGCTGAGTACCGCGGGCCGGTACACGATATTTTTTACCAGGCCTTCCTGCGCCATCACGAGTTTTACCGTATCGGTCGGGATCACGCTAAAAAAAAACGAATCCATCAATCGCAGGTCGGGGTTGGCAATCTCCAGCAGGGCAAGCACATGGTATGAGCAGTTTTCCTGGAAATAGTAATAATCGAAATAGGTGCCGCCCAGTTCCCACAAGTGCAGGAGCATCATGTTCAACTGGTCTTCGGTGAACTTGAGCTCGTATTCCCAAAGATCCCGGCTTTCCCAGTTGTTGTATTCCTGCACCTTCGTGTAATAAGGGAAAATGGCGAAACGGCCCTGGAATGCGCCCGTCAGGCCCTTCAACGCATAAAGGAATGAATTCTCGGTGTCCGTCGCCGCAGCGTAATTCACCCCATAGTTCATCAGGTTATTGCCGCTGCCCGTCCTGCGGCTATCGATGCGCATCAGCGTATGGCCGAACATGGATGCGGGGTTGTTCAGGAAATAGGAGGCAAAGACCAGTGTCGCGCCCACCGGGTCGAGGTTTTCCATCCAGCGATCGAGCCGGTCGCACGGCTGGACTTGCAGACGATCGAGATCGAATGACAGCTGCCGGTTCAGCCATTTGAACCGGGCAGGAAAATTGCACTGCGGATGCTCCTTTCCTTCCGCGACATCGGCCAGCGGAACGAAAAAGCTGGCGAGCGTGGCGGCAAGCTCGGCTTCCGGATCGGTCTTCCCCTGGGGAGAGTTGAAAAACTCCATCCCATCGGCTTCGCTGACCATGCCGCCGAGGAGCCTCGTGTCGTATTTTAAGAGCAGGTGCCAGACACGCTCGTTGGCAAGTTTCTTTTGCCCGGCCTGCTGTTGCAGTTCTGCCAGATAGCCAGCGGCGTCTTTTTGCGTGGAATGGGCGGATGCGGGAAAAAAGCAAAACCAGGATAGCAGCCCAACGACAACACTAATATGCCGCACAACGGAACCGTAGGAGGGATAGCGATAAAAAAAAGGGCATAGGCAAAAGCCTATGCCCGTTGCTGTTTCTTTAATTCAATGCGGCTTGCGTAATATTACAGGAATTTGCCAGCGTGGGATGGCCGGTGATCTGCTTTTCAAGCTGACTCAGCAATTCAGTCGAGGTGGTTTGATCGCTTGAAACCAGCGTATCAAATTTGTTCTGGACCATTGCGCCGAATTCCTGGTGCTTCGCTGCGGGGCACTGATACAGGCTGGCCAGCGTGGACAGGTTTTCGCCTTTGCCTTGCGCCATTTCTTTCACCAGGCTGGTGTAATTCTCCTGCGCGAATACTTCCCGTTCCTTGCTCAGTTTGACCAGTCCATGGTCGCCGCAATTCGAGGTTCCGAACGTAATCCCGAAGGTCTGGGACCCGAAGATTCCATTGGTCGTTGCGGCAAGAATCTGCTCAACGCCTCTCTTCTGTGCGTTCTGAAAGACTATTGAACCCAGCCCACAACCCGCTGCGCCGTATCCAGCGGCAAAAACGGACATGGGAAGAAGGAACAGGGAAGCTGCTGCTGCAATCAGGCTATATCGTCTCATAATTTTTCTCTCCATAAAGAGGTTGCTGTGACTGTTATATTCAGATCAATGACGGTTTTAAAGTACGCAATTTTCAATGGGCCGGGAAAATAAAGGTCTTCTCGCCAAGCCCGAATCGAATGTACTGAATGCCATTCGGATTGTCAATCTATATTGGATTTTGGGAGGTTGAAAGCGGTTTTTGGCCTGGGTAAGCCGGGCAAGGCGGCAATCGCAGAAGTGCGGAATAATTCTTTCATTTATGCAGGATGAAGGACGTTGGTTTTTATGTGTACTTCATTGCACCGATCATTCCCGGGCGCTTGGGGGTGCTACCCTTATCGCATATTGTTCTGCCGCTGCCTTTCATTCATCCGGTCCAGCGACTGCTGATCCATCTGTTGCTGCATCCTGTTCTGCATGGACTTTTGTTGCAGCATCTGTTCCTGCATCTGATGCTGCTCCATCTGTTGCTGGGACATCTGCTGCTGCATTTGCAACTGCTGTTGCTGCAGGCGCTGCTGCATCATGAACTCGGTGCTGCCTCCGTACTGTGCACCCGCAACGGTGGGATATATCATGGTTGCCGATATGAAGGTTGCTGCGACGATGTGCTTCATTCTTTTGCTCCGCGTTGTACTAAAGAAATTGCGCATCTCCGGGTTTCCTTCATTTTTCAATGCAATAACCGGCGCCCGGAAAACCCGCCTCTTCCGGAGGGGTTATACCATGCCGAAACAATCAGGCAGTAGACAGATATGCTACATTATCGTCGGCTTATGCGCTAACTCCCGTGTCAGTGGCCGATCCCAACCGCCTCTCCGCGCAGTCCGGCGTTGCCGCTGCAAAGCATGCATTCCGATTCCAGATACCTGTCAGGGAATCTTCGGACGCGCTGCGCGTGGAGATCGAGGATGCCGAAAATGCAGAGAATGCGCTCTGAAATCGGCCAGGCTGGACTGCCGAGAGATTTAATCGGCCGTCTGGTCGGCTGGATCATGGCGTGGCACAACCGTCCCGACAACGGGTGGACTATCCATCTCCTGGAGATCCAGGACAGCAAAAATGTTCTTGAGGTGGAGTTTGGCCCCGGGCAGGCGATCCAATTGCTGTCGGATGCAAACGCCTCGGTCCGTATCGACGGCATGGATCATTCCGAAACGTGCTGGCATCGGCAAGGCAATTAAACGAAGCAGCAATTACCGCCGGACGCGTCAATCTACAACTTGGCTCAGCGGGACATCTGCCTTTTGCCGGCTCCACATTCGACAAAGCGTTTTCCATCCACTGCATCTACTTTTGGAAGGAGCCTCTCCAGGGGTTGTGCAAGCTGCATCGCGTTCTTAAGCCTGCCGGCCGTCTCGCCATCACAGTTCGCGATAAAGAAGGGAAGGCTTATCAAGCCTTCCGCGCGGACAAGCTTGCGCAATTATTTACGCAAACGGGTTTTTTCTGAGTAAGGGTGCATCACAGCGGTGTTCGCTCACATCCTCTTATTTGTGTGACGGGCGCAAAATGTTACCGCCGCCAACATGTCGGTTGAGGAAGCCTGCAGCCCGGTTTACCTTTGCTTTCTCCGGATATGGCGCGTCAACTGAAATAGTGTGCCTGGATGCGTAATGCTGACCGGCCTGCTTCCGTGAGCCGGGTTGCTCGCCGTTGCCGCGCGATGACCTGAGCCCTGGCGCGGGCGTATAGTCAGGAGATCAGAAATCCTGATCACCCCTGAACGATACGCTGACGCTCTTTACTTCTATTGCCTGCCTCGTTCCCGGCTAGACAATGGATCCATCAGCCTTACCCGCCTTACGGGCGCGCCGCGCTACAAAACTTAGCAAGCCTAAACCGGCAAGCAGCATCGCATACGTTTCAGGCTCGGGTACCGGGCTTACTTGATAGATACTCCCGGCAGCGACGGGTAAGAGATCTTTGTATCCGGCTATACCGTTGACTTCACCGGGTGTGCCGGCGCCGGCATTTCCCACCGTCATCCCGTGAATGACGATTTCCCGCAGGGAAAGCGGCAGTAATTGTGCTGTTGTGAATGTGGTTCCGAAGTCGGACTGTTTCGACAGGTCAAACGTTTCGGAATAATTGATCTGACCATAGGGCGCATTTGAAAATCCGCTGGTGGTATTGCCCGGCGGATTGGTGAGCTGCAGTAAAATGGGCCCATAAGTCTTGAGGCCTTCCGCCAGCTCTATATACCCATCTTTATCGGTATCCTGAGCGATTGTAGGAATCGTGGAATCAAGCGGCATGTTATTTGAATCAAGCATGCCGTGAATGTGAGCCATATGCATTTCATTGGGTTCCAAACCGGTTGCAAGCATGTTAACGGTAAGAATACTTCCGTCGAGCGTCAAATTTGCAATTCCATGGACGCCCGAGTTGTTCAAGGGATCAAGAATTGCGCTGAAACTCGTGAGCGCAAAAGCGGAAGTGGGCAGCGTAAAAGCGGATACCAGTAGAAGCGAAGCGATTTTCTTTTTCATGGTGCATCCTTTTAAAAAAAAGTTTTGTTGCAGGGCCAACATTGCCTTAACGGCTTGCCTATGAACCTCGACCGCCTCCGAATAATCCCCATGCGTGCGGATAAGGCTGCCGGGCTCACGGAAAACCTTGTGAGCGCATGGATGTTACGCTGGGAGATGTGCCGGTCAATGGACCTTTAAGACTAGCTTTTATCCACAGTTAAGTTTGCCTTGAGAGCTGCCCATTGCTGCCGCTGAGTGTCTCCGGGATTTTTGCGCACCTTCCAGAGGAAGAGCGGGGGAGGGGGTGGAATTCACCGGAACGCCTAAGACTCGCATTTAACACGCTGCCCGATAACCGGCGGACAAAGCCCAATCCGCTCCTGAAGCGATTGACGGAATATCAGGTATTTCCTGGCTGAGCTATTGCCGCCAGCGCGCGAATAAACGGATTTGTCATTCGCAGTCCACCGTTTTTTTCAGGGCGCTATGCAGGGTGGATCAGTACCTTGATTGATATGCTTTGCTCACCACGGCGTAGCGCTCGCCAGCCCGGGATTCCAGCTCCTGACGATCTACTACCATCAGATGATCCCTGCTTTCTCCGACCGGCAGGTGAACGAGTTCAAGATCCGGCAGCCAGCGGGCGTACTCTGCCGGGGACAAGCCGCCCAGCAGACAGTTCTGCTTCGGCTGTGCGACAGCGTCATATAATTTCGGCAGGCTTGCTGCTGCAACCAATCTGAATAACGGAAACAGCTATGTATGAAATCGCACAGAGACAATTTTGAATCAAAAGTAACATTTCGTGTAATGAATAGCCGGGCGGGCGATCAGGACTATGACCCATGATGGAACCGGCTCCGCAGGGCCGGCCTCCCGGGCAGCAGCGATGGGATTCGCCGGGTGGGAACGATGCGCGAGCCTGTGGCGGGAACCGCCGGAATATGCCAAAAACTCATTTGAAATAATTCATGTAAAAAATGACTTCACCTCATAACTCATCGGCGGCATCCCCTGACAGCCCTCCATTGCTGGAAAAGGCGCTGGAGAAAAGCCAGATTGTGAAGGATAAGATAGAGGATTGCGCCCTTGAGCTTTCCGGTGTTAACGAAACGGTAAAGAAGGAGATGGCCGCCGGCATTACATTGCAGCAGAGGAAAGAAGCTCTGGCGCAAAGCCAGGGCGTGGAAAACAAGGTGCAAGAGTGTGCCGACGAGCTTCACGGGGTCAATGAGGTCCTGGCAAAGGAAATCGAGGACCGCGAAGCGCTGAACCGGAAACTTCAGGAAACCGAGCGTAAGCTGTCGGCCGCAAACAATATTCTGTCCAATATGGGCGACGTTTTGACCCAGGCACACCAGGTGGCAAAGGAAGCCACGCAACGTTCGCTGCACGATTTTGTCACAGGCATTCCCAACCGGCAGCTATTCAATGAGCACCTTGAAAAGGCAATCGCGCTTGCCCAGCGGGGCGGCTGGATTCTGGGAGTGATGTTCCTGGATCTGGATGGCTTCAAGCGGATTAACGATAATTACGGACATGCTATCGGCGACAAGGTGCTGCAGGTGGTTGCGCAACGATTGCAGGAACAGGCGCGTAGCGGGGATACCGCTTGCCGTTATGGCGGCGATGAGTTCCTCTATTTATTGGTGAATCCCGGGAACATCGAAAATATCGAGTGCATTGCACAGAAGGTATTCGCCAAGATTTCGCAAACGATGATTCTTGAGGGTTTGACGCTTGCCATCCAGCCCAGTATCGGAATTGCCGTATACCCGGGGGATGGCAGTACGGGCGTGGAATTGGTTGCGAAAGCGGATGCTGCCATGTACCGGGCTAAACAGGCAAAAACGGGTTATGACTTTTTCGATAAACTTAAGATCGTTCTGCCGGGCAGTCTGTCGGACTTGAAGAATTGAAGCGAAAATGTGACTGGGTGAGGCCGGATTTTGACGATTTTGAAGGCCAATAGTTGTTCTAATTCTTTGCAACACGGCTACAGGCGCGAGGAGGGCGCCAGCAGAAGCCGGTTTGCGGTTAGTACCTGAGTCCAATAGCCAGAATCCCCTGAACGCGTAGCATGGCCTTACCGTCGGGTTGCCGGTGTGCAACCTGCCTTTTTCGAGGATTCATGAATAAAATTACCGAGCGCGCGGTTTCATCGGCACTCTTGCATTGGGTGGATTGTGCGAGAACTTTCATCCGTTTTAGCGGGTCGGCATGGCTTTGCCCGCTTTATATCAAATTGTCTCAGGCCTCGCGGGAAATACGGGATGGAGCGGGTCGTCCCCGGATCGCGAAGGCTTCCCACGAACAGGAAGGCTTGGGGGCGGCTTACGATAAACGGAACTGGTATCGAAATTACTACGAGAAACCGCCCGTGCGATCATAGGCTTCCCTCTGCAATTGACTGTAATACGATAGGCTGGGGCCTGTTAACACTTATTTCATGCCCGCGTCCCGTCCCTTCGGGTTGCGCACCAAAAAAAATACGGATGCCGCGTTACAACGCTTGGCTATGGGCCCACTATGGCCTGCGCTTCGCGCCTTGCCTCCGCGTTTTTCGTATAGCAACGCGGGTGCGGAATAAATGTTAACAGGCCTAGGCAGCTCGCCACTCGCGCTTTGCGTGCCGGCCGGAAACGCGGATGCTGACCCTGTAGTCTTGGGCGATCGCCCCCTAAGCAAGGCAAAGACGAAGAAAAGCTGATACCCTGCCTGAAACCCCCGACGCACCACGCGGTGGCGGGGAATTATGCACCCGTGACACAATGCGCTTCGGCATCCGTTTTCATTAACCGGGGTATTTGAACCTAAATCCGGCAGTTGACCGCTCATTTATCAGGTTATAGCCATGATAAATAAAAATATTTTGTGCTATTTGAGCCTCACCTTCCGGGTGAGGCCGCTACAGGGCAGATTGTATAGTTTTTGTGGCGCATGGCAGCGTTGCAACTCCTTGGAATGGGGCGCCTTGGAGCGTCGCACGAGGGCCCTCGCGCAGCGGGGATCGGGCAGCGCAGGGGATGCCGCGAGCGTGCTTCATGGCGCCCGCATTCCGCTGCGGGGTCGCACCTTCCTGCGGAAGGCACTGCTCCTCCCTTCGCGGTCGCACCATTCCGCCTCGTTGCGCCTTGCCCTGCATCCCAAAAACCACACACTCCACCCCGTCCAACTGCCGGATTTAGGTTGATGGGTTCAGTCAACATCGGGCTGGTTGCGTTTCACATCAATTTTTTTCTGTTGCTGGGTGCAATGCTGATCGCCTCGTTCGTCGCCAAACGGATGGGGCGGCCGCGAAACGTGGATGTGGAGCCGATTCTCTGGAAAGTCTTCATTGCCTCTGTGGTCGCGGCGAGGCTTGCCTTCGTGATTGTCTATTTCAATTTATACAAGCACGCGCCATGGAGCATCCTGAATATCCTCGATGGCGGGTTCTCGCCGGCAGCGGGCATCCTGGCCGCTGCGACCGGCATCAGCTGGTATGCATGGCATGTGCGGGAAGGGCGACGCATCCTGCTGTTCTCGGCATCGGCTGGGGGAGCCGCCTGGGCGGTTGGGGTGGCGGTGGCGGCGGCGGTCTTTGCCGTCCCGGTGCAGATGCCGCAAGCAGAGCTGGTCCGCCTGGAGGGCAGTTCCGTCCAGTTCAGTTCATTCGCCGGCAAGCCGATGGTGGTCAACCTGTGGGCCACATGGTGTCCGCCGTGCATGCGGGAAATGCCGGTGCTGCGGGACGCGCAAAAGAACCGTCCGGATGTGGTCTTCGTCTTTGCCAACCAGGGCGAACCGGCCGATACGATCCGGAAGTTCCTGGAACGGGAAGGACTCGACCTCGATAACGTGCTGCTCGATTCCCGCCTTGAACTCAGCAGCCAGACCCATTCCCAAGCGCTGCCCACCACCTTGTTCTTCGATGCAAAGGGTGCGCTGGTGGATCGCCGCATTGGCGAGTTATCCGCCGCCACGCTGGCACAAAGAATCGAGGGAATCGTGCCGCGCGACACCCGCCCATGATCCCTGCCGGGATTAACCAGGAAAAATAATGTCGCCTGCGTCCAAGGCGCCAAGGCATGTCCTGGTTACTGATGTAGTGGCATGTTGCGCATGGCAAGCAGGGCGGCGCGTCCAGGCGATGTTACGACAGGAATAAACCCGGCCTTGCAACCGCCTGAAGACGGATTGTACGCATCGAGTTTCCTGAAAAGGTTCTGCATGTGGTTTTTGACTGTGCAGCAGCTGATTTCCAGGATGGATGCGATTTCTGCCTGGGGCTTGCCCATTTACCCAAGGTAGTATTTCGAACTCGCGCACGCTTAATCCATAAAGTCCGCTTGTCGGGAGCACATCAGCTGGAGATAAAGCCGGTGGCTCAAGCCGATCAAAGGGCGCCATCCTGCGCAAGGCGATGTTCAATAAAAGAACCTGAAGAATGGCTCCTGCCAATAAATATATGTTTGTGCCCATAAAATTAGCTATCTATTCAGAAACGTAATGCCATACTGTAATAGTATTGTAGCCATTTCCATTTTATAAATCTCTTCCGATGTAAGCATTGCATTACCGAGGACTTCGGTATCCTTCTTATGGAAACAAGCGATCTGCCGCGACGTCAGCTAATTGACGGTCTCATGGCACAGCCCGCCGAGAAAGTTGCGGATGCATGACCAGCCCAAGGCGCCCGCATCGAAGCCGGGATCGAATTCCAATAGAAGGGACGACCTGAAATCCCTGCCTCTGGCGGAGATGGAGAAAAAATTAGATTCATCGCCGGATGGTCTCAGTCAAGCCGAGGCGCAGAGACGGCTGACCCAATATGGGCCTAACGAGATTGAAGAAAAAAAGATCAATCCGTTCCTGAAGTTCCTGACCTATTTTTGGGGTCCCATCCCATGGATGATCGAAGCAGCCGTGATCCTTTCTGCGCTAGCGGGGCATTGGCCGGACTTCGTCATTATCCTCTTTCTGCTTCTGGTCAACGCCGTCATCGGATTCTGGGAAGAACACCAGGCGGGTAACGCCATCCTCGCCCTAAAGGCCAAGCTGGCGGTCAAGGCCTGGGTGAAACGCGATGGGAAATGGGGTACTCCCAAAGCGCGTGAATTGGTCCCGGGCGATGTGATCCATTTGGGTCTGGGCGACATCGTGCCTGCGGATGCGCGTTTGTTGGGGGGCGATTCGGTAGAGGTGGATCAGTCTGCCCTGACGGGAGAATCGTTACCTGCCACTCGAAAATTTGGCGAGGCCATATTTTCAGGGTCGATTATCCGGCAGGGCGAAATCGACGCGCTGGTCTATGCCACGGGCGTGAATACCTATTTCGGCAAGACGGCGCAACTGATGCAAGAGCCGACCGCCGTCAGCCACTTTCAACGCGCGGTGCTGAAGATCGGCAACTATCTCATCATCCTCGCGGTCGCTCTCGTCGGGGTGATTGTTAGCGTCGCAATCTTCAGGGGTGACCCGATTCTCACCACGCTGCAGTTCGCCTTGGTGTTGACCGTGGCCGCGATTCCCGTAGCAATGCCAGCCGTCCTGTCGGTGACCATGGCGGCCGGCGCCCGCCTGCTAGCCAAAAGAGAGGTAATTGTGACCCGGCTGGCAGCGATTGAGGAACTGGCAGGTGTGGACATTCTGTGTGCGGACAAGACCGGCACCTTGACGCAGAACAAGCTCACGCTGGGCGATCCGTTTAGCGTTAACGGTTTTCCTGTCGATCAAGTAATCCTCGATGCCGCACTGGCGTCGCGCCCGGACAATAATGACGTTATCGATTTGGCCGTGCTCAGCGGTCTTGCGAATAAACACATCCGGGAAAGCTTCCAAATAGTTCATTTCCAGCCATTTGACCCGGTGCACAAGCGCACCGAGGCCCTCGTCAAGGATGCCGACGGCAAACTGTTTAAGGTAACGAAGGGTGCACCGCAGGTGATTTTAGAATTGTCGGCCAATACAGAGCAAGTAAAAGCCGCTATCGAGAAAGCGGTCAATGAATTTGCGGCGCGTGGCTTCCGTTCGCTAGGCGTGGCTCGGGCTGATGGACAAGGCTCATGGCAGTTTATCGGCGTGCGCCCCTATTCGACCCACCCCGGGAAGAAGCCAGGGCTACCATCGCGGCCGCGCGCCACATGGGCGTGATGATTAAGATGGTTACCGGCGATCAGCTGGCCATCGCTCGGGAAACCGCAGGAAAATTAGGATTGAACCCGAATATCCTCGATGCTAGCGGCTTCGGGGATACCAAACGTCGAGAAACGACACAGTTGGCGGAATCCATCGAGAATGCCGACGGCTTTGCCCAGGTATTTCCCGAACACAAATTCCACATTGTGAATGTCCTGCAGCAACGCGGCCACATCGTCGGCATGACGGGAGATGGGGTGAACGACGCCCCAGCACTTAAGAAATCTGACTGCGGCATTGCTGTTTCAGGCGCGACGGAGGCGGCGCGCGCGGCAGCATCCATCGTGCTGTTAACGCCCGGCCTGTCGGTGATTATTGATGCGATCAAGGAAAGCCGGAAAATCTTCCAGCGGATGCAAAGCTACGCAATCTATCGCATCGCCGAGACGCTGGGCGTGCTGTTATTCATGACATTATCAATTCTTGTCTTCAACTTTTATCCTTTGACGGCAGTGATGATCGTGATGCTGGCATTGCTCAATGATGCCGCGATCCTGTCAATCGCCTATGACAATGTACATTATTCGAACCGGCCGGAAGCGTGGAATATGCGCATGGTGCTGGGAGTTGCGACGGTAATCAGCGTAATCGGGGTTATGGATGCATTTGGCTTGTTTTATATCGCGGAACAGGTCTTTCACCTTGATCGCGAACTCATTCAGACGTTGATCTACTAAGCTTTCCGTGGGGGGCATTTCAAGATCTTTATTACCCGTACCCGCGGTCCTTTCTGGTCGATTCGTCCCGCACCCACTCTTTTGGCGGCAGTGTTCGGCACACAGGTGATAGCCACGTTGATCGCAGTTTATGGATTGTTTATGCCGCCAATCAGCTGGGAGTGGGCTCTCATGGTATGGGCATATTCCTTCGGTTGGTTCCTTATCAATGACCGGGTAAAACTGCTTGCGTATCGGGTATTTGGGTCACCCGAAACAAATGAAAATCGCCGGCTATCAATGAATTCAAACTCGCTTCGCAGCTAAATAACTCAAAACGCTTTGAGGAGATGCGGCACCCAAAAAGAGTTAATTCAAGCCGCGGATTTTTTAAGTGAAACGGCAGTGTTTTCGCGAAAGCGTTAAAATGATTGACCCCGCGGTCGCGTGCTGCCGCGATGCTTGTTCGCCGGATATACCGCTGCTGGCCCAAGTTTTATCCAGCGGCTACCGTGATTGACAGGGGCGTGGATTAAGTCTCCATTCCTTACTTGACCCTGTAAAATCCTACAGCTATTCATATACCTGACGATATGCTGTAGGTATCCGCCGCCGCTTAGTGAACTGAACCCCTCTGAATCGCCAGGAATTAGAAAATCGCGCGGGTGAGAAGTTACGCCATGATAAGTAAGCATACAAGCGCCTGCAAGCAACTTCAATAAAAGAGCCTGAAGAGCAGACCCTACCAATAATATAGGTTTGTTCCTATAAGACGTTGAATATGTTTAAGTATTTGATGTCATACTATAATGGCTTTTCATCCTTATTTTATCAATCTCCCGCGATGCAAGCGTTGCATTACCGAAGACCTTCGGTACCCTCTTATGGAAACCAGCGATCTGCCGCGACATCAGCTAATTAAAAGTCTCATGGCACAACCTACTGAGAAAGTTGCGGATGCTGCGATCAGGTTGTGGGAGCAAATGGCGACCCAGCTTATTTCTATCGTGGGTGAAGATGGGTTCAATTCCCTTTACGCGAGAAGCCTGTTCCTCGCCCAATCAACTTTTCCCTGGCTCGCAACCGGTCCGCTGGCCCCACAATCCGATCATCGCTTTGCAGGGCTCAAAACGAACCTGGAAGCACAAACTCCCGCATTAGCCCACGAGGCAACGACTCTGCTGCTGATCACTTTTACCGACATCCTGTCATCACTAATGGGCGAACAGCTGACTACCCATATTTTAGAGTTGGCCTGGGGTATCGATCCTTTAAATGTTATTGGCAAGGAGCCTCAAAAATGACTGAAAAGCTGAGCATACGCCGCCTACCCACGGGCGTGCCGGGCCTGGACAACCTGTTGGGCGGCGGCCTGCCGGAGTTTTCATTCAACCTGATTGCGGGCACGCCGGGAACCGGAAAAACCACTCTTGCCCATCAGATCATGTTTTCGCTGGCAAACGCGGATAACCGGGCCCTGTTCTTCACGGTTGTGGGCGAACCCGCCCTAAAGATGCTGCGCTACCAGCAGCAATTCGGCTTTTTCGACATCGATAAAATAAACGCATCCATTCGCTTCGTCAATCTGTCCGCGGATCTCGTGGAGGGAAATTTCGAGCGCGTCCTGATGCGTATTGCCCAGGAAGTCAAGGACTACGGTCCAAGTTTCGTATTTGTCGATTCGTTCCGGTCCGTCGTGCAGTCGGCGAAGCAGAGAGAAGTGTCCGAACTGCAGCGCTTCATCCAGCAGTTGGGCATGCAGATGACGAGCTGGCAGGCCACCACCTTTCTCATCGGTGAATATTTGACGGCGGAATCCGAGTCGAGCCCCGTCTTTACCGTGGCCGACGGCATCCTGTGGTTGTCGCAAAATTTGCATCGCAACTCAATGGTGCGAAAGATGCAGGTGGTCAAAATACGGGGCCAGGCTCCGGCGCCGGGATTGCACACATTTCGTATCAGTAATCACGGCATCGAAGTCTTCCCGCGCGTGATTATCGAGCAGGGCGAAGCGGTGGAGTCGGCAAAGAAGCTCTCCGTGAGCGATGAACGCGTTGCCATGGGAATACCAAGGCTGGACGACATGCTGGGTGGCGGCTTGCCGGTGGGCTATTCACTGCTCGTGGTCGGGCCCTCGGGTTCGGGCAAAACCATCCTGCGACCGAGTTCCTTGCCGAAGGAGCGCGCAGGGGTGAAGCCGGCGTTATCGCCGCCTTCGAGAAGAGCCCCAGCCAACTGCTGAATACGCAGCTCTCTTCACTCATAAAGACGGGACAGGTCGGCGTGATCGACACGCGTTCCGTGGATCTGTCGATTGACGAGACCCTGCATGATTTGATCGAAATGATCGACCGCATGCAGGCAAAGCGCCTCGTCATCGACTCCCTGTCTGGATTCGAGCCGGCCCTGGCGCCCGAGTTCAGTGAAGATTTCCGCGGATCGCTGTACCGGATGGTTGCCAAGCTGACCGGCATGGGCGTGACCATCTTGATGACTTCGGAACTGGAAGATCGTTTCACCGATTTGCGCTTCAGCCCGTTCGGGAGCGCATTCCTGGCTGATGCCATCATCGTGCAGCGTTATACCGAAATGGAAGGTCAGTTCAAACGCGTCCTCTCGGTGGTCAAAGTCCGTGGCAGTGACCACAGCAAGGATATTCGTCTGTTTGACATTACAGAAGCAGGCATCGTTATTGGCGAGACCTTGCCCGGCTATGACGGTATCATGTCGGGCCATCCCAAGGCCGGTCCTGCTAAAAGTCCGGGTAATGGGAGGGGAAGCGAATATGAGCAAGAATCACAATAACGGTGCTTCCGATACCGATGGTGCTGATGCCGGTAACCCAGGTCAACCGGGTGCGCCAAGCCAGCACGAAGGTGTGTCGCCAGCTTCCCGGGAAAAGGCCGTTACACGCCGGGAGAGGGTTCTCATCGAAAATGAGGCGGCAGTTGTAGTCCGGGAGAAATCGGTCACGCAAAAAAATGAGTCGGTGACACTACGTGAAGATGCCGCCGATTCTCGTGAAAATACAGCTTACCATCGCGAGAAGACCGCCAGTTCGCGCGAACAGGTGCTACACGATGCGGATAGGGGGCGAATGGGCCGAAAAGATACCGTGAAACAACGTGAAACTGTTGCTGACTCGCGCGAAGATTCGATTTATCACCGTGAATCAACAGCGACGCTACGCGAACAAGTCAGCCGCACGATGAATGTCGCTCAGATTGCTTCCGATCATGATTTAATCATGGTGCGCCGGGCGAACTCACAGTTGGTTATCTCTGCTATTGATTCACAAAAGCAGACCGAGCAAGCAGAAAAAGCAAAGAACAAGCTGCATCATTTGGCTCATCACGATGCCCTCACGGGATTGCC
>JBDTDT010000008.1:0-52278 GCA_039922995.1 Nitrosospira sp. | reverse complement strand
ACTGCGGCGACTGTGGCAGCGCAAAAAAATGTCCGGGATTAACGCGTGACGGTACCAGATAATCCCGCGCACCTTCCGGCGTAGATTTTGTCAGCATCGGCGTTTCCACATCGATGAAGCCATGCTGGTCGAGAAAAACACGAACCGCCATCGCCACCTTGTAGCGTAAACGCAGGTTGGCCTGCATCTGCGGACGTCGTAGATCGAGATAGCGGTGTTCCAGACGCACGGCTTCGCTCAGATTTTCATCGTCCATCAGAAATGGTGGCGTCAGTGAGGTATTGAGAATCTCGATAGACTGTACCAGCACCTCAATTTCACCACTGATCAAATTAGGATTAGCCGTACCGGAGGGGCGATACCGTACCATACCGGTAATTTTGAGCACGAACTCGTTGCGAATTTTTTCCGCACTTTGGAAAGCGGTCGCATTGTCGGGGTCGCATACGACTTGCACTAGGCCCTCGCGATCACGCAAGTCAATGAAAATTACACCACCATGGTCGCGGCGACGATGCACCCAGCCGTAAAGAGTGACTGTCTGATTCAGATATTTGGCATCAATGAAACCACAGTAATCAGTACGCATGTGTGAGGATTAGGAAGGTCAGAAATCAGGGTTTGTCGCTTGATGCGGAGCTCGCAACGGCGGCGCCATTCAGCAATGCTGCCTGCTGTGACGAACCGGGATGCTTCTTACCGTTGCTAGGGGACACGACACCCATTGAAATAATATACTTCAATGCGGTATCCACGCTCATATCGAGCTCGATCACATCACTCTTCGGCATCATCAGAAAAAAACCGGAAGTGGGGTTAGGCGTAGTTGGCACATATACGCTCACATACTCTCCCTTCAGATAATTGGCTACATCGCCACCTGGATATCCGGTCATGAATGCAATAGTCCATGACCCTTCACGCGGATATTGCACCAGTAGAGCCTTACGAAAAGCCTCACCCTGGCTGGAAAATAATGTATCGCTGACTTGCTTCACGCCATAATAAATGGACTTTACCACCGGGATTCGCCACAGAACCCCCTCCCAAAACAGGACCAACCGCTGGCCGATGATATTAGTCGTCAGCAAACCCGTGAGAAACACCACCAGCAATGTAAGTACCGTACCGACGCCAGGAACGTATACACCCACCAATGCTTCAGGACGAAGGCTGGCTGGCAATAGCAGCAGTGACTGGTCCATGGTGCTAATCAGAAACTTCAACGCCCAGGCAGTAATGCCAAGAGGCACCCAGATCAGGAGCCCAGTGATGAAATAACGTTTCATATTGAGCGATACTTTCGCCAGATATCTAGTCGGTGGCGCAAGCTGGGGAGGCAGTATCGGCGGCAGGTTTAGTTGTAGTAACGGTCTCATTCTTTGTTGCCGTTGCCGTTGCCGTTGCCGCCGCCGCTGTTTCCGTATCCGGCTTGGGGTTGGGCTTGCCGCCATTCTTGAAATCGGTGGCGTACCAACCGCTACCTTTCAATTGAAAACCCGCTGCAGAAATAAGTTTCGTGAAAACATTGCTGCCGCATGCTGGGCACGCCGCAACCGGTAGATCATTCACCTTTTGCAGATATTCTTTTTCAAAACCGCAAGATCCGCAACGATATTCATAAATCGGCATAGCAACCTCTCGCAAAGCGGAATTTAAAGAAAACAGGATTATACCTCAACCACTTGGTGTAACCGGAAAATATGGGCTGCTGGCGGAATTACAAGAGGCAGAAATGATTAAGGCGCATCAATCGATGCCGGGGATGCTAAAGGAATATTCCGCGCTTTCAGTATTGCAATATGCGGCGGGCGCCAAGTAAAAATTATTGTCGAAAAAAGATCGCGCCTGATATGGAGGTCGCCACGACAGACATTGAATAGAAAAAGTGTTTTTCAGATCAGGATAGTGCAGACGCAATCAAGAAATCCTGAATAGATATGCAGTAACCAACCACGTAAGATAAAGCAACTCCATCAATGCACATTGACGATGTAATCATCCCGGTTGAGAGAGTGGTAAGGATTTTCCTGACAAAAACGCGTAAAAGCCAAGTTTCCAGCCTCAATTTCTGAAGCAGCTTCAATATCGTAATCGGCCAGAACGCCGCTGTAATTAGGCTGGCCATCTACCGACGGCTCAACCGGTGTGATAAGAACCTTGTATCTCATTTTCATACCTCCTTTTTATGTTGATATCTCCTATTCCCAGGCGCTCTTCACATCAAGATAAGGGACTGTAAATCTGGAAAAAACCGGTACGATTCCGGAATCGGGTCAGTTACGCGACTGGAGCGGAGAAGTGAACCCACTACAGCGCGCATGGCATACTCAAAAATAGCGAAAAGACGTTAAACTGTAATTCTGCTCTGAAAGTCGCACCACCTCTATATTATAGTGTTAGTAACGGCGGCTTATACCCGCTTTTATACCCGCTTTTTTCAACGTGAGCCTTCCAGGCTAACTTTAGCGCTGTTTCGGTTAATCTTAGCCGCATTCACTAAGTGCTGATTATCCATGGATCTCTGAAAGGCGATTTGGCGCTATATCGGCACGGTGAAGCGCAAAGGAGCATACCTTGAGCGGTTGGATGGTATGCTTGGTTTTTGTAATTAGGGGATTCAGCTTCAAAACATTCAGGTTTCCGAGTACGCTACTGCGTCTCACCGCCCTTTGACTGCCTTGAAGGTCGTCGAGAGGACGGTTTACAGCGAGCGTCTAGCAAGAAGCTGCCGGGCTTTAAGGTCAGAACCACCTGGCGTTTCCGACGAGCTGATATAGAAGCGCCAGTGACACGCAGAGCGGCGCGGAAAACGACACGAGCAAATACCAGTAACGCCCATGGACAACAAGCCCGAGTATGGCAACAACGACAAAGAAACCAACTTTCGCTCCATCAACGCCCTTCCCCGCCGCCACCCATCGGCTCCAGCAAGAAGGTAACTGGCTTTGGATACCCTGCGCAAGGAATGGCGGGGGAGGTGACCACAAAGCCAGAGGAACTGGTGAGACAAGCCTTTATCCGTATCCTAATCGAACATTACGGTTACGAACTCCCCCAGATGGACCAGGAGCGGCGGACACAGCATGGTCACAGAAGCCCTAGGGCCGACATCGTAGTGTGGCAATCAGCTGCCGATAAAAATGCCAAGCCGGGACGCTCGCCTGTGCTTGTCATCGAGTGCAAGACTGACAGCATAGAGATTCAGGAGCGCGACTACTACCAAGGCGAGTCCTACACACGCGCCACGGGTTGTGAGTTCTTTATCGCCACCAATTCGCGTCACACGGCTGTATTCAGGCTGTTGCCCGGCCTGCCTGGCGGCTTTGTTGCCATCAATGAAATCCCGAAGGCCTCGGACTGGGGCGACGTCAAGCGCCTGAAGAAAATCAAGGAGTCGCTAAGGGTTTTTAATCGTAAAGAGTTCCAGGACTTGCTGTTCATCTGCCATAGTATCCTTCGCGACGTGCATAAGATGGACCCCGGGCGAGCTTTCGACACCATTTCAAAGGTTCTATTTATCAAAATGTATGTCGAGCGATCGGGCCTGCATGGGACGTTCACGCTCGATTATCTCGACAGGCGCGCCATGTCTCGCATGCCGAATGACCCTCTGGTACACGATGGCCTGTTCGACCTAACTAAAGACTTTTACAAGGCTGACGAGCTATTCACCGCTTCGGACAGGCTCGATATCTCTGAAGCCACCTTCCGGCGAATCGTCAAGGAACTAGAGCGTTTTGACTTGGCTAAGACAGGAGACGACATCAAAGGGCTAGCCTTCGAGCGATTCCTCGGCACCACCTTCCGCGGGGAGTTGGGTCAATTCTTCACGCCGCGCCCCGTTGTCGACTTCATGATTGACCTCCTGGACCGTGCCGAGGGAGAACTTTTGTGCGACCCGGCTGCAGGTTCTGGCGGGTTCCTAATTCGGGCCTTCGAGCATGTTCGCACCCTAATACAGCAGGATATTCAAGCAAAGAAAGACGCGAATCGCAGTCGTATCGAAGCTCTTGGGCTACCGGAAGAAGAAGAGGAGCGGCAAATCGAAGAAGCCTTTGCCGCCCTGAACCGCGAGCTGCTGCCGAGTGGCGCGGACAACAAGCCCATCGACACCCGCGTCGGACGGCTGGCGTGGAAATGCATCTACGGTACCGACGCCGAACCCCGTGCAGCCCGCACTGCCAAAATGAACATGGTTATGCATGGTGACGGGCACGGTGGTATTCACTACCACGACGGCCTCGTGGACATCAACGGGATATTCAACGAGCGGTTCGATGTTGTATTGACCAACCCACCCTTCGGGTCCAACGTCGGCAAGGACCAAGTACTAGGCACCAGTGAAGAAACCCGCGTCCCCACAGATCCCGCATACATCGCCAACTGCAAAAAGCGCTACGGTAAGACATGGGAGGAGAATCACGACCGATTGTTGCAAGCGATGGCGGAGAACACCCCGATACTCGACCTATTCGAGATTGGCCTCGGTAAGCAAAACCGGCCGACCGAGCTCATATTCGTCGAACGCTGCCTGAATCTACTCAAGCCCGGCGGCCGCATGGGTATCGTACTGCCTGACGGTAACTTGAACAATCCTTCGTTGGCGTGGCTACGCCGATATGCCGAAGGCCGAGCGAAATTACTTGCAGTAGTCAGTCTGCCCGAAGAGACATTCCGCTCCAGCGATGCTATCGTCAAGGCGTCCTTAGTCTTCATGACCAAGTTCACCAATACCGAAGCAGCCTCATGGGATGCATGCTGGAAACAGGCGCAAGCGGAGCTTGGCCCGCTATTCGATGCGGAGCGCGATGAGCTGCACAGCATCTATGCCCCTCGCATCCTTACAGGTGGGGCAATAGAAGCTGAAAAACTTCTCGCCAAATTGACAAAACTGGGTATCACACGCACTTTGCCTAAATGGACCCAGGGCGAAGCTCCGCTTTACCCTCGCGGGACCAGCCCTACTCTGCAAGTAAAGCCCTTGTGGCACGGGAACACCTCTGCAAAGGATAAGGGCTCGGCATTCCAGCTCAAGCGCGACGTTCAAACAGCCCTTGCTCAAGTCGCCAAGATAAGCGACGTCCTGCTATCGGAGCTTAAAGCCAAGTATCGAGCCGTAGATGAGGCCCAAACTATAGCCCTGTGGGCGCGGGTTCGGGAACTGTTCGACTACCCAGTGTTCGTCGCGGCCCCCAAAGCAGTGGGAATTACATCCACGGGCGATACGGGCGAGGGTGTAGAAAACGACCTAGTGAAAGTGCTGGAGCAGTTCCGCGAATTCCAGCGGTGGGTTAATAAAGGCCCGAAACTGGAGGAACAGCCAAATTTTCAGGTTCCCTCCACTGCATAATCCGGCGGTGGAGGGATATCGAGCGGTGGATTGAGGCTAACGCGGCCACGCCCCGGACCAGTGTCTTTCCACTGGTACCGCTGCATTTCCTGCTGAAAGAGCGGAGGGAGCCGGTACGGGTCGCTGTAGGTCTGGGCGAATGGCAGCCTATTACCATCAAATTTTCGGGAGACGTGGTTCCGCGAGACCGTAACGAAGTCTTTAAAGGCTTAATGTTTGCGGCCTACCCAGGCGACTTGGTATTTTCCAAGATTGATGCTCGTAACGGTGCTGTAGGACTAATTCCGAGTACGATGCCAAAAGTGGTTGTTACCCCCGAATATCCCATAATGGTCCCGGATCCCGCCAAGCTACGGGCCGCCTACCTAAACCATCTGCTTCGCGCCGATCATTTTCGCAAAGATTTGCAACGCCAAGCTTCCGGCACAAGTGGACGAAAACGCGTTACGGCAGAGGCGTTCTTAAGTTTGACTGTCCCGCTGCCCTCACTGGACGACCAAGACGCTTTGCTAAGTGCTTACGCGGCCGCCCTTACCGAAGCAGAAAAGAAAGAGCAGAAGGCTGCGCTCATGGCTAAAGCGAGTCGGCTCGCGTTTGAAGAAGCGCTGGGTGTCCGGGCACCACCGTCGCTGCCGGAGTGGCCGGCATTTGTTGCTCGCTTCAAGAGCGTTGAGCGGTGGAGCCATGAGGGAATCCTCAGGGCAGTTACGCAGGTTAAGTGCACAAAAGCTAAGTGGCCCGTGATGTCAATTGGCGCTTTGGTCGAGGACTTGGAGAACGGTTGGAGTCCGCAGTGTCTTGACCATCCGGCCCGGCCCGAACACTGGGGTGTACTGAAGGTTGGAGCAGTCTCGTTTGGGTACTTCAACGAGACCGAAAACAAAGAACTTCCGGCGAAGCTGAAACCCAGAGTTTATTACGAAGTCAAGCCGGGTGACGTAATCATTAGCCGAGCGAACGTGGCGCGATACGTAGGTGCGTGCGCGTATGTCGAGAAAACGCAACCCTTGCTAATGCTCTGCGATAAACTCTTCCGAGTAAAGTTTCGCGAGGATGGACGCCTCGACCGGAGATTTTTGGCTGCCGTGATGAAGCTTCCGACCGTACGCGAGCAGATCGAGACACGATTAACCGGAACTTCGCCGACTATGAAGAACATCTCTAAGTCTGCCCTGCTTAGCCTGGAATTCCCGGTGCCAGACCCTGATACACAGAGAGCACTCGTAAAGACGCTTGCCGAGGCGGAAAAAACGGTGACAGACATCAAGACCACGGCCCGTGGTTATCGTCAGAGTGCCTGGACAACCTTCGAGGCGGCATTGTTCGAGCCGCAGGTGTGAGCGCCCTGACAAGGCGTAATAGTACCTCAAAGCGGAGTGACCCCTACCCCATGCGAACTTTCAGGAATTTATAGAGACGGGCTGCCTGCACCGCAATGGTAGGACGTCGCCGTACTCCAAGAAAAATTTGCCCATCAACTAAAGTTTACTTGAGCTTGGCAGAGGCGAGGAGAAATAAAATTACCGTTTTTCTTCTTTTTCCACTTCAGAAAGGGCCTAACACACCCTGATGTGAGCGGCGGTTATCCACGCCTACCAATCCGTCTGAACCCAACACCGACCCCCCCCTCCCCAATTTCGCGCCTATCATTTTGTGCCTAAGCAATCGGGTTCCTCTGCAAAAGGTATTGACTTTTAACCCACCCTCCGGGGGGTGCAAGGCTGATTGTGTCTGGGTTGTCCTAAGCCTTAGAGGTCGAGTGGGAAGCAACTGAAAAGATGATTTCTCTTACCCCCATTTTTTCTCCTCTGGAGATTCATAGTCTCCACATCCCGGTGGGGCAATGATGATGCGTTCGCCATTCAACCCCATCTCCAGCTGCCGATGACCGAGTCCGCAACGCCAGAAGAACTTGCGACGGGTGCTATGATGCTCTGTTGCCATGGTTATGTGCTTGCAGCCTTGGCAATCCTGCCCCGCCTGCTGTGCTGGATGAATCAGCAACCCGCCTTGTAATAGCAGTTGCCAGCAGGTCAGAAACCCGTCCGCCCACGACGTTTGTATGTCTGTTTTTGCCGCGCTATTTGATTGTCTGTCCACCCCCTCCAGCGATGACGAGACATCGTATTTCGCTTGTGCATCGTTTTTTTGTGCCAGGGCAGGTTGGGGCAGTTGGGGCGTGGTGTCTTGATTGGGTTTCAGCTGCCCTATCTCTTCCGGCACTTGTCGGGGCAGTTGGGGCAAATTCGTCCCATCCAACCCTAGCACGTCCAGCCATTCGAAATTATTCATGATCGCCTCCCCACAATTTCGCAGTGATTCGATAGCAGCTGGTGTTACCCATGCCCGGCAATCGCTCCTTTCTGGTAAAGCTTTTACCCTCCGTTCGCAGCGCTCCGGTATCAGCCAGCAGACGGCAGATGGCCTTATAGTCGAAGCCCTTGCATACCTCACTCCGGAACACTTCCGGTAGCACGAAATATTCTGTTTCGCCCGATACATCATCCTTCCGTCTAAATCCTGCCCTGTTGACCGTTTTAGGCGCGTGATCGTCTGTCGCCCTGTCCCACTCCGTGAAGCGGGCATCGCCGTGCAGTTCGAAGAACTGCCGCACCTGCGCCAGCATCGCAGCAGCCTCCTGATTTCCTCCCCCGCCGCGGTGCGCCATCCACGCGAGAAAACACGTTTTTGCTGCTTCACTTGCCTCGCCCAACTTCCAGCCGGTTATGCCCCAGACTGTGGCAAGTTCGCCCGCTGCTCCGACTAACGAGAACCTCAGCGCAGCACGGTGCGCTTGTCCGCCCGCATCGCTTGGCAAATGCTGGTTCGTGAACTCGCGTTGCGCTTTCTTTATCATCGAGGGCAACTTATCCAGGTGTTCTACCAACTTCCCAATAAATGCTGGGGCGGCACTTCCGTAATATAAGGTCGTCGCTTCGGCCAATACCTTGGAAAAGACGGCGCCACTCTCGTGATCGTGCAAGGTATCGAACAGTCCCAGCCCTTTAGCAGCATCGGCGGGAATGTCCAGCAGACGAACCTCCTGCCCTGCCTTGGACTTGCGGTTTGCCTGCGCCATATGTTCAGCCAGCCCAGCCTCGCCGCTCGATAGGAAAAGCACTCGCCAGCTTGCGGTACTCCGCATCGTCCCCATGCGGTTGGCCCTCGCCTTGCCGCTTCCGTTAGCGAGCATATATGCCACTTCGCCCGCCGCCCTGGGATCGACCTGGCTCAGCTCGTCCAGCACCAGCAAGCAGTCTGAGTACTGGGATGCCAAGGCTTCCAGCCCGTTATCCGTTGCCCGCCACCGCTGCAAGTATTCGTTACCGCCCCATACGGAAGCCGCTACCCGTAGCGCGGTCGTTTTGCCGGTACTCGAATCTCCACGGTAATGCAGACCTCCTGATTCCATTCCGGTAACATGCAATAAAGGGGCGGCGAAAGCCGCGCATATAGCAAACACCAAACGAGAATTACCGGCGCATTCGGCGGCAATATGCTGTTGCCAGTCGGTCAGGTTGCCACGATGCTTGAAAGTACTAGGGGCACTCATTTGGGACTGGTACAGGATTCGCTCATCTAAGCGACCAATGGTACGTTGTGGCATGACGAATACTCGGTCATGCCAGCCAGTGCGCTCAACACAACGGGCTCGGTCCTCCACTTGGGCCGTTTGAATGTACTGGGTCAAAAGGTTGCGGGCTTTCTGCATTGGGGATATTTGCAGGCCCATGGAAAGCAGGATGCCCCGGTACTCCGTACCATCACCCTTTAGCATTTCCATCGGCATAGCCCAGATATGGTGGGTGTTGTCCGGGTCATCGAATTCCAGCAACCGTCCCCATGATTCGTTTTTCGCGTCTCGCGTTACAGCGGTAATTTCCAGCTTGGAGCAAATCCACAACGGGGCCGTATCAGTGCCGGCATCGTTCATGCCGAAATACCACACACCTTGATCGTTGCAATGGAAGCGCTTTTGTGGCGGCTCAAGTTCGTGTTGCGCTCCTGTCGCTGCCTTTGTCTTGCCATTGGACCGCTTGACTTCCGCAACTCTGAAGAGCTGGTAAGAGGTGCTGCATAGCAGTTGCACGTGATCCGCTGTCCACCCATCCGCCAGCGCGTCCGCTGCATCCCATTTTTCCGGGAGCGAAGTTCCTTCGCTCAACGTCGGTTGCCCTGCGCCATCACGTCCCGGCACTTGCGCAAAGGCGGCAATGTTAATCAGCCGCACTTCCCTTGCCCCCGCCTCGCGCACCAGCTGGGCAATGGCTTCCATGCACTTCATACCTGCTGTGTCATTATCCGGCCATAGCAAGACGTGTCGGCCTGCCAGTGGCGTCCAGTCCGTTTTATGGGGAGATTGGGCACCGTTTAGCGGTGTGGTGCCTACACCATCAGGAAACAGTACGGCAGCGGCATCGGCTGCTTTTTCGCCTTCAGCGATAATTACTATTGCATTAGATCTTGCCACCAGCTGGTCGCCACGATATAGCGGCCTTGGTTCCGGTAGACCCTGCCAGCGCCATTCACACTTGCCCTCGGAATTCCGGCACCAGGTCAGCGGGTAAAACTGCTTGCGCTCACCCGGCGCTATTGGCTCGAAGCGATACACTAGGCATAGCAACTCGCCTGAAGGGTTGCGATACTCCCAAATTTTTGCGGGCTTGCCGTGCTGGTAATGGGATTCCGGGGGCTTTGGGGCAGCAATTGGCACGGGCAGAACCGCGAGCCACTGGTTTTTTTTAGCCGTGGTTGAGGGTCTGGTATGGGGGGAATGTTTCTGCGCGCTTGTAGGGCTTCCTGGCGAGTCCGGTTTTTCCGGATTCAATCCAAGAAAGGCGGCAAGACGGTTGGCGGCTTCGCCCTGGCTTACTCCGTCTATATAAGCCACCAAAGCGACCAGATCGCCGCCCTTTTCGCCTGTGGCAAAGTCCGACCATGCGCCAGTGTCCAGATTGATCGAAAATGAGCCGGGCTTGCTGTCAGATCGTGTCGGGTTCAGCGGCATGTACTCGCGGCCTTGCCGCTTTCCGCCGGGTGTCCACCGGGGTAAAACGCTTTCTATGCTCGCCAGCGCCGCCGCCTTAACGCGGCTGAAATCGACGCTCATATTTAAACACCAGCCAGCCGTCGAAGGCGGATTTTGGCTTCGCCGTACTGAGCCTCGCTAAAACTCGGTTGGGCAAACTCCAGTAGCTCTTGAAGGCACACGTAATCGGAAAGAGCTTGCTTCGAGGCTGGTTGAGGTTCAATGGTCGAACCATCGCTGTGAGGTCTCGCGGCCACGGAATCCACGCTTTCTTTGATAGCCTGCAACCCTTCGATAATTGCCCCTCCCTGCGTGTATTGTTCTTCCGCACTGTTGTTGAAGTGGACATGCAGCGCGTAGCCCACAGCCACAATAGGGTGCTTGGAGATTGCTTGTGCATTTTTATCCGGAAAATCGGCAAGCAGGTCTCGCGCCGCGTCGGCAGCGTCACTGAGAAAATATGACGCGAACTCCTCTGAGGAGCACATTAGTGCGTTCCGAACCCCATCATAGTGAGAGTTCATTTTGCCTCCGCGCTGCTAAAATTTTGACGTTGAGCCACCAGCTTGCACACCAGCGCTCGAATCTCATCATCACTTTGTCCAGCAATTTTTGCTTCGTTAAGTATGATAATTTCGACTTCGGGCCATGCTACCGAGTTGGTCCCCAGCTGTACCGGTGGAGTTACTGGCCCACCCTTGATCTTGTTGTAAAACGTGGTGCGCGATTCCGCTCGCATCGTTAACACAGCGGGCAGTTTAAGAAGTGAGGCACGAGGTTTCATAGTTTTATCCTTTAAATCTGTTGGAATCCGCCCCTATCCCGCGAGCGTGGATAGAACTATCGGGTATTCATTGAGGGGAGGAAATAGAAGCGGCCGAGCATGGCCGCTGGTGGCGATGAATGGCGGTTATTGTCCGTTCGTGGCGAGGCGACGCCTGTTCAGCCGCATTCAATAAGATGCGAAGCGACACCTAGTCTAAGGATGAAATTAAGGGTCAAATATAGGGATGGCGTGTAGCAGGCGCTAACGCGTTGATGACTACAAGCGGCGTTTATTGGCCCTCAGCAGTGCGGCGCCTCTTTAGACGTTTTGAAAGCGCAGCTTTTGTTAACTTGGCTAGCCTGTTTTCAGAGTTTGTATAGCAGAGGGCATCGCCGTCAATCTCACCATTAAAAGGAGGCTCATTCTGCAGCGCTAGCTCTCGTAGCTTCAAAAATACGGCCTGCAAATCATTACTTCCAGCATCCCTAATAGCCGTGTCTATCACTGGAGCAAGAATATTTCGGCCGGTATTGCCATCTTGCTTCGCTTCTCCTGAAATCGACTTCACATGACGAGCATTTTCCGGCTCTGTGGGCGACTTGGCAGCTGGGACAAATTCAGTAGGAATATGAACTCGCTCAGTCCAGTCCATATTTGTGGAAACGAGGTTATCAGCGGTTCTTTCTCCTGATAGCCAATTTTCGGAACCATGTTGGAGGCGTTCGTCTGATTTGACACCTACAGTCAAAAAGCTGCGCATCTGCAACACCAACGCATCGTCGCCTTTCAACTTGGCAAACTCGCCATCGGCATCTGGAACATAAGCTACCAGCTGCCTATTATTAATCTGCTGAGCAATGCGTAGAAGCGCACGCCTATACTCCAACGCAAAAACATGGCTTTGAGTTCCCACCCTATAAGCTTCGGCCGTAGCAACATTTCGGACGGTATCGAGAAGCGGCGGCTGTGGAAATAGAAAAGCGGGTCTTATCATATGTCTTTTTGCCCACGCTATAAGATCGTTCCGTTTAACTGTCCACTCCCACGGCCCTCCCAAGAGAAAAACACCGCCGTAGTCTTCATGAGTTGCGCAAAGCTTACCTGTCCTAGCGTCGTTAACTAAGTGGTTCGCCAGCATGTCGGCTCTGGCGGGTCATGACGAACCGTACCCGCGGCTCGACATTGACGACGTGTATCATCCGAAGGGAGGCAAACCAGATGGGGACATCGTTTTTCAGTATATCTTCCGAGGACTCGGCGCGGATGATGAAGCCGATTTCCTCAGTGCGTTGAAGCCCGACGTGGCAGGTAATCTCGAGGCATACGTCACTATCCGCTACACGGGCGCCGACAAGACTGGACGGTTGCGTTCCAAGCGTTGGTGCGGGGACAACGAGGACATGGGCCTGACTGCAGACATGATGGAAAATCTGCGCGGAGTATATCTGCCCCCCCTGCGCGATGCCTCGCAGAGCCTCAAGCCAAGTCGCACCAGCCAGCTCGCCAGATTGGTGCAGCTTCTCGCTGACGACACGGGGCGCGATGGAATCAATGACGCATTGAAGACCCTCGACGACGAACTGAAGAAACACCGCCCTATCGTCAACACCCATGCGGCGATCAAAACTCGGCACGAAAGCATGCTCGGACCGCAGTTGTCTCAAACGCTTGAGGTGGGGCTGAGTGGAAGCGACTTCCAACGCCTAGCGTCACGTCTTTCGCTGCTAGTGGATGCTTTTGAGATCGACCAGAACGGATTGGGGTTCAACAACCTGATCTTCATGGCTGTTGTGCTCAGCGACTCGCCAAGAATCCGGAAGCAAGCTACCGCGGCCTGATCATCGAAGAACCCGAAGCGCACCTGCATCCGCAGCTTCAAGCTGTTCTGCTCAGCTATTTGGCGACGATCAAGGCCGTCGAAGGGGAAAAGCCCGTGCAGCTTTTCGTCACCAGCCATTCCCCGAATTTCGCCAGCATCGCCGATCTCGACAGCCTGACATGCTTGGTGGATACAGGGGTGACAGTCGAAACCTTCTTTCCGCGAACCATAAAGTTTGAAAAGGGAAAGCGCGAGAAGCTGGAGCGCTATCTTGACGTCACCCGCGCGGAACTGTTCTTCGCGCGCCGAGCTATCTTCGTAGAAGGTGCAGCCGAACTGATGCTGGTGAATGTGCTAGCTGAGAAGGTTGGATTCAAGCTGCGCGAACATGGCGTCAGCCTTATCAGCGTCGAGGGGTTGAACTTTGATTCATTCCTGCCGTTGTTCGGCGAGAAAGCGCTCAAGATTCCGGTAGCATTGCTCACCGATGCCGATCCCATCGAGGAGCCTGCCGACGGCAGTGAGCCGCAGGCGTTGTACCCGCGTCCCGGCGATGCAATCAAGGTGTCAGACAACATAACTAAGATGAAGACTAGCGAGGACGCCTTCGTTAAGGTGTTTCATGGACTGAAGACCCTTG
This sequence comes from Nitrosospira sp., assembly GCA_039922995.1. Classification (GTDB taxonomy): domain Bacteria; phylum Pseudomonadota; class Gammaproteobacteria; order Burkholderiales; family Nitrosomonadaceae; genus Nitrosospira. Next base: position 38,671 of record JBDTDT010000008.1, on the reverse strand, counting down.
AATACGACTTGGCGCTGCATCCCGACAATCGTACTGCAATGTTGATGGCTCTTAATGAGCTTCATCCGAAGATCGGCAAGACAGTTGAGGCAGCGGTCAACGCTGCCGCAGACGATGGGTCAAAAGCACGTGCCCTATTCAGCGGCATGTTTGAGCGCAAGCAGAACAACGTGCAGAAGGGGCGGTTTGGCCAGGCGCTGGCGCAGGTGATATCGGACGGGGCTGCCTTCAAAGTGCCTGACTATATTCACGACGCTATCCTGCATGCCTGCCAAAAGGCGCCGGCGAAGCCATGACAAAGTTATCTACTGAACAACGGACAATCATCGAGGCGCCGCTTGAGCCTATGTCAGTAATTGCGTGCGCAGGCAGCGGGAAGACACTCACTGCGGTGTGCCGGCTAGCAGAAATTCGTAAGCGGCTAGGCGATCATCGTGGCCGCGTCGCGTTGTTGTCCTTCTCCAATGTCGCTGTAAACACTTTCCGGCAAAGCTACCAATCGCTGGCGCAAGACCTTTCCACAAGCATTAGACGTGATCGCGTCGAGATCGACACACTGGATGGATTCTTCACCTGCAATGTCCTTCGTCCGCATGCCTATCGAACGATGGGCGCGACACATGCAGCCTTTCTCGTGACGGGCGGTGAGTCGTTCCTAAGCGGCTATAGGTTCAAGACAAACACCTATCCGCTGAGCATTGCGAGAATGCAGGTCGGTATGCGCCATGACAAGGTCTACTTCTATCACTCGAACAATGACCAGATGGAAGAGTTGAACGCTACTTATGCCTCCCACGTCGTCCACCGTTTAGGGCGAACGGGTGCTTATACCCACAACCTAGGTCGATACTGGTGTTATCGCGTTCTGCGGGAACAGTCTGCTGTTCTTCGTGCGCTAGCCCATCGCTACCCCCATATCCTGATCGATGAATCGCAGGACATCGGCACGCTTCACCAGGCCATCCTTGAGCAACTTATCATGGCAGGAGCCCAGGTTTCGTTGATTGGCGATCCTCATCAGGGCATCTACGAGTTTGCCGGTGCAAATGGGAAATTCCTGACGCAATACGGCGAGCGTGCGGAGGTTAAGGGCTATGGGCTGACCCGTAACTATAGGTCAGTCGCCGCGATTCTGAAGCTGGCGAACAAACTGTCGGCCCGCTCCGACATTGCAGAACGGCAGGCATCTGGAACTCCGCATAGTTTGTATTTTATCGCCTATAGGAATGCGGAGCGCGGACAACTCATCACGACATTTCAAGCAGCAGTGCGGGCAGCGGGTCTAAGGGTCGAACGCTCAGCGGTGCTCTGTCGAGGCCGGGACTTGGCGGATAAGTTGGCAGGTAATCACGCCACTTTAGGCCAAGGAATCATAAAAGGCTTTGCGCAAGCAGCGATTCTTAGGGACAAGCAACAGGATTACCTTGAGGCGTTTAAGTTGGTCACAAATTGTATTGTTGGGCTACTCGCCGATCCGCCGCAGGGTCTGGTCTCAATGATCGTACACGACACCCGCTATCGCGAGGCTAGACCATTGCGCCGCATCATATGGAACTTCACGCGTAACCCTTATAAGGGCTTGCCGACCGCGACTTTGAACGCCTATACGCATTGGCATCCACAACTGTTGGCAAGAACGAAAGCTTTGCTGTCAGCGCTGCAACAGAAGTTCGACTTGCCCGCGGCGGACAATCTGGGACATAAGATGACGAAAAAAGGACTACCCAATGCTCCGTTGATAAACGCTGGCAGCTTGGCTGATGGGCAGGACCCTCGCATCCGGGTGGACACGGTGCATCAGGTGAAAGGCGAAAGCTTGGACGCAGTGCTCTATCTGGCGGCGAAGGATCACGTCACCGCGCTTCTAGCAGGAGTGGATACAGAGATAGGCCGGATCGGCTACGTTGCTGTCACCCGTGCCAGGAATCTCTTGTGGCTGGGTGTGCCCGCTAGCGCGCTCATGGAACTGCGACCAGCTCTGCTTGCCCATGGATTTCAGGAGATCGGCGTTACATCCGTACATCCGGCTTGAACTCAAGCATACCCAAACAACAAGACAACAATGCCCCGATTCAAGCTGAATATGTTTGGAACGTTCGAGTTACTGATTTCGACCGGAAACTGCCAGTCGTGCTTTCTTAAAGAAGACACCTGACCGTTGAAATCCGCCAGCCTGCGCGGCCCGTCCTGGTCATTGACCCTGCAGGGAATTGCCAGATCACGACCAATTGATGTAGCCGTTCGATAGCTTTTTAAACCTTGAATCAAGAACCGCTCTGCCCGTGGCGGGTAGATTCGCAAGCAAGAAATCTATGCATTCTTGCAATCGCTCATTCACCACGCCTGCCTTTAAAATGTTAAGTGCATGACATGCTTGCTGACGGCAAATCTCAAGCTCAAGCTGCGCTTGGATTTCATAAGACGCTAACGCAGCCAGGGCAATGGGTGCGTATTGGTCACCAAGAAGCCCAATAATTCGGTCGTAGTACACGGAACCGCGCGGTGATACGCCATTGCAATATGAGAGCCCCCGACCGATTCTGCACATCAGCGTGACTTTGACTAATTTAGGCGCAAAGTTCTGAAGAATATCTTGCTGGCTATTTAGGTAGGACACGATGCCGTCCGCAACCGGCGCTTCGTGATGAAAATTATCCCAGCCGTGGTGTTTCTCAAGCAGCTGATCAAGCAGACCATCTACTATGATCGCGCGCTCTGCATTTGAGCGGAACGCATTTCCACCAACGGCCTGAAAAAACTGCGCGCCTAACTGATACTTATCTTGATAAAGATTGGTGTTGTATCCCTCAAGCGTTAGACCAATGCGATATTTTGTATCGTCACTACTAGCCTTCCATACGGATAGCGCCAATAGAGCAATATTTTTTCTGACCTGAGGATCGGTGTCTGAGGCAACATAGATGCCAAACATTGTGCGGAGAATATTTCCACAATGATGGGACGTTAATGCTCCAATCTTAGACTCGATCCCTACACGATTTATGGTGTCAAGCGGTTGCGTGTACGTCTTCAAGTTTTGAATGAAAGCCTGAACCTGCAAGGCAGCTGCAGTAGGACGATCATTGAGGATATCTTGGACACATGTGACAAGCCACCCCATTAGCTCAAACGCATTAATGGTGTAATTTGTGGGATGCGATATTCCAATATCGTTCCGCATATCCAGAATATGCTTTAGCTTCTTGTGGGTTGTGTCGCTTATTAGCTCCAGCTTCCGACATGTATCGAGCAGTACGGAATCTTTGACCGATCTGAGATCGTCTTCAGATTGATAGAACTCTCTCGCTTTTCCGCCAATTGCGGCGTCGTAGAATATTCCCAGCCCGTAATCAATTACCTTTTTGTGAAGATCAATTACAACCTCATTCCAAATTGCATTTAGCGAGTAGTCAAATAGCCCAATACCGGCCCCGACAACGAATTTTGAAAGATATCTTGCTCCTTGCTTTACGTCTGGAGGCAGTGACTCGATGTAGGCTGGTAGATTTTTCGCAATTATTGTTCGTTGATCTTGTGCCGCAATGATATTGTCGTGAGGTAATCCCATATTTTTTAGGAAAGCGACGACCATCTGAGCTTGTTGATCAACAAGCTCCATCTGCGGCTTTGGAATTGGCAAGTTCACTTTACTTCCTCTTTTCGTTAGCCTACTGACCACTATCACCGTGATCCAATTCTGTTATAGCGAGACAGCATACGCGTGTCCGACAGTCTTTTTTCGGAGAAAAAACCAATGGCCGGCCTGGCGCACTTGGCGGCATTTCCAATGCGACATTGCCAGTCCATCAAATCCAAGCTAATACACATAAAAACATTAATGGTGATTTCGCCGTCGTTTACCTCTCTCTCTTACCATCCGGACCAATTTCATTGCTTTGCTCGCTTTTTTATTTAAACAGTGCTTATCGGCAATGACCAGCGGAATGCAGCCTTCTGCAACTGCACAACCACCAATAGTTCAACCAAATTTTTAGCACGAAACGACGGCGCGGCAGAAACAACCCGCGCAACCTTTTCAAGAATTAGACGCTATTGGACTAGATAGGACAAACTTGCCCCAACAGCCCCAACAAGCGCCCAAAAATTGGGGCCGCTGAAACCGAATAAAGATGTGCCGCCCCAACTGCCCAAACAGGCCTCAACACAAAATAACGAAAGAGGAAAATTATAATTGCCGGCCGGGGCCTAAGAGACGACTTTTTTTAAGGGCAGCACTTTCGCTCCGATCTTTAGACCGTCCAGATAATCGGCCCAGTGCTGCATCATTTTTCTCCGATCAGAGAAGTAATCCGCGTGATTGTACGCGCGACGCACTTGGTTTGATTCGACGTGAGCAAGCTGTCTCTCAATCCAGTCTGACCGAAAACCCATTTCGTTTAACCTCGTGCTCCCAGTCGTTCGAGTTGCGTGTGGACTGAATTTTCCAGACCAGCCCAGCACATGAAGCATTTGCCGGAATGAAGCTGTCGATATCGGCCTCGTCCGGTCGTCCCTATTCGGAAAAACGTGGGAATGGTGTCCGGTGAGACCGTACAACACCCGAAGCAGTGAGACAGCTTGGGTGGGCAGGGGTATAACATGCTCTTTCCGCTTTTTCATTCTCTCGGCGGGTATACGCCAGACTGCCGCGTCCAGATCGAACTCTGACCATTGAGCCTCGCATGCTTCTGACGGTCGGCAGAGCGTAAACCACATCAACCGAAAGGCCGCTGCTGTTTCATGTCGCCCATTATGCTTTTCAGTGTCCCGAAGAAGAGCACCAATTTCGGCAGCCTCAAGGGCCCGTTTATGTTGCGTTTTGTTCTTCGGCAGAGATTCACGCCACTGATGAACGGGATTTGAATCTAAGCGGAATGTTTCGACTGCCAGTTCGAAAATTCCATACATAGTGCGCTTGGATTCGGCCATTACAGAAGGCCCATTCCTTTTCGCAGCGTTCTTTAAAATCGTTAGGATTACAGACGGGACAATCTGCTTCAGAGGAACTTGTCCGATTGTTGGAAATACGACACGCCGGAGCATGCCGAAGCGTTTATTTTTGGTAATTTCTTCCCATTCCTTAAGCGCGAGCCATTCAAGTGCTACCGCTTCAAAAGTGGTGGCCGCTTCATGCTCACGCTTTATACGGGCAAGCCGTCTCTCCTGTACAGGACTCACTCCTTGTTTTACCAGTTCGCGAGCATTTTCTCTTTCTTTGCGGGCATTAACCAAGCTGATCGCGGGATAGTTTCCAATGGCAAATACATTTGCCTTGCCGCAAAGCCTGAATCGATAGCGCCACGCCTTAATGCCGTTGGGTTTCACTTCCAGATACAACCCCTTCCCGTCGGTAATCTTGTAGGGCTTGTCTCTTGGCTTTGTATTTCGGCACTGTATATCACTCAACATAGCGTGGGCTCCCAATTTCAGTCGTACCCGCTTTTTTTGCTTGACATTTTTCTTTATACCCGCTTTTATACCCGCTTATTTCTAGGATGGTAATATACGCTACCGGACTCCACAAAACAACAAATCCCAGTTTTTACTGGATTTTGTGGTTATTCCTGTACAGCGTTGGACGCCATAAAATCACTAATCCGACTAGACGTTGAATCGAAAATGCATAACATCACCATCCTTGACCACATATTCCTTGCCTTCCAGGCGCATCTTTCCTGCCTCCTTCGCCCCCTGTTCGCCTTTGCAAGCGATGAAGTCGTCGTAGGCGATGACCTCGGCGCGGATGAAACCTTTCTCGAAATCGGTATGAATCACAGCGGCCGCCTGTGGAGCGGTATCTCCTTTTAATATGGTCCAGGCACGTACCTCTTTTACACCAGCGGTGAAATAGGTTTGCAACCCGAGTAGCTGGTAAGCGGCGCGGACCAACCGGTTCAGTCCCGGTTCTTCCAGATTCATATCGGCCAAAAAGACCTGTTTATCCTCGTCGGGCATCTCTGCAATTTCCGCTTCCAGGGCTGCGCAGATTGCCACCACCGGCGCACCCTCCTGCGCGGCATATTCCTGCACACGTACCAGCAACGGATTCCCAGTGAAGCCCTTTTCGTCAACGTTGGCTACATAAATAGCGGGTTTGGCGGTCAGAAGACACAGGGGCTTCAGTAATTGCTGCTGCTCCTTATCCAGTCCCAGGCTTCTCGCGGGTTTGCCCTGATCAAGATGAGCCCGTGTCATTTCCAGCAGCGCCACCAACTTGATTGCTTCCTTGTTGCCGGACTTGGCCACTTTGGTTTCACGTTGGAGCGTTTTTTCCACGGTCGCCAGATCGGCCAGAGCCAGTTCGGTCTGTATGGTCTCGATGTCCGAGACCGGATCCACATTGCCGCTGACGTGCACGACATTGTCATTGACAAAGCAGCGCACCATGTTGACGACGCCATCAGTTTCACGGATGGTAGCAAGAAACTTGTTTCCCAGTCCTTCGCCCTTGGATGCACCCGCCACAAGACCGGCGATATCGACGAACTCGACGATCGCAGGTTGCACCTTTTGCGGGTTGACGATCGCACTGAGTCCGGACAAGCGCTGATCGGGTACTTCGACTATGCCGATATTCGGCTCGATGGTGCAGAAGGGATAATTTTCCGCGGCTATACCTGCTTTGGTGAGAGCATTAAACAGTGTGGATTTTCCTACGTTGGGCAGACCAACAATACCGCATTTCAGGCTCATAAATTTATTGAATTATAAATGACAGGTCCGGGCCATGAATGGCGAGAAGTAGAAAGTGAGAAGTAACGCCTTCTTTTACATATCATCCTTGATAACTTTGGTATGCAACTTCATCATGGCGGCCTGGCAATTACCTTCCGCGATAAGCGGCCAGACCTCCAGACTGCGGTGGATCGCTTCGTCTATCAACGGCGCTTCCTCTCGGCGAGGCGGCTGCAATACATAATTTATCACGACATTTCTATCGCCGGGATGGCCAATGCCGATGCGGAGCCGCCAGAAATCCTTGGTAGCAAGGCGTGCAGCAATATCCTTCAAGCCGTTGTGGCCGCCCAGCCCTCCACCTAGTTTCAGTCTGGAGATACCCGGCGGCAAATCCAGTTCATCATGAACCACAAGAATCTGCTCAGGCAGAATCTTATAAAAGTGACACAAAGCCGCGACAGCTTTCCCGCTCGCATTCATGTAGGTTTGCGGCTTGAGTAGCCACAACTCCGAATCGCCTTGCCCGGTACGCGCACACAAACCATGAAACCTCGCTTCCGCTTTCAACGCAACATGCAATTCGTTTGCCAGATGGGATATCCACCAGACTCCCGCGTTATGACGCGTGGCGGCATATTCCTTGCCCGGATTGCCGAGACCGACGATGAGCTTCATCAAACGTAACGGAACAGTAGCGTATTAATTAAAAGAAAAGCCCGCCGGAAACAAAATAACTCCAGCGGGCCATGGGAAAAAACCGCAAGTATTACTTACTTCTTTTTCCCGGCGTCTTTCTTCTCGCCTTCCTTGGCAGCGCCCTCTTTCTTCTGCACGGTCGTCGGAATGTCGGTTGCAGCTACGGCAGCGGCCTCTTCGGCGGCCACGGCCCGCGGAATGACAATAGTTGCCACGGGCAAATTCTCGCCTCTGATAAGTGTAGGAATCTCGACGCCCTCGGGCAGTTTCAAATCACTTAAATGCAGGGTATTTCCGGCGGCCAGATCGGTCAGATCAACAGAAATGAATTCCGGCAGATCTTTCGGCAAGCAAGAAACATCCAGTTCGGTGAGTACATGACTGACGAGACCCCCAGACAATTTCACCCCTGGCGCAATCTCCGCATTAACGAAGTGCAACGGCACTTTCATGTGTATCTTTTTGTTCTTGTCGACACGCTGGAAGTCAATGTGCAGCACTTGCAATTTGAATGGGTGCATTTGTATATCACGCAACAGCACCTGTTCCTTCTGTCCATCCAAATCCATGGAGAGGATGGAAGCATGAAAGGCTTCCAGTTTGAGCTTGTGATAAAGACCATTATGATCCAGCTCAATCGCTTGCGCCGGATTCTCTCCGCCATAAATAACACCTGGCACCTTTCCGGAACCCCGCAGGCGGCGGCTCGCACCTTTGCCCTGTAACGTGCGCTTGCTGGCACTGATTTCCATTTGCATACTATTTCTCCAAAATATGGATCACCCGCGACCAGATGATTCCGATTAATAAAAACCCGTGAAACTTCTTATTTGAATTCTTGCGCGGTGAAAATGTTACTCAGAAATCACAGTGCCCGATATCAATCACATTCAACAAGCACGTCAAAATTTCATTATCCCCCTCCATTCCGGCGCTGTGATGGGTTCTAGAGAGGCTCATCCCTCACTCCATGAATAATGAACTCACCGAATCCTCATTACTGATCCTCAGCATCGTTTCTGCCAGTAGGCTCGCCACGCTCAACTGATGAATGCGAACGCAGGATTCGGCATCCTTACGCAGTGGAATGGTATCTGTGACGACTAGTTTATCCAAGGCAGAATTCTCAATCCGCTCCACAGCCTTGCCCGACAATACCGCGTGTGTGCAATAAGCCAGCACGCTCTCCGCCCCTTCCTCTTTCAAGGCCCCGGCCGCTTCACACAAAGTGTTGGCGGTATCCACCATATCATCCATGATCACGCATGTGCGTCCCTCCACCTCGCCGATAATGTTCATCACCTTGGCAACGTTAAATTTGGGACGTCGTTTGTCTATGATTGCCAGATCGCATTCCAGGCGTTTCGCCATCTGCCTTGCACGCACCACCCCGCCTACATCGGGCGAAACCACTACCAGATTCTGGTAATCGCTTTTCCACAAGTCGCCCAGCAGGATCGGCATGCTGTAGATATTATCCACAGGAATATCGAAAAACCCCTGAATCTGGTCTGAATGCAGATCCATGGTCAACAACCGGTCTATTCCGACAGTAGTCAACATGTTCGCCACCACTTTAGCGGTGATCGGCACTCTTACTGAACGTGGCCTTCTGTCCTGGCGGGCGTAACCGAAGTAAGGCATCGCCGCCGTAATCCGCCCGGCGGAAGCTCGTTTTAGCGCATCCACCAGCACCAGCAACTCCATCAATGTATCGTTGGTAGGCATACAGGTGGATTGCAAAACGAACACGTCCTTGCCGCGGACATTCTCAAGGATCTCCACCATCACTTCGCCATCGCTGAAGCGATCCACGGTTGCGCGTCCTACATGGATGTTGAGATGCCGCACCACATCCTTCGCCAGCTTGGGATTGGCATTACCGGTGAAAACCATCAAGCTATCGTAGGCCATGGTCAGTATGAAAATTTAAACCGGGAACTGAAGGACACAGGTGACTCCTCGCAACATCTTTTTGACTGAGCCCTGTATTTTAAGGCTTGAAAACTGGCTGGGGAGGTAGGGATCGAACCTACGAATGCCGGAATCAAAATCCGGTGCCTTACCACTTGGCGACTCCCCAAAAATTACTCTTCCGCGAAATCATGCATGGGATGACGATCCAATCCTCGCGCCACGAAACCACCCATGCCGGCTGGAACTTGTGCCAATGCCGCTTGTGCTGCCGGCTCTGTGGCGAATTCGGCAAACACACAGGCACCGGAGCCCGTCATCGCGGCCATCCTGGCATTATCGAGCCGCTTGAGCCATTCCAGATGACGCGCCACTTCAGGATAAGCCCGACATACCACAGGCTCCAGATCGTTATGCCCATGCTCGACGGAAAAGGGCGGTATTTTGATTGGAATCGTGTTTCGTGTCAATTCTTTACTGACGAAAACCTGCGCGGTTGACACGTGAACAGGAGGCGTGAGAATTAGATACCAGGCTGGCGGTAGCGGGATGGGGGAAAGTTGTTCGCCTATTCCCTCCGCAAACGCATTCTCTCCAAAAATAAATATGGGCACATCCGCCCCCAATCCTAACCCCAGTTTTAATAGCCGGTGCCTTTTCCAGCCTAATCCCCATAACCGGTTAAGCGCCAGCAAAGTCGTAGCCGCATCCGAACTACCACCCCCGAGCCCTCCTCCCATGGGTATGCGCTTTTCCAGAAATATTTCCACCCCCTGAGGAGCACCACTTTCCTGTTGCAGCAATTTTGCAGCGCGTACACACAAGTCTTCATCCTCAGATACGCCGGGAGTCGGTGCGTGTAACTTCACCACGCTATCTTCCCGCATAACAAAACGAAGTCGATCCGAAAAATTCACGAAGCGAAAAACTGTCTGCAGCAGGTGATAACCATCCTCTCTACGTCCAACCACATGCAGGAAGAGGTTGAGTTTGGCAGGCGCGAGGCAAACGAGTTCAGTAGGCGCTCTAGTCATCAAATCTGCATCTGCCTCAGCAGTTACTCCGTATTCCAGCGATCTATTACAAGTTTTATTTGAAGATTCATGCGTTTAAGTATCATCAATTTCGGCCGTGCAGCGAGTGCCTGTGCAGTTTGGGTTTGTATCTGCGACACCGGGAAATAGCTCAAGTAATTAATTTCCCATCCATCCTGCCGTATAGCCGCAATACGCCCATCAATATCGATGTCTACCGTGGAGGCCGTCACCGGCGAACTCATGCTTTGTATCCAGTATTGCAAACCCATCAGCGGCAAGCGCCATCCAAGCACCTGTTCAGTCAGACTTTCCACATCTGCGGCGTAATAGCGCTGCTGCTCGGAAGTCGTCAAATATACGCCATCGGAAGTGCGTTGAATCTGAGCCAGAGTCTGCCCCAAGGGGGAGAGCAAAAGAATTTCGTCGCTATCTTCAGCATGGTGCCATTGTACTCCACCGGAGAAACTCTCTTTGCCGCCTTTCACCGAAGCCCTGCCAATCAACCCGAAGCTCGCCGATTCTACCTTCGCCGCACCTACCTTAGGCTCAGTGATGATTGTGTTAACGATGGTACTTTTAGGGGTGAGGCTAGCGCAGCCGGTAAAAAAAAGTGTCGTGCATAAAACCAGACCCCCCCACGAAATAGCAGATCGCCCTCTAACAAGCGAAAACAGCCATACACTGGATTGAGGCGGCTTTCCACCAGCACATCCCGTGGTCGCAAGGAAACTCTGCACTACTTCATGAATTTCTTCATGGTGCCTATCAACACCTCGTTATCGGGATAGTTTTTGAGGGCGGACTGCCAGACTTCTTTCGCGTCTTCCGTTGTGCCCTGCATCCATAGAACTTCGCCCAGATGAGCGGCAATCTCCGGGTCGGGATTCATTCCGAATGCCTGTCTCAAATAACTGAGTCCCTGATTGAGATTGCCCATACGGTAATGCACCCAACCCAGACTATCCAGAATATAGGGATCGTGGGGAGAAAGCGCAATAGCCTTTTCGATGAGTTCAAGTGCTTCCGGCAGACGCTTGCTATGTTCTGCAAGACCGTACCCAAGCGCATTGTAAGCATGGGCGTGATCGGGTTTCAATTGAATGAGCTTGCGTAAATCTTTTTCCATCATATCGAATTTGCCGATCTTCTCCGCAGCCAAGGCACGGTCATAAAGCAGGTCGACGTTGTCGGGCAGTTTTTCCAGACCGCTGCTAAGCACTTGAAACGCTTTCTGATAGTTGCCTGTCTCACGGAGCAATTGGGCCTCAGCGATTATTAACTGAGTACGCTGTTGATTATTCGTGGCCGGCAATTGGTGCAAGTAGTGGAGCGCCTCATTTGTTTTACCTTTCTTGGTCAACAGGATGGCGTACCTGATTTGTGCCGGGATATATTGACTGCCGGCAGTCACTGAGCGATACCATTCCATTGCCGTATCAATACGCTGAGTTTTTTCATAAACTCCGGCGAGATAAAAACGCACCATCCCGGGATCCCTGTAATCCAGTTCCAGCGCTCTTTTAAAATTCGACTCGGCAGTGTCATATTCGCGTAATTCCAGAGAGAGCAAGCCCACCGCAAGGGCCACGTCGGCATTACCCGGATTCTCCGCCAGTAATTGCTGGAATTGATCGCGTGCCTTGGCATAATCCTTTTCCGCCAGCAATAACCGGGCATAAGTTATACGTGTATCATTAGCTTTGGGATAGGTCTTGAGATAGTTTTCATAAAACTCGAGAGCGCTGGCGTTGGAGGTGCGCGCCAATATCCGTCCCTGATAAATTGCCGCTATCTCCCAGTCGGGGCGCAGTATTAATGCCTGCTTCATTTCGGCCAGGGCGATATCAAAGTAATTGGCAAACCAGGCTGCCTGGGATACGGCGAAATGAGCTTCCGGCAACTTGGGATAAGGTTTGGCAAGTTGCCGCACCAATTCGAACGTCGCATTTTTATTGGAACCACGCACCAGCAGACTATTCAATTGCATGAAGGCCTCATCAATGCTCCCTCCCTCCGAGCCCAGCAATTTCTCCAGATGGGGCCGCGCTTCATCCAATCTGTCGGCATTCACCAGCAACGCCGCAATAGTTTGACGGGCGGTTACCGAATTCGGATCAAGTTCCACCCAGATCTTTGCGGCTTCGAGCGCTGGCCCAGACTGACGGGAATGAAGCGCAATTTCCGTGGCACGCTGGGCAACACGTGGATCGCGGGTCGTTTTCGCAAGGTTGAGATAAGTACGGGTAGCGATTTCCTGGTCGCCACGCTGCAGCGCGGTTTCTCCCAGCAAAAAATCGAACAACATGGGTGCAGTCAAATCCTGATTGGGCAATTTTGACTGTCCAGCTTCGCTCCGATCCATCGGCTTGCTCCCGTTGACAGCGGTTTTGGATGGAATCTGCGCACAGGCAGCGAGAAAAAGCAGCAGCAGCGCGCTGGGAATTTTAAAAGTCATGGAAAATCCGGACAGGTTCGAAAAATAAGGCTAATAAGGATAATAAGGGGCGGGGTTGAGCTTCATTACAGCCCACATATTAGGTATATTTTACGCTTATCACAAGAGGACAGTGCCAACAGTGAACATTACCAGCAAGCGAAGATATTTATAATATTAATATGGTTATAGGCCACCCTCTAGATTTAAAGTTTCAAATAAGCCCCATTCGCCGAGGAAAATTGGGAAGCAATTAAAACAATAAATCCGGTTTGTTTACAATATCCCGTTTATAGTAATGATCCTTGGATTATCTCCTGGATGGAGAATGTTACATGGATAAGGCTGTTGTGGAAGCATGAATGGTTACGGTCGGCAATGGGCATACCTATGCATAAGCTGATGAAAAACGGCATGTTTGTGTTACTGCTGATATGTTCGGCCGGATTACCAGGCTATCTCGCATGAGAAACTCGCGTCCAGTGGGATATCAGTCAAAACGGACGCTTACTGACGCTGGACAATAACAATTTTTTGCCAGCACTTGCCATGCCATGGCGAAAAAAATAACTATAGAGATAATCTAATTGCCTGAGTTACCTGAAGTCGAAGTTATCCGTCGCGGCATCGTATCTCATCTTGAGGGACATTGCATTGTTGCAACTACAATACGAAATCCCGATCTGCGCTGGCCGATACCACACCATCTTGAGCGCACGCTTTGCGGGCTGGAAATCAACAAGGTAGCGCGGCGAGGAAAATATCTACTGTTTGACTGTGGCAAAGGCACACTGATCCTTCATCTCGGAATGTCCGGCAGCCTGAGGTTGCTTTCTGCTGCAACACTGCCGCAAAAACATGATCATGTCGATCTGATGCTGGACACAGGTATGATTCTTCGTTTCAGGGATCCCCGCCGTTTTGGCGCAATGCTCTGGGAATCAGGTGACGCCACGCTCCATCCGTTATTAACTCGACTTGGACCTGAGCCGCTTACGGCAGCGTTCAACGCGAACTTGATATACGAAAAAACTCGGCGCCGTAGCGCCAGCATCAAGGAAGTGTTGATGAACAGCCGTATTGTCGTCGGCGTCGGGAATATTTACGCTAGCGAAGCGCTCTTCCGTGCGGGGATCAGTCCCCTGACGACTGCGGGACAAATCGGCATGAGCAGATATGCGAAATTAGTGCAGGCGATAAAAGAAACACTCGATCTCGCGATTGAGGCAGGTGGCAGCACCTTGCGAGATTTCGTCAACAGCGAGGGTAAACCCGGATATTTCCAGCAGCAATATGGGGTATATCGCCGCGCCGGGCAACACTGCCGAATATGCGATACCATTATTATGCAAGTCAGGCAGGGACAGCGTTCAAGTTTTTATTGTCCACGCTGCCAAAAATAAATCACGGATGAGCCGGAAGTGAGCGAAAATTTCGCAGCCCATAAAACTTCACCATAGGCGTGTACATGAACATTACCTTTATTGGCGGCGGCAACATGGCTTCGGCACTGATCGGCGGGCTCTTGCAGCAGGGTTATTCGCCTAAGCAGATAACCGTCGTAGAAATCAGCGCAGAAGGGCGTGAGAAAATAAAACATGAGTTCAATGTAGAGGTGATGGCGGACCCTGCCCGCGGTATCGCCGATAGCGACGTAATCCTGCTGGCAGTAAAACCACAGCAGCTTCCGATTGTGTCGCAAGAGCTTGCTCGGCTGCTCGGAAATCGCCTCGTCATTTCTATTGCTGCCGGTATTCGCGCCAAAGATATATCGCGCTGGATGGGAGGCCACGAACGCGTTGTGCGAGCAATGCCCAATACACCAGCGCTGATTCGTGCGGGTGTCACCGGCCTATACGCCCTGGCTGGCGTTAGTGCGGAGGAAAAACATAATGCCGAATCCATACTCGCGGCGGTAGGTTCCGTGCTATGGTGCGATCGCGAAGAGCTGCTAGACGCCGTTACAGCACTTTCCGGCAGTGGTCCAGCTTACGTATTCTATTTCATTGAAGCAATGCAGAGGGCGGGGCAGGAATTGGGACTGGATGCGACCCAGGCACGGCAACTGACCCTGGAAACCTTTCTCGGTTCGGCCAGGCTCGCAAATCAGAGCAATGAAAACGTCGCCACACTCCGCGCGCGCGTAACCTCACGCGGCGGCACCACGGAACGCGCGATACAGGCCCTCGAAAATACAGGAGTTAAAAAGGGGATCATTAGCGCGATTCATATGGCAAATCAGCGCGCGCGCGAATTAGGCGATGAGTTTGGTACGACATAAATTTCAGGAAACCACATGCTCAGCCAGATATTGATATTCCTGCTCGACACCCTGCTCGGGTTGTTCTCTCTGGCACTACTGCTGCGTTTTTATATGCAGCTGCTACGCACACCCTACCGTAATCCACTGTCACAGTTTATTGTCGCACTTACCGATTTTATCGTACGACCTGCGCGCCGGGTGATTCCCGGGTATAGCGGAATGGATCTTTCGACATTGTTGCTGGCATGGCTTGCACAATGCATTCTGTTAGCAGGAGTGCATGTGCTTCAGGGTTATGTTTTCAGCTCAACAATCGGTATCGCGATCGCTGGACTTGCCCTGCTGGCGTTGATCGAAATCATTAAGATGTCTTTGTACGTTATTCTGGTAGCGGTAATTCTGCAAGCAGTATTTTCCTGGTTCAACCCTCATACTCCGTTAGCGCCACTGCTCGACAGCTTTACCCGGCCATTTCTGGGAATTATCCGCAGGCGCATTCCTCCAATCGGCAATGTCGATTTGTCGCCTCTGTTTGTGCTAATGATTATCCAGTTATTGTTATTTGTTGTCGCGGGAATGGAAAGGGAAATCTCCCGTCTGTTCTAATGCCGGATTTAACACCTTGCAGTGGGGGTGCTGCAGCCATAACGATGAGAGAGGTCCACCCTTACGCTGCACATTCAGCCATGGCGTAAAGCATACTGAAGCAGTCGGATTGCATGGTGAGGCACCCGGATCAAGCTGCTGCTGCATCGACGGAAGGTGCAGCCAATGGTGTCTTGCTGAAATTTCTCGCAAGATTTTTGCGTTGCCATTGCATCATGTGAAGCTCAAACATGGAATCAAATCCCGGTATAACATGATCAAAATTTGACGAACGACCCAAGAACCCGAAGTATCAAAGCAGGTACCTTTCTTCACAATATCTCGATATCTCCCGATATCGAGCGGCGCATAAGAACAAGGCCATGCCTCGCCTGATCCTTTTCAACAAACCCTATGGAGTCATTTGCCAGTTCACGCCCAAAGCCGGGTATAAATCTCTCAAGGATTTCATACCTCTGCCGGGGTTTTATCCCGCGGGCCGACTCGATGCCGATAGTGAAGGCCTGGTGCTGCTCACTGATGATGGCAAATTGCAACACAGAATTAGCGATCCTCGACATAAGCTACCCAAGCTGTATTGGGTACAGGTAGAGGGTGTGCCGGATGAAGCTGCTTTGAATAAACTGCGTCAGGGTGTGACGCTAAGAAATTTTACGACCATGCCGGCGCAAGTTCGCTCCATGGATGAACCGGACAGTCTCTGGCCGCGCACGCCTCCCGTTCGCTTCCGTAAAAATATTCCGACTTCATGGATTGAATTGATGCTTACAGAAGGCAGGAACCGCCAAGTAAGGCATATGACCGCGGCGGTATCTTTCCCTACGCTGCGCCTGATCCGCCAGGTTATTGGCGCATATTCGCTAAAAGGCATCGCGCCAGGCGACTGGCGCTTCTCAGAATATCCTCGCTGATTGAAAAATTCCACGGACTCATTTGCCTGTTGTACACAGAAAAGGATGGCTTTGTCGCCTGATATCAACATCCAGCAGACCGAACGTTCACAGTAGCTTTAGCCAGGCTTATTTGGCAATGGTGATGCTGGGCACGCCAACTCTTGGTATATCAGTGATAGTCATCTGGAACAGGAGATACAACATCTGGAAAGCATCCCTGTTCCACCGCGCGAGCGGGCCCGAAGTGTTGACCGAGTAGTACCGGTTATGTGCCTGGACCGATAGATCAGCCTCCACAGGAGCTGAATTCGACACGACGAGTTCCATCGTGGCGACGGGATTCTCATCGTTTGCAATGGAGGGGGTTCGCGGATCCTTCGCGACATCATATTCCGGATCTTCGCCCAGGGATTGACCGAGAAAATAAAGAATTGAATGAAAGCTTCTGAGCCGGAAACTTCCGCTGATAGGCCATTCCCCACCAGAATGATTGCTACGGATATCGAAAGCGACGTCATTGCTGATCCAATCCTCCATCGTCCCGCTTAATCGCGCGCGTTCTTCGAAATTAAGCATTTTTGGATCATAGTTGGTGATAAGGATCGGCCCCGGTACTTGTTTACGAAGCGTATAAGTGTTATCCGGCTTATTGTAGAGTACGAAGAATTCCTTCTCCAGGGCCTGGAAACCTTCTGCCGAGATCGAGCCTGCTGGAATGGTCCAGGTACGCTCGAAGCTGAGTGGTTCAGCGTAAAGCTGGTTCTGGTCTTGAATGGCAGACAAATGCAGTGCCACGCGCCGGAACATTTCGTACCCGGGCCGGTCCGCTGGGGTATTGCGATAGATAATTTGCTGGCCGGAATGATATAAACGCACTTCCTGCGCCATCAACCGAAGCAAGTGATCGACATCGAAGCGCTGGCGAAGTAGAAGCGTGAGCTTATTTTGCTGAAAGGGAGTAAGAAGCCGCTTCGTGAATTCTTCCCCTTCGATTGGAACAATGCTGATAGTGGGATTTTCCGCGATACTTCCGCCAAATATCGGCATTAATATCGGCCCGGCAAGTCCCCCCAGCGCAGGCGTACCTCCCGCGCTGAAACGAAAATCGAAGGTGGCCGCAACGTTCGAGACACCGGTAAAGTGTATGGGCTGATGATGATGGGCACGGGCGATATTCATGAGCAGCTGCTTGGACGCAGCACTTGTAATGGCTTCGTCATAAGCTCCCACAGCCCGATTGAGCGCGATGGGCGATACACAACCGGAAAGAGCGAGCATGGATAAAAGATACAGCAATAAGCACGTCTCACCTCTAAAAAAAGTAGCATATGTACATAGTTTCATCGGGGAAAATGAGCGGATAGCAAATTATTGGTTACGAACAGATACGCGCTCAAGTGCGCATATGCAGCCGATCAGCCCGAAGATATATTATCTTATGTCGAGTCCGGCACTTTTAGTCAGATGACAAAAAATTACTTTGGCATTACTTTGGAACTGTCCGGCAACTGAGCTAGATATTAAGACATTATGCAACATCGCTCGCGACTTGCACAATCACACCTGTCCATTCCAAAGAATGCGTTAGCAGTTTCAATGGATATCCGGTTGTACCAATAATGATAATTTGTCGCTCAAGCAATATGCTATTCAAAGAAGAACTCAAAACCCGCTTTCTGATTATGACGCCGGACATTACCCCCTGCCAATCCCTCCTGCCAATCCTTCCGGTCGGGATGTTTTAATCGTGGACAATGATCATAAAGGGACTATAAACTCATCGCTCATGACGGAATTCTCCCGGTAATGTTCAGACGCGGCATATTGCTTCCCTACTTCAAGATGTGGCGGTTAATGCACTGTTGTCCTCACGCTGATTGGGCAATCGCGTGTTTTTTTGATATATTGATGATTGAAACGCTTAAAAGAGATTGAGGTACTCTTCTGCGGTGCAGATCTCTGCTATCCAATAGTACAATTTGGACAACTCCATGGAAGAGCCATTAGTTGCAGAGAAAATAACCACATGAAAAAGGTTTTGATTGCGTTTGCTTTAACCTTAAACTTGATGGTGCCCGGTGCCTTTGCCGATGAGAACCGTTCGGGTGGAGAAGTCGGCAGCGTCGGTGATCCAGGCAAGGTTTCACGCACTATTAAAATAACAATGGTGGATAATCGCTTTGAGCCTTCTAAAATACATGTGAAACGGGATGAAACGATAAAATTTCCGCTTAAGAATACCGGCGAAAAAAAGCATGAAATGATGATTGCCAGCCCGGAGGAACTGGATAAACATGCCAGAATGATGAAAAAGTTTCCCGACGTGGAGCACCCTGATCAGCCCAACATGATCACCGTCGATCCAGGCAAGACCGGGGAATTAATATGGCATTTCACTGAAATCGGCATAATTAATTTTTCCTGCCCGCTACCCGGCCATTCCAAAGGAATGTACGGGACAATTGAGGTAATTAAATGAAAAAACCAGTTCACATATTATTCGCTGGATTTATCCTGATCGGAGCCTTGTCGAGTATTGCTACCGGCGCTACCGCGACATCAATCGACGTCTACAAAAGCTCTACCTGTAAATGTTGCGCAAAATGGGTCGATCATATGCGCGCGAATGGCTTTACCGTTAACACCCACGATGTGGGTAACAAGGAGGCCCGCGAGCGTGCGGGAATATCCACCCACCTCGGTTCCTGCCATACGGCGCTGGTTGACGGGTATGCGATAGAAGGGCACGTGCCGGCACAGGATGTCAAGCGGCTCCTCAAGGAACGTCCCCGTGCCATCGGTTTGACCGCGCCGGGGATGCCTCATGGCTCTCCGGGCATGGAAGGCGCGCGCAGCGATCCCTACGACGTACTTTTAATCAATAAGCAAGGGGATACATCAGTGTACAGCCGCCATCTTCCATCGGATCCAAAAGAGTCGCTGATGAGACTGAAATGAGGAGCATGAAATCTCCTCGCATCGCCCCCCCGATACAGGAAAAGGAAATTTCTGTCGCCGCGATCACACCGGAAAATAAAAAGGCCGAGCGGTCATGAGTCTGCGTTATTGTCTCTTGATAGGGATGGCGGCTGGAATGATTGCCGGTTGCGGCGAATCGAAGCCTCCTGCCGCTACGACGGAAGCGTCCACAGCTACTCCCGCGCCCGCTGCTCCTATACCGGCACCGATAGCTGCTTCCCCACCGTCCGTTGAAGCACCACCTCCCGGTGTTCCGCCATTGGTAGAGCCTAGAAACCTGGCTGCACGTAAACTGGATCCGGAGAAAATCAAGCGTGGTGAGGCCGTTTATCGCGCAAACTGTGCAAACTGCCACGGACCAAACGGAGAAGCTACCCCCGGCTGGCGGAACCCCGGAGCTGACGGAAAATATCCGCCGCCACCATTGGATGGCAGCGCTCATGCATGGCATCACTCAACTGAGACGCTGGAAAAAATGATTCGAATAGGAAGTCCGGCAGATATTGGGGGAATGCCAGCCTGGGATGGCAAGCTGACAAATCAGCAGATCGATGACGTAATTGTCTGGATTAAATCCCTATGGCCGGATGAGGTTTACGACATCTGGTATAAAGAAATTGAAAATCAGCCGGAACCCGGAAAAAATCGGCAGCCGGTCAAATAATTGACGGGGTGCGCAGGATAATACTTCTTGGGATGACGCGGGACAGTGGGTTGTCACGCGTTATTGTATATTGATATCTGCCTTTGGAGGCTTCAATAACTTCTGCCTCCAAAGTAGTTTACTCAAGCGTGGAGAAAATCAGGCCAACTCCGGTTTTTGAGGCCCCTTCTTTACCGCCGCACGTGCAGGCAGCTTTTCACGAATACGTGCCGATTTACCGGAGCGATCCCGCAAATAATAAAGCTTGGCGCGGCGTACATCGCCCCGGCGCTTAATCTCTATGCCTGCAATTAGTGGCGAATATGTCTGGAAAGTCCGTTCCACGCCCTCACCGCTGGATACCTTGCGCACGGTAAAAGCCGAGTTTAAACCACGATTGCGCTTGGCGATGACAACGCCTTCATAAGCTTGTACGCGCTTGCGATCGCCTTCAACCACTTTGACGTTAACGATTACGGTATCTCCGGGAGCAAAATCCGGGATAGCCTTGCCAAGGCGGTTAATTTCTTCATTTTCCAATTGTTCGATCAAATTCATTTGTCGCTCCTTACCCTCACGTGATTTCAGCTAATTTTGCAACTATGCTTGAATTCTTCCAGCAATCTCTCTTCGTCCCCCGTCAGGCCGCGTTCGATTTTTAATGCCAGCAAATCAGGTCTTCTCAACCATGTCCTTCCCAGGGACTGCTGCAAACGCCAACGGTTGATTCTGGAATGATTGCCGGACATTAAAACTTCCGGCACAGCATCTCCTTCATAAACGTCGGGTCGCGTATAGTGAGGAAAATCCAGCAATCCACTTACGAATGAATCCTGGTTGGCTGATTCGGGATCGCCAAGCACGCCCGGCATTTGTCGTACCAGACAGTCTATCAGTACCATCGCCGCAAGTTCTCCGCCAGAAAGCACGTAATCACCAATGGAGATTTCGTCATCTACCTGGCGTGCTATCAAGCGCTCGTCCACACCTTTGTAACGCCCGGCAAGGAGTACCAATGCCGGTAGCTCGCGCAACTCCATTACTACGTTATGATTGAGAAGCCGCCCCTGGGGAGAAAGGTATATTACTCTCGCACCGTTAACTCCAATGGCTGACTGTCTGGCCCTGGCTGCGGCAATAGCCTTTTCCAGGGGTTGCACCAGCATAAGCATTCCGGGTCCGCCGCCATAAGGACGATCATCCACCGTGCGGTGATTGTCTTCGGTGAAGTCGCGCGGATTCCAGGTATGCAACTGGTAAATTGCGCTTTCTCTCGCCCGGGCGGTTATCCCATGCTTGGTGACGGCGTCAAACATTTCCGGAAAAAGCGTGACGACATCAAATTCAAAAGTCATGGCTAATAGTCCATGCCCCAGTCCACCATTATGCGGCAAGCCTTCAGATCTACTTCAATAACTACTTGAGCGACAAAAGGGATCAGCCTTTCCCTTCCATCCTCTTTCAGATTTTTTACTTGAAGCACGTCATTGGCGCCGGTTTCCAGTAATCCGGCAACTTTCCCCAATACTTCACTCTGAAGGTTAACAACCTCAAGCCCGATCAGATCCGACCAGTAATAGCCATCTTTGCCGGTTTTTGATAAAGCTGGTAACAGACTGCGAGGAATCGCAACCTGCATCCCCTTCAATTTCATTGCTGCATTACGGTCGGAGTAGTGCTCAAGCATGGCGGTCAGCATTCTTCCGTGAACGTCGCATTCAACAACCCTTACCTCGCGCCACTCACCGTTGCCCACGCCCAGCCACCAAATCGGATAGTCAAGCAATCCGCTTACATATTCGGTGTAAGGAAAAATCTTAAGCCAGCCCAATACACCGAAGGGACCGATAACGTGCCCCATCACTACCATTGGGCTGGCTGATTCGCTTGGACTAGGCGGTTCCTTCGACTTTCTGTTTTGCACCGAACTGCCTGACCAGCCTTGTCACGGTGTCGGATAACTTTGCGCCCTGTGACTGCCAATGTGTGATGCGATCCAGTTGAACACGCAAAGCTTCTTCACCCCCAGTCGCTCTGGGATTATAAAAGCCAACGAGCTCAATGAATTTTCCGTCACGAGCGCTACGGGAATCCGCTACCACCATGTTGAAAAATGGACGTTTCTTGGCACCGCTTCGCGCCAGTCGAATAATGACCATGTATATATGCCTATTTAGGTCCGAAATCGAAAAGGGAGTGATTTTACGGTAATTTTTACCCTATTAGCAAGCAAATAAATGTTTGCTACAGAGAAAATAATTAAGTCACAAGCGGAATAGTTTCCTTTTCTGTTTGAATGGCGGCGTACCTCATTCCGAAGACGTTTCAACTAAAAAATTGGGAAAGGCCCTCATCCGGTCATTTCTAGTGTGCCTGTTCCCAATTCGGCCCCACACCCACCTCCACCAGCAGTGGCACATCCAGTTTCGCTACATCACCCATGAGTTGTGGCAGCTCATTTTTTATCGTATCGATTTCGTCGTCCGACACTTCCAGTACAAGCTCGTCGTGAACTTGCATGATAAGCTTGCTGTGCAGATTTTCTTTTGTTAACCAGCCATGTACCGCGATCATGGCAAGCTTGATGATGTCAGCCGCTGTACCCTGCATGGGCGCATTGATCGCGGCACGTTCCGCGCCTTGCCTGCGGTTGCCGTTAGAACTATTGATCTCCGGGAGCCATAGCCTGCGTCCAAATACGGTTTCCACGTACCCGGTTCTTCGAGCAGTTTCTCTGGTGCGCTGCATATAATTCGCGACCCCCGGATAGCGTGCGAAGTAACGATCCATATACGCACGGGCGGCGGAGCGCTCAATGCTGAGTTGCGAAGCAAGACCAAATTCGGACATGCCGTAAATCAGGCCGAAGTTGATGATCTTTGCGTAGCGGCGCTGCTCATTAACTACCGCTTCCAGCTCGACACCGAAAACTTCCGCTGCAGTGGCCCGATGTATGTCTTCGCCAGCAGCGAAGGCATTGAGCAGCCCCCTATCCTGTGATATGTGCGCCATGATGCGGAGCTCGATCTGCGAATAGTCGGCAGAGATGATACTGTGCCCTGGCGATGCAATAAATGCTTCGCGAATACGGCGACCTTCGGCGGTGCGCACCGGAATATTTTGCAAATTGGGCTCATTGCTGGCGAGTCGGCCGGTGACTGCTACCGCCTGCGCATAATTAGTGTGCACGCGTCCCGTAGCGGCATCCACCATGCGTGGCAACTTGTCCGTATAAGTAGATTTAAGCTTGGCAAGGCCCCGATGATCGAGCAGTATTTTTGCCAAGGGATAATCCAGCGCGAGCTGTTGCAATACATCTTCGTCGGTGGATGGCGTACCGCCAGGCGTTTTCTTGATAATGGGAAGCTTGAGCTGATTGAATAGTATCTCCTGAATTTGCTTGGGTGAATTCAAATTAAATGATTGTCCGGCGATTACGTGTGCCCGGCCTTCCAGCGCCAGCATCTTTTCGCCTAGTTCGCGGCTTTGGATTTCCAGCAACTTTAAATCCAGCAATACACCGTTACGCTCCATTTCAAACAATATGTTCAGTACCGGCATTTCCAGCGTGCGATAAACGTAATCGAGCTTTGCATCCCCCGCTATTCCCAGGTACAGGTGCTGATGCAGTTGCAGCGTGACATCCGCATCCTCCGCTGCATAGTGCGCCGCACGCTCAATCTCCACCTGATCAAAGCCGATACGTCCGGCTCCTTTGCCGGTGAGTTCGTCATAACTGATGGTTTTGGTGCCAAGATGCCGTAACGCAAGATTATCCATATCATGCGGGCGGTGGGATTCCAGCACATAGGACTGCAATAGCGTGTCATGGACAATACCGTTCAAAATAATGCCATGATTGGCAAGAATGTGTTTGTCGTATTTGAGATTCTGCCCCACTTTGGACTTGGCGGGATCCTCCAGCCAGGGTCTAAGCTTATCGAGCACAAAATCGAGTGCCAATTGTGGCGAGGCACCCGCATAACGGTGCATAAGCGGCAGATAAGCCGCCTGATGAGGCTCAATGGAAAACGAAATTCCAACAAGTTGCGCCTGCATCGGATCCAGTCCGGTAGTCTCAGTATCCAGCGAAACCAGTGGCGCAGCATTGATATATGTTATCCATTCATCCAGTTGGGATGATGTAAAAATGGTCCGGTAGTCGACTGGTACCGTGCCTGAAGATCCCTTATCCCCACCTGCTGTCGGATATCCGGTAGCAAAAGGGATCTTCCCCTTCTCCCCTGAATCCCCTATGCGCGCCTCATGCAACTCACGCAACCAAGTTTTGAAATCTAGTCGCTCATACAGTGCTGCTAATTTTTTACTATCCTGCGGCTGTAACCCAAGATCGTGTAAACCGACAGGTAACATGACGTCGCATTTGATAGCCAGTAGTTCGCGCGACCGACTCAGCCAGTCGAGTGTCGCGCGCAGATTTTCCCCGACCACACCGCCAATTTCATTGGCATGAGCAATAATATTGTCCAGCGTACCATATTGGGTGAGCCATTTAACGGCAGTTTTGGGACCGACCTTTTCTACACCCCGGATGTTGTCCACCGTGTCACCCACCAATGCCAGGTAATCGAGCATACGTGCCGGTGTCACGCCAAACTTTGCGAGCACGGCCGCTTCATCGAGCGTTTCGTTGCTCATGGTATTGATCAGCGTCACTTGCGGATTCACCAGTTGCGCAATATCCTTGTCACCGGTAGAAATTATGCAACACATATTTTCATGCCCGGCTTGTTTAGCCAGCGTACCAATCACATCATCTGCCTCCACACCTTCCACGATCAGCATTGGCCAGCCCATGGCACTTATGCACTCCTGCAGCGGTGCAATCTGCGCCGCCAGATCATCCGGCATGGGCGGGCGGTGCGATTTATATTCTGCATAGAGGTCGTCGCGGAAAGTCTTGCCTTTTGCATCAAATACGCACGCGCTATAATGGGCTTGATAATCCTTGTGCAAACGGCGCAGCATGTTAAGTACGCCGTAAATCGCGCCGGTCGGTTCGCTATTACGATTGCGTAAATCCGGCATCGCATGGAAAGCGCGATACAGATAGGACGAACCATCAACCAGCAGTAATGTTTTCATTTAACTCCCAGAGGCTTCCAATGAGTACGCAGGACAAATTAACCCGTACCATGACAAATGATTTTCGTGAAAAAACCTGGTCGGCGAGAGAATCATGGCGGGTGTTCGGCATTATGGCAGAATTTGTCGAAGCTACGGAACGCTTGAATTCCATCCGGCCCGCAGTCAGTATTTTTGGCAGCGCGCGCACGCTTCCCGAACATCCCAACTATAAATTAACCGAACAGATCGCCCGGCAATTGTCCGATGCCGGTTTTTCCGTAATTTCCGGCGGCGGACCAGGTATTATGGAAGCTGCCAACAAGGGTGCCTATTTTGGTACATCGCCGAGTATCGGCCTCAATATCCAGCTTCCCCATGAACAACATCGGAATATTTACCAGGATGTCAGCCAGACTTTCCGTCATTTTTTTGCGCGTAAATATATGTTCGTGAAATTTGCTACGGCCTACGTCGTATTACCGGGCGGCTTCGGCACGCTGGACGAACTGATGGAGGCACTTACGTTGGTCCAGACCGGCAAAACCAGGAAAATGCCGATTATTCTGGTTTGTTCGGCATTCTGGCGCGGCATGCTTGACTGGCTCAGGCAATCGCTCGTGGCCGAGGGCATGATTGCGCCAGAAGATATGGATTTGATACAGATAATCGATGAACCCGGCGAAGTAGTCAATGCGATCTTCCAGTATTACGAGACGCTAGGCTTCGAGCCTTCCGCCGCCGAACGCGAAGTGCAACTCAATCTGTAACTGCGGTGTCATATAAGATAGAATGGCTATATTGATCGTATGACCCTGTTCGGAGATGCCATGCGTCAAATAGTTGTTGCATTGTTATTAAGCTCTGCGCTATCCGTCGCGGCACAGTCCACTCCAAAGGATTTGCGTCCCCTGCCGGAAGTGCCAGAACCGCCCGAGCTAGCGCTGCCTTCGCCTGGTGCTGACGAAGAAGACTCTTCGCTTGAACCGCAAGTTACCATCACCAAACGCGGAGAGGATAAGGTCGAGGAATACCGTGTTAACGGGCGGCTATACATGATCAAAATCACCCCACGCATCGGTCTGCCGTATTACCTGATTGATAATCATGGAGACGGTACGTTCGCCACCGGCGGGCTTGACCAAGGTCCGGTCGTTAGACCCCCCATGTGGGTGATACGCCAGTTTTAAATTTTCATAAAAGGCAGTAAGATCGCGCCGGATTATAGCGCTTGCTGCCTTCTTTTTTTCTCGCTCATGTCTGTTTTTACTACTGTCACCCAACATCAGCTTTCCATTTGGCTGAAAAACTATACTCTCGGTACGCTGATTAATCTGGAAGGCATTTCCTCCGGTATCGAAAATACAAATTATTTTGTCACCACCAGTCACGGCAGATATGTTCTTACGCTGTTCGAGAAGCTAACCCCTTCCGATCTTCCCTACTACCTGAACCTGATGGCATATTTGTCACACCGCAACATTCCTTGTCCTTGCCCGATACCCGATCGCGATAACAAATTTCTTGGTAAACTTAACGGTAAACCAGCAAGCATCGTTAGTTGTTTGCCTGGAAAATCGCAGGAATATCCCACCGTTGCAAACTGTGCGGAAGTAGGCTCACTCCTGGCAGATATGCATTTGTCAGGTAGATCCTATCCTGAAAAAATGGAAAATCCGCGAGGCCCAAAATGGTGGGTCGCAACTGCGCCGGATGTTATTCCCTTTCTTGCAGAGGAGGAAATAAAAATCCTCACGGAGGAACTGCGTTTCCAATCATTATACCGTTTCGAAAATTTGCCGCGCGGCGTCATTCATGCAGACCTGTTTCGTGACAACGTATTATTCGCTGACGGTTCGATAGGTGGCGTAATAGATTTCTATTTCGCCTGCAATGACGCATGGCTGTATGATCTCGCCATCACCGCAAATGACTGGTGTCTGTGTGAAAACGGTGATCTGGACGTAGGACGCACATTGTCTCTGCTCGAAGCCTATCACCGCATCCGCCCGCTTACCGCTACCGAACACGGCGCTTGGCCGGCAATGTTGCGCGCGGGAGCATTGCGCTTCTGGTTATCACGGTTGCATGACTATCACTTGCCGCGCGTCGGTGAAATTACCCATGCAAAAGATCCCGCTCACTTCATGCGCATATTGAAAAACCATTCAGTGTTCCATTCGAGATTGGCACAAGTTTGGGTTTGAGCTGTAAACTGGAACGTCAGGATTGGATGGCCGGTGTCACCCCTTTCGGAGATACGGAAAATGGAAGTCAAGCAAGTCGATGCAAAGCAAGGATGGCAGTGGATCGTGACTGGCTTCTTTCTATTTCGCCAGATTCCGCTGGTGTGGATTCTATTGTGTACCACCTTGCTTCTGATTGCCGCCACGCTATCGCTCATCCCCATGGCAGGGCAATTTATTTTCACCCTCTTATCGCCCGTGTTTCTAGCGGGGCTGATGATAGGATGCAGAGCTCTGGAGGAGGGTGGCAAGCTGGAGATGACTCATTTGCTCGCGGGCTTTCGTAGCACCTCCGGTCCGCTGATCACTATAGGGGGAATCTACCTGGTTGGGCAGGTATTGATTCTCGGGGTAGCCATGCTGATCGGAGGTGAAGTGATGATGGGTCTGATGATGGATGGAAAAAGAGTCGACGAAAATGAGTTGAAAGATGTTATGAGTAGCGGCCTGTCCGCATTGCTGGTCGCACTAATGTTATCCATCCCTCTAATGATGGCTGCCTGGTTCGCACCTCTGCTGGTGATATTCAAGGACATGTCCGCAGTGGATGCAATGCGGCTCAGCTTTTTTGCCTGTCTGAAAAATATCATAGCATTCCAGATTTACGGCGTTACGCTAGTAGTGCTGATGGTAATTGCATCGATACCGTATGGCCTGGGATTATTCGTGCTCGTGCCAACCCTGTTTGCCTCTATTTATGCAAGCTATAAGGATATTTTTGAAACAGACGGATCCGAATAACCTTTTGTCATACTCTGTTTCATGCAGGAACCAGCTTGGCATATTCCAGCGACAACCACTTCGTGCCAACTCGGCCGAATTTGACCTCGACCCGCGCATCAGCCCCTTGACCCTCGCAGTTGACTATCACGCCCGTGCCAAATTTGGCGTGGATCACGTTCTGCCCTATCTTCCATTGAGATTCCGGAGAATTCCGTATGTTCGATATGCCAGTTTGCGCACTGTAAGCGTATCCCGGAGTTAACCGGACGGGCTCTTGATTCCTGATTCCCCACCCCTGATTCCTGATTGTCGTCTTCTGCACCGGTTGCAGCCACCTGAGTAGGCTATCCGGTATTTCCTGCAAGAAACGCGAAGGAATATTGTAGCGGGTCTGGCCGTGCAGCATGCGGCTTTGGGCGAAACTCAAATACAGCCGTCGCCGTGCCCGGGTCAAAGCCACATACATCAAGCGCCGCTCCTCTTCCAGGCCGCCCGCCTCATTGCGACTATTATCATGAGGAAATAAACCTTCTTCGAGTCCCCCCAGGAATACGCTGTGAAATTCCAGTCCCTTGGCCGAATGTACTGTCATCAACTGAATCGCGTCCTGACCGCCGTCGGCTTGATGCTCGCCTGCCTCCAGCGATGCGTGCGCCAGGAAGACCATGAGGCTATCGTCCTCGGCTTCATGTACGAAACTTGCAGCGGCATTGATTAATTCGTTCAGATTCTCCAGCCGGTCGGCTCCTTCGCGTTCGGCCCGATAATGTGCCATTAATCCGCTATGCTCCAGCATGTGTTCGACGATTTCCGGCAACGGCAGCTTTTCGCAAACCTGGCGCATAGACTCGATCAATGCAACAAAACCTTCAACCCCTTTCTTTGGCTTATCCGCCTCACCGTCCCATGCCAGCCGGATCGATGCTCCGTCTCTCGAACCCGGAATGGGTGCTTTCCTGTCTTTGCATTTCTGTAGCATTGCTACCCATAAACTTCCCCCCCGCCGCGTGGCCTCATCCTGTAATTGCTCCAAGCTGCGCATACCAATGCCGCGCACAGGAAAATTGATGACACGAAGCACCGCATTATCATCATGGGGATTGGCTATCAGGCGCAAATATGCCAAAGCGTGCTTGATCTCCTGTCGTTCGAAGAAACGCATGCCGCCATATACCCGATAAGCCAACGATGCATTGAACAAAGCATGCTCCAGCACCCGTGATTGCGCATTGGAACGGTAAAGCAACGCTATCTGCGACAATGCAACGCCTTCTGAGCGAAGCGATTTCACTTCGCTTACCATAAAGGCGGCCTCATCAAAATCGGTCGGAGCGTTATATACTCTTACCGGTTCACCATGACCTTCCGAAGTCCAGAGATTTTTACCGAGGCGTCCGCTATTGTTCCGTATCAGCGTGTTGGCCGCATCCAGGATGTTGCCATGCGAGCGATAGTTCTGCTCCAGTTTGATAATTTTCGAGATACGAAAATCTTTCTCAAAATCTTTCATATTGCCGGTGTTTGCCCCACGGAATGCATAGATGCTCTGATCATCGTCGCCCACCACAAATACCGCGGCGCGATCACCGGCGAGCAACTTTAGCCATTTGTATTGCAACCGGTTGGTATCCTGAAATTCATCCACCAAGATGTGGTCAAAACGGCCACGATAATGCTCACGCAGGTATTCATTGCGGGTCAGCAATTCGTAACTGCGCAGCAGCAGCTCAGCAAAATCCGCTACCCCTTCTTTATTGCTTTGCTGCTCGTAAAACAGGTAGAACTCAGCCATCTTACGCGTGAAGTCGTCGTAAGCTTCCACCTGCGATGCCCTGAGCCCTTCCTCCTTTGCATTATTGATGAACCATTGCACTTGGCGAGCCGGAAATTTTTCGTCATCCGCACCGTGGCTTTTCAAGATACGCTTGATCACAGCCAACTGATCGGCGGAATCCAGTATCTGAAATGCCGGCGGCAACCCTGCATCCTTATGGTGAGCGCGCAACATGCGATTGCACAACCCATGGAAAGTGCCTACCCACATGCCACGTGTATTGACCGGTAACATGGAAGAAATACGGGCGAGCATTTCCTTCGCCGCTTTATTGGTGAAAGTAACAGCCAATATACCGTGCGTGCTGACTTGACCAGACTGTATTAAATGCGCGATACGGGTGGTAAGCACCCGCGTCTTGCCGCTGCCAGCACCCGCCAGCACCAGCGCTGACTGATGCGGCAGGGTAACGGCTTCTAGTTGTTCAGGATTTAATGCTGAAAGTAGGGAAGACATTAAGAGAAAATTTTTCCGGTATAAATTTGAAAACCGGAATTATTTAGCCTTTATCAGTAGCAGGCAAAAAACGGGTAAAGACGGCTTGCTGGAAATATTGTTAATGACACTCTACAAATTCAAAATTCCAGGCAAGGTTATCTTGCGCTCGGGGCGTGAAACAGGCGCAGC
The DNA here is from genome assembly GCA_039922995.1 of Nitrosospira sp. Taxonomy (GTDB): domain Bacteria; phylum Pseudomonadota; class Gammaproteobacteria; order Burkholderiales; family Nitrosomonadaceae; genus Nitrosospira. The sequence goes on along the minus strand of JBDTDT010000008.1, from coordinate 8,013 downwards.
AGGCAACTCACAAAGTGATGCTACAAGAAATTCCAGCACACCACATGTTTGATAGATAAGCGATAAAATTTCCTGAGTAATGCAGTATCACGATGAGATCCGAATTTATGGAGATGCCTTTCTAAAGAAGCCACCCCCTGGCTATTAGCTTCGGCTTCCCCTCACCAGATCTAGAATCAGCGGCGTTAATATCAATTCTATTGCCAGTCCCATTTTTCCACCTGGGACCACAATTGTATTCGGACGAGACATGAATGAATTGTTAATCATGGAAAGTAGATAAGGAAAATCCACATTCTTGGGATCGCGGAAGCGAATCACGACAAAGCTTTCATCCAGGGTCGGGATGTCGCGCGCAACAAAAGGATTGGATGTGTCGACCGTGGGCACTCGCTGAAAATTAATGTGAGTACGTGAAAATTGCGGAGTAATGTAATATACATAATCATGCATACGGCGGAGGATGGTATGGGTCACCGCTTCTGCCGAATACCCACGCGCATTCATATCGCGATGAATTTTCTGAATCCATTCCAGATTCACGATCGGCACTACACCTACCAGCAAATCCACATATTTCGCCACATCGGCGTTATCACTCGTCACCCCGCCATGCAAGCCCTCGTAAAACAGCATATCTGAGCCAGGCTCTATCGATGCCCATGGGGTAAATGTGCCAGCTTTCTGCTGGTGGGGCGCTGCTTCTTCATCATTGTGCAGATAAAGACGGGTCTTGCCGCCACCGCTCTCTCCGTATTCCCGGAATAGCGCCTCCAGTTTCTCAAACTCATTGGCTTCCGGACCGAAATGACTGATGGGATGACCGCCATCCTTCTCCGATTCGGCTACGGCGCTCTTCATGGCGTCCCGGTCATAGCGATGAAAGCTGTCACCCTCTACTACCGCGGCAGTCAGTTTTTCACGACGGAAAATATGCTCGAAACTATTCTTGACCGTCGATGTACCTGCGCCGGAGGAACCAGTAACGGCAATAACAGGGTGCTTTTGTGACATGCAACGCTCTCCTCAAACAATAAAATAATAAGAATGTTAAAGTACTTTCTCACCAACAAGCTTACCGCCTTCTAGAGTCTCTGGCAGCACTTTTTTGTCGACATAATACCTGTTTTCTTCCTGTTTTTGGTAGGAACAGGCAAAGATTTAATGCCATTTTACTACCCAATTTCGGCTTCTTGCCACGTATAATCCGAAGAATCTGTTCACTCTAAATTTTACATTTACAGTGAGCACGAAGAGTACAGGTTGCCCGCGGGAGATAACCCCGCAATTATACCCGTTGCGATAGCTATTTATGCTTCAACTATATCCGGAGGACTTGAGTTTGACATTCGTCGAAATCCAGCATAAACTATGCGGCTATCAAAAAAAGCAGGGACAGCTTTTGTGAAAACCTTTTCAGCCACCACATGAAGTAATCCACGACTGGTTCGTGATCGACGCGGCCGGCAAAGTGTTGGGACGTCTCGCTGCAGAGATCGCCCACCGTCTTCGGGGCAAGCATAAACCCATTTTCACGCCCCATGTGGATACGGGCGACTTTATTGTTGTAATCAATGTAGACAAGCTGCGCATTACGGGGAATAAGGCGGAAGGCAAGATTTATTACCGCCATAGCGGTTATCCGGGCGGCATTTATGAGACCAGTTTCGCAAAAATGCATGCGCGCTTTCCAGGACGACCTCTGGAAAAAGCAGTTAAGGGGATGCTGCCGAAAGGGCCGCTTGGCTATGCCATGTTAAGAAAGCTCAAGATCTATGCTGGTGCCACACATCCTCACGCGGCGCAGCAACCGCAACAACTCGAAGTCAGGGCTTAATATCATGAGTGCAACGTACAATTATGGTACCGGTCGTCGCAAAAGTGCAGTGGCACGGGTATTCATCAAACCGGGTAAGGGTTTGATTACTGTCAACGACAGACCAGTTGACGAATTTTTTTCCCGTGAGACGGGCCGCATGGTAGTTCGCCAGCCGCTTGAATTAACGGGTAATCTTACGAGTTTCGACATTATGGTCAACATTCATGGAGGCGGAGAATCCGGACAAGCCGGGGCGGTGCGTCATGGCATTACCCGTGCGTTGATTGACTTTGATGCCACGCTTAAACCTATATTGAGCAATGCCGGACTCGTCACGCGTGATGCACGTGAGGTGGAACGAAAGAAGGTTGGTCTACGTAAGGCGCGGCGGCGGAAACAGTTTTCTAAACGATAAACTTGCGCATATACAATGCTCAGAAGCCGCCTGTATGGCGGCTTTTCTATTTGTTGCTTATAATCTGTTGGTCAATTCTGTTTCCATGCGCCAAGAGAAAGTGAAATAATGATTGGCTCACGATTCCGGGTTGTGGACAAAACTCGATTTGCTCAGTACAGCGTAACCAAGAACGTCGACGTGGTTTGATATGCAAGGAGATATATTTTTCAGCAGCAAAACACGTTGATGAAATGGAATTGCCCAATCCACGGCGTGGATGCTCCTATGTGTTATAGGTTTTCATAGGAGTGATTTTGTTCGTTCCGTAAACTGGGAGATCTATGCTTAAAGTTGGGATTGTAGGCGGGACCGGTTATACCGGCGTAGAGTTGCTTCGCATTCTGTCGCAACATCCGGAAGTAAACATACACGCGATCACTTCGCGCAAAGAAACCGGCATGCCCGTAGCCAGGTTATTTCCTAACTTGCGTGGACGGATATCGCTTGCGTTCTGTGATCCGGCCGATGCCGGCCTGGACAAATGCGACATCGTATTTTTTGCTACGCCCAACGGTATTGCCATGCAACAAGCCAGATCATTGCTGGACGCAGGTGTGCGGGTGATAGATCTTGCTGCCGATTTTCGTATCAAGGATGTAGCCGTATGGGAAAAATGGTATGGCATGCGGCATGCCTGCCCTGATCTGGTGGCGGAAGCTGTTTATGGTCTACCCGAAGTCAACCGCGACAAAATCAAAGGTGCGCGGCTCATAGCGAATCCCGGCTGTTATCCTACTGCAGTGCAACTGGGTTTCCTGCCTTTGGTCGAAGCTGGTATTGCAGACCTGGACCATCTCGTCGCCGATGCGAAATCCGGCGTATCCGGCGCGGGACGTAATGCGGAGGTGCATACATTATTTGCCGAAGCTTCCGACAACTTTAAAGCCTATGGCGTGCCTGGGCACCGCCACCTGCCAGAGATCAGGCAAGGTTTATCTCATGCTGCAGGTAAACCGATTGGACTGACGTTCGTCCCTCACCTCACCCCAATGATCCGAGGCATCCATGCTACGCTCTATGCCAAGCTTACGAAGAATGTCGATTTACAGGCGCTTTATGAGAAACGCTATATCGATGAACCATTTGTTGATGTACTTCCCATGGGCGCTCATCCGGAAACCCGTTCAGTACGAGGTTCAAACCTCTGCCGCATTGCGATCCACCGCCCGCAAGGTGGCGACATGGCGGTAATACTGTCGGTAACGGACAATCTCGTCAAGGGTGCAGCCGGACAGGCTGTGCAGAATATGAATCTCATGTTCGGCCTACCGGAGTCCCTGGCTATTAATCACGCACCATTGCTGCCTTAGCATAATGCATCAGAAATTCGGGATAATCGCCCGTCATTGCACTTACATATGTAACAATGCTTCATTTCATACGATAGAAAAATGTGTTATCCATTTGAACTGATTGCTTCTTCACGATTATCTCTCATTCAATACCTCAGTGTATCGCTGGCCTAGCGGCGTAAACTGATGGTCATGATCAAATCGCTTAAAAAAAAATCGGGTATATTTGCGGCGCGAGTGGCGGTGCGCCCGCAACGGCCGGGATATTTGCGCTGGCTGGCTATCTCCATCCTTATTTTGCTGGCGCTGGGTCTGTCCTGGGGCATGTACGATGCTGGACGCAAGTTTGCCGGTTTTAACAAAAATGAGATAAGCGTTGAGTTGGATCAGCTATCCCAGCTGAACGGCCGTCTACAGCAAGATAATGACGAGCTGCGGATGAAAATAGCCGGATTTGAGCGCCAGTTGCAAATGGACCTCGTGGCCCGTCAAGATATTACCAAACATGTCAAAGCCCTGGAAAATGAAAATGTTCGTTTGAAGGAGGATCTCGCGTTTTTCCAGAATCTGGGATCGGTCAGCGGAAGAAGCGAACAACGGGTTTCGATTGGTCGTTTAAAGCTTGAGCGAGGCCAGTTGCCGGGAGAATATCGTTACAGCCTTCTATTGGTACAAGGTGGGCAGCGTACCAAGGATTTTCAGGGCAGCCTGGAATTCGTAGTTAATTTCCTGCAGAATGGTGAGAAAATGGTCACACCGCTCGCCAGCGACAATCCAACCAGGACGTTTAATATTAACTTCAAGTTTTATGAACGTGTGGAGAGAAGCTTCCGGCTTCCACCGGATGCTATAGTAGAAAGTATGCAAGTGAAAGTATTTGAAAATGGCGTGGTGCAGCCAAGGCTAATGCAGACTGTAAGTCTGTCTATGTGAAGGAGAAAAAATGTTTGGAAAAAAAACAGGTAACCCCCAAAATCAGATTGATTCGCTTATCGGCGCCGGGACTCGCATCGACGGCAATATCAGTTTCAGTGGGGGTTTGCGAATAGACGGGCATGTTCGGGGCAATATCACCGCAATGGGAGACAAACCCAGCACGCTAGTCCTGAGTGATCAGGCAATCATTGAAGGGAAAATCCAGGTTTCTCACGCAGTCATTAATGGTACCGTGGTAGGAGCTATACAGGCAAATGAGTATGTGGAATTGCAAGCCAAGGCCAGAGTTTGTGGAAATGTTCATTACAAGACCATGGAAATTCAGCTTGGTGCGTCAATTGACGGTATGTTGCTTCATCAGGATAATGCTCAATCGAACAACAAGGTAGTTTCATTGATACCTGCTGCCCAAGGTGATTGACCTAAGTGCGGTGGCGGAGGATAATTTTCTTACTAATTTTATTTGGGAATTCAGCATGAATGCCGTAACCGAGGGAACCCTGGTCAAAGAAATGCAAGTCCCTTTGATCTTTACCGATAAGGCGGCTAGCAAGGTCAGGCAGTTGATTGAAGAAGAAGGGAATGATGATCTAAAGCTGAGAGTATTTGTAGCGGGTGGAGGATGCTCCGGTTTTAAATACGGTTTTACCTTTGACGAGCTAGTAAGCGAAGACGATACCGTAATGGAAAAGGATGGAGTTAAACTTCTGATCGACCCGATGAGTTTCCAGTACTTGGCCGGAGCAGAAATCGACTATCAGGAGAATGCAGAGGGCGCTCAATTTATTATCAAGAATCCAGGTGTCTCCAGCACCTGTGGTTGCGGATCCTCATTTTCCATATGAAGCAATGATCTTGAATCCGGCAGTTCACCGCTCATTTATCAATTTGACGCTACGACCCACAACAATTTTGGGGATGGCTGGCTTTCATCTTGCAGCGAGTTCATTTTCGGGACGGATTTAGGATGATGAAATCGTTTTAGGAGAAAAGAAAACCTCGCTACTTTTTTTCTAGGCCAAGTAGTAATGTCGCAATTGAAAGTCCAGGCTCCAGACTTAAGCTGGGTAAATCGCACCAAGAAGTCTGGCACCTTTTGCGCCCGTAATCCCAGGAATGTTTCCGGGAATTCCCAGAATGGCCCGTTGCGCCAGCCATGCAAAAGCAAATGCTTCCAGCCAATCGGCATCAACGCCAAGCCTGTCTGTTAATTCTACTTTCTTGCCATACAGCACTGACCGTAACCAGGCAACCAGCGTTCCATTATGCGCTCCGCCGCCACACAAATAAATTTCCGCTGCATTCGGAAAGTATGTAAATACCGATTCGGCAATTCCTGTGATAGTCAGCTGCAGCAAGGTTGCCTGCACTTCTGCAGGCTTCTCGTTCCCGAGTAAGCAACTTTCCAGCCAAGTCAGGTTGAATATTTCCCTGCCGGTGCTTTTTGGTGGCGGAAGAGAAAAAAATTGAAGTGCAAGAAGTTTTTCAAGCAACTCTGGAATTACTTTGCCAGACGCAGCCCACACCCCATTTTCATCGTATGTCTTGCCCGTATGACGCAAGCACCATGCGTCCATTATTATATTGCCGGGACCACAGTCAAATCCGGCGACTTCTCCGTTGGGTGCAAGACTGGTGAGATTGGAGATGCCGCCGATATTGACAATGACACGATGAATTAGCGGATCTCCGAACAAAACCTGATGAAACGCGGGAACCAGAGGTGCGCCTTGACCTCCTGCCGCGACATCACGACTCCTGAAGTCCGCCACTACGGTGATGCCGGTGAGCTCAACCAGCAATGCGGAGTTGCATAGCTGGATTGTATAGCCCCACCCTCGTTGCGGACAGTGGCGTATTGTTTGCCCGTGGCAACCAATGGCGGCGACGTCCTGCCGTTTAATCCCGCTTTCATTAAGCAGGCCAACCACAGCCTCTGCGTAACGATGGGCAAGCTCGTTGCCCAGCATGGCTGCGCGATGCAACTCATCATGACTTGAATGGTGCAGATCCAGTAATCGGCTGCGTAGATCTCTATCGTAGGGCAGATAAAAGGTGTATAGCAGAGACGGCGGTGACGAATTAAGATCCGATAGCACCGCATCGATCCCGTCAAGGCTGGTGCCCGACATGATCCCAATATAGTAAGCAGTTTTCAAATCCGGCCGTCGATATACCCTGCTATTTTCCGATACAGGATTAATACAGAGCTAGTCCACGAATGCGAGGTTAGTGCCACGCAACATATCCAATCGAGCCATAAGCGGCTTTGTATAATCGTAGAATACAGCCATATGCTTGGCTGAGACGGGATTAGCGGCCGGCATCGCTACACGCAACGGGTCGCGTTGCACACCATTGAAGCGAAATTCATAATGCAGATGTGGGCCTGTAGCCATTCCAGTGGCACCCACATGGCCGATTATATCGCCCTGGCTGACACGCTGCCCCTGACGCAAGCCTTTAGCGAAAGTTGATAGGTGCCCATAAACGGTAGAGTACTGTCCCTGGTGTTGCAAGATAATGACGTTACCATACCCGCCCTGCCAGCCTGCAACAGCCACTGTTCCATCGGCGGCGGCCTTCACTCGCGTACCCGTTGGTGCAGCATAATCAATGCCGCTATGAGCACGCCACGTTTTCAGAATCGGATGGAAGCGAGCGCTGGAAAAGCCGGAACTGATGCGAGAAAATTCCAATGGTGAACGAAGGAATGCTTTTCGCAAATTTTTGCCGTCAGGTGCGTAATACCCGCTTTCACCATTTTCCGCCTGAAAATAGACTGCTCGATGCGGTATCCCCTGGTTAACAAACTCCACTGCCAGCACTCGTCCGGCTCTAGCCGGTTCGCCGTTACCATAAAGCGAGTCATACACTACCGTAAACCGGTCTCCCTTGCGTAAATCTCGGTGAAAATCAATGTCCGATGCCAAAACATCGACAATCTGAATAGCAACGCTTTCTGGCACCCCCGCCCTATCGACGGCAGCGAACAGCGAACTGGTTATTACACCGGACTTCATCTGAATGTGGGTCTCCAGATTGGCCGCTTGCTCGTTTACCTTGAAAATGCCTCCGCTTTTTTCCATCACCAATTGCTCACTACCGCCGGGAAAATAGCGTAGCAAAAGTAATTCGCCCGTCGCGGTCGTCTGCACGTGGACGGTCTTGCCAGGCACCAGTTGATACATGGCCTTCACATCCCTTGCATCGCGCAGAAAACTGGCTGCATCCTGATTATTCACTTCGAGCCGGGAAAGCAGGGTTGCAATTGTGTCACCGCGCTGAATGATTTCCTGACGCCAGAACGTCATATGGGCGTCGGAAACGGGAACAATTTCAGGGAGATCAAGGCCGAGGATAACTTCCTCTACCGGAGGATCCTCCAGTGAAGTGTCTGGCGCAATGCCAAAAGCAGCCACCATGCCGAATAGGGGAAAACTCGATAAAAGAATTAACCAACGCAGCTTTTTTTTTGTCAGCATCAGCGGTTCTCGCGCTAAAACGCT
>JBDTDT010000007.1:0-6254 GCA_039922995.1 Nitrosospira sp. | reverse complement strand
CGCGTTCCAAGATCGGAGCGTTGTCGAATGTTTTTGTGCATAGGAGCACCACTTCGTCCGATGGCGGCTTCCATTCGTCAAAATAGGCAAAGTGCTGCACACCAGGAATGGGCTGGCCATCAAGCATCAGTCCATTGCGGCGGCCGGCGACCACCTTCTTGGGATTATTCTCCACCATGGTCACATTCCAGCCAGCGCGCGTCAGACATGCTGCCGCCACAATGCCTATGCCTCCGGCGCCAATAATATGAACGGATGTCTTCATATAGGAAAAATACTGCCTTTTCGAAGTGGAGAGTCGAGAATGAGGATGATTATGTCCTCACGCGATATTTGCAGCTGAGAATATTAGATGGAGTAAATAGCTATCAAAATTTTTGAGCTTGGTTTGTTTCCTTGGCAGGCGGCTGGTGTTTCTTGACCGAGGCGATTAGTGCGTTGCAATCGTTATCCTCGCCAGGCCCCATTTCAATCAAGGGGATTAAAGAGGCGAGCGGTGTTGCTAAAACGCCCAATAATACGGAGGCGCTGATACGTAGCGCAAGTATCTTGTCTGGAAGTATCCTGGGCTTCTTGAAAGTGCCCGAGATGTGGATGGGTGTACGCAGGCTCAATATACTGAAGTCCTTGGGTTGCGGACTCAAAGTCATCTTAATGGTTTCATCGGCGAGCCGGATGTGTCCTTCTCCGAGCACGTTGGTTTCGGTGGTATCAATGACGAAGGCATCGCTCTTCATCAAGCCTTTCTTGACGTCGAAGTCGACAACAGCGCATCGGATAGGCACAGTCTTATCTCCGGTGAACAAGAGCTTGAGTAGCTCTCCTCCATCGAGATCCAATCCTGCCAGCAGCATTTCGCTCATTTCGCCACCGGATATGATCAAACCCACGCGGCCATCAGATGTGGCCAAAAGAGCACCGACGGATTTTCCCTCTCCTTTCAATTGAGTAATGCCCCCGATTACCCCTTTGCTGCTATGCGTGATCTCGATTTTTGGAAACAGCTTCGATAGCTGCAGTTTTCTAAATTCAACCCTGGTTTGCGCAACGGGAATTTCCTTTCTCGCATTCACCGTAACATTGGTAATGATATTTCCGCCGGCCACTGCGAAATTAACGGGATCCATGGTCAATAGTCCATCATCGATTTTTAGATGGGCCTCCAGATGTTCGATGGGGAGATTCTTGTTGCGGATGGTCTGGCCGGTGAATTTGACGTCCGCATCCATCGCCCGCAGCCTGTCCACCTTGAACTCCTCGTCGGGAAGCATGCGATCGCGCTGTGCTTCTATCGAGGCCTTTTTTTCTTGTTTCTCGGCTGGACTATCTTCTGGCTTGGGCCCACGTCTTGCTCCCATGAAACCGCTCAGGTCTTCCAGATCGAGGACTTTTGATACAACATCTGCGCGTAGCATGGGACGCTTGCCTCCGGTATCAAAAAGGACGTCACCATTCAGGTCGCTTTTGCCCACCTCGCCGGTGAATTCTTTGAAATTCCATTGTGTTTTCTGGTGCAACAGCCTGCCGGCAATGTGATAGGGAGGTGACGGGAAAATGGCGATTCCCACGATCGGATACAGAGCCGATAAGTCATCACCTTGTATTTCCAGTTTCATATCCATTTCTGCGAGCGCTTCAAGGCCGGTGATTGTTCCGTCAAACGCAGCATGAGTCGTTCCAATCTGGGCGTTTCCCCTAATGGGATAAGGACGGGTTTTGTCCGTCAGGGATATGAGCTCCCCGCCGCGAATGCGGGAAGCGAAATTCAATCCCGAAATTTTGCCTTCTGCGACTACGTTTATGGGCGTGGCGCGCGCATCAGAAGCCGCCGAGTCACTGAAGATCTCTACGATTATGTCTGTCTCAGACTTCGGATCGCGATAAACAAGTTTGCCCTGATCAATATTGAGCCTGCCTATTTTCGGTAATTCTGTTTCTTTCTCCGTCTTTTTCAGATCCCAGTTGCGTTTTCCTTCCTCGCTTTTTTCGAGCGCGATCGTCGGCTGGGATATGGATATTTCAGGCAGGACGATATCCCCCTTAAGAAGGTCCAACAGGCTGATACGAAACGCAATCTTGTTCACCCCGACCATGGGTTGCTCAGTGCCCCAATCGGCATTGGCGAGCGAGATCCCTTCAGCGCTGATGCGTGGGTTGAGCGATAGGCTGACGTCGAGATTGCCACGGATCATAAATTGTCGGCCAGTTGAGGCTGTTACCTCGCTCTCAATATAAGGTTTTAGCAGATTCCAGTCGAAGGTAAGGATAACTATCAAGGCAAGCGTAAATATAGCGCTGATAGCGACCAATATTTTGGAACGAGTCCGAATGGCCATTTGTTATTTATTCCCGACGGTAGCAGTACATGTGCCAAATAGTCATTCAGCGTTGACTCCTTAATCTCAAGCAACTAATTCATTGGGTTGTCATAACGGCTGAAAAACTTGCGAGAAGCTCGTCCACGTCCATACCGGTTTTACCGGCCATATCGAAGGCTGCCTGAACGTCAATATTGTCAGAGTGGGGATGCAGGAGGACCATATGAATGTGATGGGCAATGGCCCTTTGCGTTGCCGGATCGGAACGATTTGCCCTGTTAGTAAGCCACAAGGCCGCTAAGAGTAGACGGACCGATGGCTTATTATTATGGTCTTGAAATTTCAGATATTTAGAGCTGATTTCTGTATTCACCCGCGCTCCTGAAAGCTGAAGAGAAGATAACGGCTGAATAGTACGCGGGTCACCCAATTATTCCGTACGTTAGCGAACCCTATAGTTACGGAAACCCGAATTCGATATTTATCAGGGAATTCCTGGCGATATCATCCGGGTACTTGATTCCCCATTTGTACGTTCAGCAAAAACTAGTATGCGCTCGCCTTCGTACGTCAACGTACGGACAAGGTAGCCAAGCAGAGTACATTTACGTGCACTTCCCTCAACGGTACAACAAGACTGGGTTCGAATAGAAGAAGAACAGAAGGCGGTTCCCTAAAGTCAAAGGGGAACTTGGAATTGGAAGAGCTTGGATTTGGAAGAGCTTGGCCTTGAATTGGTCGCGAGAAATAGGGGGGCCAGCTAAGGTATTAAGATAACCGAATGAAAAGGATTGCTTTAATTAATAAGGAGCGGTGATCGACTACTTGTCTTATCTGCAATGGCCGGCCATGGTAATTAACATATTATCGGTCTGGTTGCTGACCTCCCAGTCCAAGGGCAAACGCCATGCGGGCTTTTTGCTTTCCCTATGCAGCAATGTCCTATGGATTATTTGGGGATGGTATGCCGCAGCATTCGCAGTCATAGGGCTTCAGCTTGCACTTGCCACCCTTAATGTTCGCGGCGCCCGTAAAACCGAAGAGAAAGCCTGATTTTCATACCCCGATACTTGAGAGATTGTCTGCCATCGTACAGAAATGCGTGGACATCTCCTTCAGCATGACGATGCGGGATGAATACAACAGCCTGGAGAAAACCATCCTTAGAACAACAATGAGTGGCTGTCCTTAATTATGAAAATACTGGTTGCCGAAGACGATACGACTACTCGCCTCCTATTTAGCGCTACCCTCAGAAAACTGGGTCACATGATAACGGCAGTTGAGAATGGCCAGGAAGCGTTGAGCGCGTGGCAAAACGGAGATTACCCGCTAATAATTTCCGACTGGATGATGCCGGATATGGATGGCCTGCAATTGTGCAAAATGATCCGGGCTGAAACCAGCCTGCAATATACCTATATCATCCTCCTGACTTCGATGGAGGGAAATGACAACTATCTTGAGGGCATGGACGCGGGAGCCGACGATTTCATCAGCAAGCCTTTCAATGAAGAAGGTCTCGTAACCCGGCTGCGGGTGGCCGAGCGGATACTTGCATTGCATAACAAGCTGTATATCCAGGCCACGCACGACTCCCTCACCGGCGTCTGGAATCGTGCCGCAATCATGGATTTCCTGAAAGTGGAACTGGAGCGGACAATACGCCAGGGCAACTGCATGGGCGTGATAATTGCCGACCTCGACCATTTCAAGAAAGTCAACGATATCTTTGGTCATCCCGCCGGCGATGCGGTATTGCGGGAGGCAGCACAGCGCATGCATCGGGCGCTGCGTCCCTATGATCGGATCGGGCGCTACGGAGGCGAAGAATTCCTTATTACCGCCCCGAACTGCGACTTGAATCAAACGCTAGCGCTTGCCGAACGGATCCGCTGTGCGATCAATATAGAGCCTGTCAAAAACCAAAATGTGGAAATCTCAATGACCGTGAGCCTAGGCGTTGCGATCGGATGCAATCAAAGCGGGGAGAATTCCGGTGAGCTCATCTCAGCCGCCGATGAAGCGCTATACAGCGCTAAAAAAGCCGGCCGGAACCGGGTTGAATTCTCACGCAGGAAAATGTAATGCTATATTGTATCCCTCTTGTCGAGCTTCTAATCCATAGATAGAACTGATACAACTCCGATAGAAACGCGGTTTGAGCTTGGTATTTTATCGCCGGAATTATCAGACGTCGGAAGCATTAGTATTATAAGCAATGCCGAAAACCGATCAGACCCAGACGAGCGAGAAACTTGGCATAGGTTTCAGGCACGGAAACTGTCGAATCTGACGGCAATGCAAAAGCTAAGTTGTCGGCATATCCATTAAAATGATCTGCTATGCGGGTCTCCAGCATCAAGCGGGCGCTCTCAACATCAGGGGAAGCCTCCCCATCCATCCAAGGAATTTGGAGCCCGGCAGCATGATATCGAGCTGGAAGGGTTGCAGAGAATTCTTTAGATGGGGTATTTCCTTGCACATCGCTCATCAAATGTTCGTGTGGTAATGGATGCGTAACCCCTCCTTATGTATTCTTGCCAGTCCCGCCTCCTTGATGGATTGCGGCACGCAACATGCGATATGACGATATATTACGTGTTCTATTTGTGCTGTCTATTGGACTGAGGTACACCTAAAGCCAGCTGGGATGAGCACAAATGCTTTTTCTCTACGATTGGTTCTCGCTCAGGTATTCGGAATTGCGGGCAGCAGAAAAACCCATTCTCGTTGAGCGCCAAACCGGACAATATCTCGAAAAACCGATGAACGCTTCCAGGGCAGAAAGCGAGGTTGGGCCGATCCCTGCCTCCGGTGCCTTGCATAACAGGAGAAAGAAACGCAATGCTTGACCTGACCGCACTTCGCCAGTACACCGTTCTTGTCCTAAGCGCTCTTCATTGATTGTTCAAAGCAATATTGCATTCAGCCCTCTCAAGGCTAAACTCCTTAAAATTCCATTTAACTTTTCCAACGTTTGGATATCAGATGTTATAAGTCGTGACGCCCTTCTGTGGAAAGAAGAGAAATAAAGGTAGCAACAGTGACCATAAGAACCCAGACGATGCCAATCATGAAAACAAGCGAGGCAAGCTCGCTAAAAAATCCTGCAGCAATGGCAAAGTTAAAGCCGATAATGGGGTAGCTGCCCATGAAGATTGGCTAGGCAAAACGCTTCCCTATGCCATACTGACTGCGGCATGCTTCTACGGTAGCCCTGCCCACGCCCACTAGATGGTAAAGACCAAAGATAGCATTTCCCATTTGCCAGACAAGTCTTTCCTCATAGTCCTTCTGTGAAACAAAGAGCTTGGCTGCGGGATGTGGCTGCGGCCCGGACGGGGCGAAGGGGCAGCATCTCTTCATTATTGTTCGACACAACGACCTTGGTGTCCCATGCGTTCAATTCAGTGCTCGATTCCTCAATTGTTGAATTCACGGTCTCCGATCTTTATGCTGAAGTGTTCGCGCGTTTTTCTCGTCGACGGGCGTATCGGCTCATGAGCGGGGTCACTGAGATGCCGTGCACCACGATTGAGGTACTTACCACGATAAGGGTGATGGCGACTAGCTGCTCAGCGAGAACGGGATCAAGTCCGTGATTGATTGCATACGTTAAGTAGTAGATCGAGCCGATGCCGCGAATGCCAAACCACGAAGTGAGCCAGCGTTGTTCATCTGTGGAACGCGATCCGAGTAATCCTAGCCAGACACTTGCCGGCCGAATGAACAAAAAAGTAAAGGCACAAACCACAGCGTGGCCGGGGGGAAGAATGTATAGGAGAGCATCGCTCCTATGATCAGCACTGCTCATAAACACTGTTATGAAATCGATCTTCATGGGCACGCAAGGCTGTGCGGGCAATACGCTCTACCCGGTCAGGGCTTGGCGGTTCAATTGTCAGTTCGCGGCAACGCAACTCCAGGCGCTCA
>JBDTDT010000006.1:0-2812 GCA_039922995.1 Nitrosospira sp. | reverse complement strand
CCGGCCCTGGGCGAGAGCAATCCATTCGTGACATGGAACCGGTCGCCGGTGCGGTTATTGGTAAAATTCAGGTCAAAATTGTCGTAGCGCAAACCCAGCACGGCTTTAAGCTGCGGCAGGATGGTTATCTGATCCTGGATGTAGATGCCGGCCACGTCCACGATGCCGTGATTGTTGGCGTCGGTGGCATTGGGCCTGAATGTGACGGGTGCAAAGGTAATAGGGTTGAAGATGGGTACGGTGACACTTGTGCTGGTATTGTTGAAAAAACCGGAGTTGCGCTGGTTGCTCGTCACCTGGCGGCCATACTCCACGCCGGTCATGAATTCATGCTTGACTCCCCATGTATTGACGTTATACAAGAAATCGGTCTGGTTGAAGAGATTCTCGCGCTGCATTGCATTGTTATAAGCCGAAATCGCGACGGTTCCCGAGGCATCCTGGGCCGTTGCCACGCCATTGGCATATACGTTCTGATAAAACTTATCGTAACTGGCAAAGCGCGTGCGATTGCGGACGGTGAGCTCGTTATCGAACGTATGCTGGATGAGCGAATTCGATGCCCAGGCATCAACGTGGGTTGGGCTGTTGGCCTGATTGCCGAAAAAGGTGGACCGGTCGATATCGAGGGGGCGGCCCGAGCCTACGACACCGGCGCGGGTTCCAAAAGAGGGAATGCCGCGATCCGCCGTGCGGTTGTCGGTGAAATATTCCCCGTTCAGAACAACTTTTGTCCGAGCGGCGGGTTTGAAGGTGAAGGTGGGATTGACGCCGCCGCGCTCAAGTTCCGTGCCTTGGCGAAAGGTGTGGGAATGCTCATACATGGCATTGAGGCGAAATGCGGCCACGTCGTTGATGGCGCGTCCGAGGTCGGCTGTCACGCGTTTATGGCTGAAAGATCCATACTGCAGCGCAATCTCGTTTACCGACGTCCAGCCGGCTTCCTTGGTGACGCGGTTGATGACGCCGCCCGAGCCGCCGCGGCCGAAAATCATGCCGTTAGAACCTTTCAGGACATCCACCCGGTCAATGTTATAGAGGTCGCGGAAATACTGAACATCGTCGCGCAGCCCATCAACATAAAAATCGCCCGAGGTGTTGCTGCCCCGGAAAACCAGGTTATCGCGATTGCCTTCACCTTGCGATATGCCCACGCCCGGCACGTAGCGCACCACATCTGCCATGTTTTGCATAGTTTGATCCCTGATCATTTCCTTTGTTATGACCGTGATGGATTGCGGGACATCGCGCAGAAGGGTATCGGTCCGGGTGGCGCCGAAACTTTTCCGGGCCATGTAACCGTCCGTCGGAGCAGTATCGGCCTGCGCCACGATTTTAACCGCCGGCAGTACGGGGGGTTGATTGGCGGCTGCGTCAGGTTTCTTGACCGTATAACCGTCGCCTTGCGCTGCGACTTCCAGATCGCCTCCGGCCACCAGGCGATTTAATCCCGCCCGCGGGGTAAACCTGCCCTTGAGTTCCTGCGTTGTTATTCCTTTCACTTCAGCAGCATCGAATGAAATAGCTACGCCCGCCTGCTTCGCAAACTGAGTGAGGGCCATTTCCAGCGAGCCCGAAGGAATATCGTAGACTTGAATGGCATTGTCGGCAGGAGCCCCGGTGCTGGGGGCAGACTCGGCCGATACGCTATGCGGAAATGCTATTACGGCGCCTACTCCAAAAAAGAATAGTCCGCTATGCAGAACTTTTATTAACGAGATGGGCGGCTGCTTTTGTTTAATTGACTTGAGTTGGATCAAGATGCTATCGCATGTTGTTGTTGGATGATTGCAATGGCTGCGTGACATGGTATTTCTTCCTTTAGTAGAAATAATATATGACAAATAAATGTTATTAGGCAAAGGCCTGACGCATAAGCTCTGTTTTGCTTAATTTTTAATAACTTGATCGGGCACCCGGACGCGGTGCTATTCAAGCTATCGTGAAACCAGGCGTTGAATTTCCCGGTAAATCAGGGAAAGGCTGGCTGGGCCCAGGACGGGCTGGCTGGCTAGAGGCCTAGCGGCCTACAGGCCGCGGAAAGAAATTCCACGACGAAAGATTATTGGCTATACAAAAAAATGGGTTCATGCTTCTACGCGAGTTCTCAGCACCCTGATAGAATTCATATTGCGAAAAGCTATACCTTGACCAGAACCTAATGCATTGCTTTGTTAAACTTTTGTTTGTTTTTTGTGGTTTATTCTCCTTTAATCTTACCAACAATCTTAATAACAATCATTCTCATTGTACTTAATTCCTTATTGCGAAACAAGCAAATTAAGTCTCTTTGTAAGAATAAATGAACTGCCGGACAGGTAGCACGTGATCTATCCGGTTTCATGCTATCCCGAGAATGGTGGAATGACCGATGGCAGGCGCATCATCGGGACTATCGATGGCGAATAGCATTCCGGATCTTTTTATAACTGCTTACGTCGAGCTTATACGTAGCGATATTTTCCGTTTGACAAGCCGGTGAAGTTCTATATTCTTGACCCGATCAGGCACTCGAAGACAGTGAAAAAGGCATCACCAATAAATCGATAATTTGCCTTGAATCCTGAGCGGAAGATATTGCGGGGCCTGTTGAGTATGTTCTCCGGTTGCGGAGGAGGGCACAGCGATAACCGGCTCACTTTAAAGTCGAATGATAGATTGCAAATGTAATATTATGTTCATAAATGAGCTTCTTGCAAAACAGACAGGCTCAGCGGAATTATTTTCACCTGAAGGGTAAAAACTGAGCTGGGCGCCGCCATTGCTGGCAAGATGGAGGTTCTAAAGACTACATCGGCGCCCGAGATGGATA
>JBDTDT010000005.1:0-53856 GCA_039922995.1 Nitrosospira sp. | reverse complement strand
ACACCTCGCCCATCGCGCTCATGAGTGAAACGTGCTCCGGCACATATTGATATACCGCGATCAGGCTGACAAGCATAAAAATAGATCCGCCCATGGTATATAGCACGAAATTAAGACTGGCCGTCTGCCGCCTCTTGCCGCCCCAGCGGTCTATCAGGAAAAACATCGGGATCAGGGTTATTTCCCAGAAAATGTAGAAAAGGGACCAATCCTGGGCCAGGAACACCCCCAGCATGCCGAATTCGGTCAGCAGTATGCTGATGTGATAGCCTTTGACACTAACGGTAATGCTGGAAGACGCAAGCAACGCTATCGAGGTGAGCAGGGTCGCCAGAGCAACCATGGGCAAGGACAGTCCATCAACGCCTAACGCATAAGCACTGCCAACCTTGGGATTAATCGAGAAATACTCACTGAACTGCAGGCCGGATTCGTGCTGGTCAAAATTGAAAAGCAGGTAGCAGGCGAGGGATAAAGCGATGGTAGTGAACAGATTGCCGAGATTGCGGGAAACGTTATCATCCCGGCCAGGGAGAAGGGCCAACACAAGGGCTCCAATAGCGGGAGTCCATAGGATCGCGCTTAGAATACCCATTATTTTAGGTGATGGTCATATTATCTAACTAAACATAAAAACTCGCGACAGTGTCGCGGATTCGTCAGCGAAGTGCAACTGGAAGTACAGCTTTCTTTAAAAAATAATTGACAAATTAATCACACATAATTTTTGTCATTCACAAATTAATCACACATAATTTATGCATTCACAAATTAATCACACATACAAAATGTTTTCTTCACATTCAGTGTGTTAATTTTCTTTCGCGTAGAATTCTTGTCCTTTATAACGAGACTAGTCCGTGCATTCTTTAAAGATTTATGAATATTCAGGGACTTGGAATCATATATTTGATGAGGGGTCTTATGCGGGGATTTAATTCCGAAAAATTGATTTGGCGCTGATTGTTATCGAGTTCTTTTTTCGTCCCAGAATTTTTTTTGTTCCGGAGGTAATACATGACAAACATGTATTCTGGAATGGAAATAAACCTCGGGGCAGGGATGGAGTTCGTATCTCTATTGTTGTCATCATATCTGGCAGGGAGTGAGGAAGATCGCGGGTGCCATGGATTTGAAAGGGGATCAATGTCCCGATGTTAGCAATGTTATTGTCTTCGAAGATTTATGAAGTTTTTTCCGACGGGTTCACCGTTGCTTGAACGGGATCAAGATCCGGCATGTTTGTGACGACCGGTTTTTGAAGGGAAGGCTGGCCGTAAAAGTCCAACCAGGTTAACAATTAATTAAGAGGGGTATCTCAATGTCCATTTCCAGTCTTCTCGTACCGGCGATACTTTTTTTCGCTCTCGGTATGTTCGCGTGCATAATCAAATCTGATTTAAAGTTTCCGCCGGATATGCACAAGATGATCGTGATTTATTTGCTGATCGGTATTGGCTTGCATGGCGGCAAGGCGCTATCTACATCTCACATGGGTGATGCTCTTCCCGCCGTATGGGCGGCGCTAGCATTTGGTATTGGGCTACCGATTATTGCTTACATTATATTACGGGCGATTGGCAAGATTGATCCGCTCAATGCTGCGGCTATCTCCGCTCATTATGGTTCGGTGAGCGCAGGTACTTACATGACCGCCGTGGCATTCCTGGGCGGTATTGGTGTGACGTATGAGGCCTATCCCGTCATTATGCTTGCGATCATGGAGTCTCCCGCAATCATGATCGGTTTGGTTCTGGCTGGTTATTCCCGCAAAATTATGGGGGGGGCGCAGAAGGGTGAAAAAGGAATGATGAAACACCTGATGATCGAGGCCTTTACCAATGGCAGTATTTTGTTGCTGTTTGGCTCCATGGCGATTGGTGCGGCGGTTTCCGAAACCAGCTATAAGAAAATTGAACCTTTCTTTGAAACCATTTTCATGGGGGCGCTTTGCATATTCCTGTGTGATATGGGTATGGAAGCTGGAAAGAGATTGGCGGAATTTAAGCAGGTCGGAATTTTCCTGGTGTGTTTTGGCATAGTGATGCCGCTGATAGGCGCGGTTTGTGGGATGCTGGTAGGCCATTACTATCTACAGTACTCAGTAGGTGGCGTTACGCTGGTAACGGTACTTGCAGCAAGCTGTTCCTATATCGCGGTGCCTCCGGCAATGCGACTTGCAATACCTGAAGCTAACCCGTCGTTTTATCTGACGCTGTCGCTCGGGGTAACATTCCCATTCAACGTGGTGATTGGCATTCCGACGTATTACGCGGTCGCCCAGTACCTTGCGGGACAGTAAGAGCAAAACTATATTTCGTAAGGATTTGTTAGTTCGCTGAAGTTTATCGAATTGGATTAGATTTTGGTCTCATGTTATTAACTGATATCGAGAACATTCAAGTTCAGGTTACCGTATCAATACTTTTGGGAGAAACCATGACTATGAGAGAAGATACCCTGATTTCGATGAAGCGCGTCGAGATCGTCGTTGATGAAGAATCACTTGGGGAGTTGCTTGATTTGTTAAGGGCAACTGGCGTGAGGGGCTATACATGCATAAAACATGCAGGCGGCCTGGGGTCGCGCGGGGAGCGCCGCCCGGACGACTACGCCCTGGAAGAGAAAAATGCCCTCGTGATCCTCGCCTGCGAGGAGAAACATGCGGAACGACTCATCGCTGCGCTTCGGCCCAAGTTAAAGGATTTTGGCGGGATGTGTCTGCTTTCGGACTGTGATTGGGTGATCGGACCCGCAGTTTCATACTGATACGTCTGCGGAAACGTGGAATGGTTCGTATAAGGTTAGCTAAACATGCGCATATGGTATCGCTTGGCAGTTTTTGGCATGTTTGGCTAACCATGGGGTTGATTATCCCGCAGCGTCGATATCCAGAGAGCATTATGGGTAGCGTCGTGTCTCGGTTTTGCCGGTGCCTGCTTATAACCCAGCACCTGCTAGTACGCCGGTTTTTGAATTTCGCTCATGCAGATTGAAGTCAGGCCAAGGGTGTTTTCCTCGGTACAAGAGCGGATATTGTAGGGCCCCTCCGGGAGGCATGAGCGACACCAGGAATTGGCTTGTGGAATTTAAGGTCAATGCTCTGGCGAAGAATGATGCTCTTCACCCGGCATCGCCGTATTACGTGCGGTTAGTTCAGGCAAATGACGGGAACTGGAAATAGTTCAGGAAGCAACTTAGTTGAGCGGCACGGACCGATAAGCCCTGACAGAAGAGGAGTCCGGTCCGCGTTTTCTAGTGCTGGAATTACCCGATTCAATGTTCATACAGGTTAGGCGCGCCCGAAAAATTGGGTAGACGTACCTTGGACAGCGAATATCGCAACGACTTTTGAGAAACCACACCCATCGACACTGCTTGTTTTACTTGTATCCAAAGGTTGCTGAGTCCTAGGGCCTTGACCGTAGGTTCTCAGCAGGGTTGAATGGTTTTGCCTTATTCATTCTTAGTAGCAGCATTGGACCGGGCAAGGGAATTGTTTTGAATTCGCCGGATTTGTTTGACATTAACCTGGATTTGAGCGTGCAATGGCGAGACCTGTAACAGGACGAGAATTTGTGAAGGCCGCGAAAGAGAGAATCGCGACAGCTAAAACCGTTGATGCGTTGCGCGCGGCTCAGGCGCTGCTCTTGCCACTGGAGTTTGGACTATCGTTGGAGCAGACGGCCACGGTCATCGGACTTTCCAAGAGCCGGACGGGAAAATTGCGGACGCGATTCCAGCGTATCGAGATTGGCGTCGAACAGGTGAAGACCAAAAAGGGGCTTCGCAACCACGCGCGAATGAGTCTTGATGAGGAAGTCAACTTCCTGGCCCCCTTCATTACACAGGCTCAAAATACAGGCACTCTTCTCATTCCTCAATTGAAGGCGGAACTTGAGCGATGCGTGGGCAGGTCGGTGTCGACATCGACCGTTTACCAGTTGCTTCGGCGGCACGGCTGGTCGAAGCTCGCCCAGCATCCGCGAACGGACGCGGAAGTGATGCAGGCGTGGAAGAGAGTGGGTCAAAAGAAATAGAAGGAAATAAACGCCGTAAAAAGTAGTCGTCATATCTATTGCCTGTAATGCTATACAGGTAGTTGACGTTACCGCGCCCTAGCTGCACTCCTTCCCGAATTATCTGATCGGGATCAGGCCAAATAATCCATCTTTAGTTAAAAATCCTTTAAGTGCCAGGATCCCCGTGCGTGTGTCACGCGTAAGGTCATGTCCTTATCTCATGCCGGAAAGTTTTTCGGCAGATATCTGTCAATCGAATTCGTCCTTCAGGATGGCTCGGGCTTGTTCTATGTTTTCTTACCTGTCCTTGGAACAATCAAGCACCGTATTAATAATATTAAAGCGACGGTTATCCTTATATAAAATCTTCACATTCAAACTGGATCGGGAATTATCGTATCCCCGCAGCCTGATCCGAAGATTCCTGCCTCTATCCGTATAATATTAAATAAGCAACTGTTTAAAAATATAGAATATCTTAAAATAAGCAAATCGATAGATAGCAATCCCATTCTTATCAGCTTGCACAAAACGATCTCGTCACTATATATCACAATAAATTTACAATTAATATACATGTTCCTAACATACGTGATTGCTATGTTAGCGCTGCTTCTAATGTATCGATATTCTCGGCATGTGTTAAGACTATAGAGATAATCTCCTAAATAGCTGCCTAACGTACATCGGATCTGACGGGTGAATTAATTTGAGGCGAGCTAAAGTTGGCCGAAGGGCGGTGTGCAGATAAGTCGTTTCTCTTGCGGCAGAAAAATCAAGCCGGAAGCAGTCACTGTAACTGCTTGTTCTTTCCATATGTAACGCTTTTTCATAAAATTATTTTTAAGGAATAAGTATCATGAGTTCATATATTCCAGAGAAACCCAGCCTGCCATCAGATACTCACCGCTCCATCGGGGCAGCTGAGCAGGTTATGGCGGCGGGATCGGCAGGGTTTCAAGTCAAGTATCTTGCTCGCGATTTCCAGGCGGGAATCATATGTGGCGCCATGGCGATTCCTTTGTCAACAGGCATCGCCATGATGTCTGAATACCCTATCAAGGTGGCGCTGGCGACAGTGGTTTTTGCCTGTTTTATCGGATGGTTCAACGCATTTTTCAAGCCGGGCAACTATATTGGTGTGCCGGGCGTGCGGCGGGGCTCGCGCCCGCCCTGGCTCTGGGGGTTTCCAGCTTCGGGATCGAAAATATGGCCTTCGTTATTTTTCTGACCGCTAGCATGCAAGCCATAGTGTGGAAATACAACTGGCAGCGATATATTTTGCAGGCAGTGCCGGCCTATCTCGTTGAAGGGCTTCTGGCGGGAGTGGGTCTGAAAATTGCCCTCAAGTTTTTGACATTCACCTATGAGCTGCCGCCAGACCAGGAATCTGCCAACGAGTTCTGGAACGGCGCACGTATACAAATAGCAGTCGTATCATTTGTCGGCTTCGCCATGTTCGTATATCTGTTTTCAAAATTTAAAGAGACGAAGCCCGCAGTGCCCTACTTTCTGCTAATAGCAGCAAGCATAGTACTCGCCCAGCTCATGCCCGTATCAATGTTGCATGTGGACGATGCGATCTCAGGCTTGCTTTGCCAATACCGAATATTGATAGCGTAATGACATGGGTATACATCATCGGCTTTTCAGCGATGCTGGCCACTATTGATGTGATAGAGCAGGTAATGAGCAACGCCGCCATAGAAAAAATAGATCCGCTGAAACGCAGGTGCAACACCAACAATAGCCTGTTCGCCATCTGGATAGCCAATATGGGAGCAAGTTTCTTTGGCGGCATGACCAATCTGGACGGGCTGGCAAAAAGCACTACCAATAAACTGGCCGGAGCCATGACGAAGTTTTCCAATCTTGTGGTTGGCCTGGTCATTCTCTTCTTTGTGATCAACACGCACTATCTGGAATATTTGCCAAAGTTTTCCCTGGCGGCCATCATGATATTCTCGGGCTGGAAAATGATCATGGGTTTGTGGCATGTGGCGCACCATGGCCAATATGCATTAATACTTGCGACAGTAACCGCATTGCTGGTATTCAAGATAGGTATTTTCGAAGGCATGCTGGTCGCCCTGGCAGTCCATGGCCTTGTCAATTATCTCGTTTTTCACCAAGCTGGCAAGATACCAAGCAAAATTATCATTAAAAAATACTTCGAGAAATTTTCGACAGGCGGCGGTGCTGACTGATCCTGTAGTCTTAATGGACGGCGGGCAATAAGAGCCCGCTCCTTTTTAGATTGTTATCGGCAGGAATCACTATGTACAAAAGAATAACGGTAGTTATCGGCGATGATGAGATTTCTCCGAAAGCCCTAAAGGAAGCACTGCATCTCGCCTCGGCTTATGGAGCCAGAATATGCCTCGTCCATGCGGTTGCCGAGCCCGGTGACGATGAAGACGAGCGTAGTGGCCCCGGTGAGCAGCCGGTCTGGAGCTGCTTGAGAAGGCGAAATCCACCGCTGCTGAAGCGGTGACGTTGGAAACTCGTTTACTAGAAGCCGACAAACAATATGGCTTGAGGGGGATTTCCGACGCTATTGGTAATGCTGTCACCGAGTGGGGAGCCGATCTGCTTGTGGTAGGAACGAAGGGTTGCCGAGGTCTGGAGCGCCTGGTTATCGGCTCAGTGGCAGGAAAGCTGGTAAATATCGTAGACACATCGATTCTGCTGGTCCGCTTGCCCTAGCAGACAGCTAATAGGGAAGATCAGAACGTTCGTAACAGGTTTCTAATCCGGTAGCTAACATTTCAAGTAGATATCAATAATATGTGAAGTTTTAGTTAACTTCACATAAGCGTATCTAATCCTCGCATGAATGCCAGCAGAAAAGTCCAACCCTGAATATCATCCCGAAGTCCGTATCAATCCCTCCTCGTGAATACCAGTCGATCCATAATATTTATGTAATGACCTGATATGCAATTGATAATGGAAGGTGACAGCGCCGGTAAAATGCCAAAAGATATATAAAGCCTTTTGTACGATTATGGAGGTGCCCCCAGTTGAACAAAAAAAAATAACTTCAACCCCCGAAATAATATTTTACAAATGTGATTTTTATGTATAATAGTTGTCAAGAATTTGTGAAGTGTTTGGTCGGAATTTGTTAAGGCGTAAGGCGAAATAGTTCCGTGTTACCACTTGCCTCGTTAGGCATTTTTTGGATTTTACATGAAGAATGGCGTAATCAACTTATTCATGCTTGCCGGGATTTCATTTACAACACTTTCGGTTTTCGCACAGGAGGCGCCTGCAAAAGCGCCCCGTGTGATAGATGTTCCTTGTATACAAAATGCTATCGACGCGCGCGATGGGTCGTTGGCGGACATGATTGGCAACTGGTCTTCTCAAGTCAGCAATGCCCTGGAAATGCGACGCGACGCTTTGAAAAACAGTTGGAGTATTTCTGACTATGAGGCGCGGCGATTCGCGCAGAGAAAAGCATGGAGTGATTATGGCAGGATTCTCCGCAGTGCCAATGGTGAAAAAATTAAAACACGTGGTCGCGTATGGAGGACTTTTGATAACAATCGCAAGCAATGTGAGGGAGCTTATTCTCCTGAAATGAAAACCGGCAGCACTTACGATGCAAATCTTTAGCGGAGGATGCTACGGTTTACACAGGAATCTTGCGAAAACCATGCGTGGCTGGATTAAAAAAAAGCACGAAATGATAAGGATTTTGCCAGGTAAGGAGGTCAAGAACACCGGAAAAAGGTACGCCGAAATGGCAAACAGGGTTGCGTACGATACATGACGCAATTCCCGAAGGCAGCAGGAAAGGCGCAACCTGATCCGGAATAGTTGTTTTGTAAGTGTTTAGTTTTAAGTTCGTTTCATCCGAGTGGGCATACGAAAATCTGGAATTTCTCAACTATTTTTGGAGCTTTCAATCATGTTAAAAACATCGGCTAATACAATTCTTTACTTCGCGTACGGCGCAAACATGTTTTCCCGCAGAATTCAGGATGTTGCGCCGTCTGCCGTAGCGATAGACGTTGGTTTCGTTCAGGGGCGCAGATTTACCTTCGGCAAAGTGAGTCGCGATGGTTCGGGCAAAAGCGACATCGAAGCAACAAATAATCTGAACGACAGGGCCTACGGAGTTCTCTACAAGATAAACGTAAAGGAAAAGGCAGCTCTCGGTGACGCCGAGGGTGTGGGAACAGGCTATGGCGAAGCGAATGTTCAGGTTGTTACCGCAACAGGCAACAGTGTCGCGGCAACATTCGTGGCGAGCTATAAAGAAGCGGTGCTTCGCCCTTACCAGTGGTACAAGGCGTTTGTCATAGCGGGAGCTCTCGAGCACGGTCTGCCAGTCGAGTATGTCGAATGGTTGCGTACATTTGAGGCCCAAGCGGATACCCATACCGATCGTCGTGCTGGGAGAGAAGCATCGCTGTATGGGAACATACCGCTAAACCACTTTCAGTTTAACGCCGGTATGCGGCAACTTGCTAAGGAAGCGTCGTGAGGGCAATCGGTATTTTCCGCATCATCTGAACGCAATATTGGCGGCGATGCATAAGGTCAACGGCGTCACAGTCAGGATTTCTTGACCGTAGCGGGAAATACGGATGGTCCCCAGCAGGGCCATCTATTCCCGCGGCGTGACGCCGGATGAGGCGGCAAGCCTGTGATAAAAGTTGAGGCGCCGTTTGCTTATTTTTCCTGCTTGTGCAGCTTGCGAGAGCGCGCAGCCGGGTTCGCCGGTGTGACGGCAGTTATTGAATCTGCATTGCCCGATATAGGGGTGGAACTCGATAAATCCCCACGCCAGCTCCTCTCGGCCAATATGATTCAAGCCGAATTCCTGCATGCCGGGAGAATCAATAATGCGGCTGTTTCCATCGAGATGATAGAGCCGCGCGTGGGTCGTGGTATGTCGACCAGTATCGAGCGCTATAGAAATTCCGGCAGTGGCCCGTTCCGCAGCCGGAGCAAGCGCGTTGATGAGGGTGGATTTACCCATGCCGGATTGACCCACCAGCACGCTAAGGTGGTTCTGCAGGTAGGGTAAAAGCGGGGCAGCATCGGTCTTGGCGCTGATTTGCAACACGGAATAACCCAGATCCCGATAAAGCGCAAGCGAGGCAGCCGCAGTGCGTGAGGGTTCAGTAAGATCGGTCTTGTTGAGTACGATCAGCGCCTTGATACGCTGGTTCTCGGCAGCGGCTAAACAGCGGTTTATTAATTCCTCGCTGAAACTGGGCACGGCTGCCACCACGATGACTACCTGGGTGACATTGGCGGCGATAAGCTTCTCGCGATAGACATCGCTGCGATAAAGGAGCGCGCTGCGTGGTAGAATGGCTTCTATCACACCTTGCCCTGATGTGGTGAGCTGAATTTCCACATGGTCGCCACACGCCGCTCCCCCTTTCTTCCCGCGCATTACACAGGAAAGCGCGGCATCGCTTGTCGTTTCAACCAGAAAGTATCTGCCGAATGCGGCGACTATCTGTCCGAGAATGGGTAACGGTGCGATGCTGCGGGTCGAGTTCAAATCTTGAGCAAGGTATCAACTTTCGCTGCGCAAATAAAATCATTTTCCGACAGTCCATTGATGGCATGGGTGGTATATTCCACGCGGCATTTATTATAGCTGACGGTAAGATCCGGATGGTGATCTTCGCGATGCGAAACCCAAGCGACGGCGTTGACAAACGCCATTGTCTGATAATAGTTGTTAAAGTTATAGACTTTCTGGATCTGTGAGCCGAGAAACTCCCATCCGTCAAGCTGCTGCATCAGCACAGTGACTTCGGCCGGCGAAAGCGGCGGCATGTTGCCTTCGCAAGGCTGGCATTTCTTGGCAGTCAGGGAATTGACGATGGTATCCATTAGCGCTCCTGGAAGTTGGTAATTGACAAGTAATCGATGCGCTGCACTCTGGGAAACTAATTATGCGCCAGGTTTCGCAGGCGCGCTATCCTCATCGCGGCAGGCGGATGGGAATCGTAAAACGCGGAATGAAGCGGATCGGGGGTAAGCGTTGCGGCGTTGTCCTGGTAGAGTTTAACCAATGCCCGCATGAGATCGGCGGCGGAGGCGTTGCGTGCAGCATATTCGTCCGCTTCAAATTCGTGTTTGCGTGAGTACAGGCTTGCCATTGGCTGGAACAGGAAGGTAAAGGTAGGCATTACCAGAAAGAATAACAGCAGCGCCATGGCGGTCGAAGGTACTGATGAAACGGACACCCCCAACCCCTGATAAAACCAACCCTGTTGCATCAGGTAACCTAGCACCCACAAGAATACCAGGCTCATGGCGAAACTCCACGCAATGCGCTTGATAACATGACGGCGCTTGAAATGTCCCAATTCATGCGCCAGTACCGCTTCGATTTCAGACACATCCAGACGAGCGAGCAAGGTATCAAAAAAAACGATTCGCTTGGTCTTGCCGAAACCCGTAAAGTAAGCGTTACCGTGATTGCTGCGGCGCGAACCATCCATGACGAAAAGACCGCTGGATTTGAAACCGCATTTCCGCATCAGCTGTTCAATGCGTGCCCGGAGTGGAGCATCTTCGAGCGGAGTGAACTTATTGAACAGCGGCGCAATCCAGGTCGGATAAATGGCTAAAACCACAAGATTGAACCCCATCCATGCGAGCCAGGCAAAAAACCACCAGTCAGAGCCCATCTTCTCCATCAGCCACAGTACACCAAGCAACAGCGGGATGCCAAATAGCATTCCCAGTACGGTTCGTTTGACGAGATCGGCGGAGAACATGCGCGCTGACATTTTGTTGAAGCCGAATTTCTGCTCGATAACGAAAGTTCGATAGCAGCCTATGGGAATTTCCGCCACGCTCATTAGCAATAAGGTGCTGATAACGAGTGCCATGCCGCTGGCAAGCGGATTGCTCAATGCATTTGACCAGAAAATACCCAGGGCGGTCAGGCCGCCTCCCAGAGTAAATATCAGTAAAAGTAATGTTTCCATAGACGTGCTGACATAACCCAGGCGAGTCTTTGCACAGGTGTAGTCCGCTGCTTTGTGGTGCGCCTCGAGGCTGATATGGGTAGAAAAATTATCGGGTACACTATCGCGATGAGCGAGGATATGATGGATGTGCCGCGTTGCCAGCCACATCCGTGCACAAAAAGCGAGCAGCAGCGCGGCAAGAAAGACGATTGTAAAAGTTTGCATGGTGGACAGGTAAATGCGATGAGCGCGCTTGGCGAGAGGTGACGTCTGCCATTCGGTATGACACAATTACACGTTGAGAATTCAGGAAAATAATTTATTATGGCACAAGATCACAATAACCTCATCTGGATAGATATGGAAATGAGCGGGCTGAGCCCGGATAACGACCATATTATCGAAGTTGCCCTGGTGGTGACCGATTCTCAATTGAACGTGGTAGCACAAGCGCCGGTACTGGTGGTATCACAACCTGAAGCGGTGCTGGAGGGAATGGACAACTGGAATAAGTCCACTCACACCAAATCCGGCCTGATCGATAAGGTCAAAACCTCCACGCTGACGGAAGCCGAGGTGGAAGCGCGCATGTTAATGTTTCTGCAAGAATATATTCCGCCCGGCATTTCTCCCATGTGCGGCAATTCGATCTGCCAGGATAGGCGCTTTCTGGCACGCTGGATGCCACAACTAGAGGCTTATTTTCATTATCGCAATCTTGACGTGAGCACCCTGAAGGAACTGGTAAAGCGCTGGAAACCCGAGATCGCCGCGGGTTTGACCAAACAATGCAAGCATGAAGCACTGGCGGATATTTATGATTCCATTACCGAGATGAAGTATTACCGCGAGCATTTTATCAAAGCATAGACCGGAATAGAACAAAACCTGGTTTCTCTCCGGCTCGAGATAACTTTTCCCATCCTTTCAAGGAAAATTCCGCATGTCCTCGGGCACCGCATTTACTATTGCTGTCAATCCAAGAATCCCTCCACGCTTGGCTCGTCTTGAAGAACTGGCCAACGATCTCTGGTACAGCTGGGATCGTTCCACACGCTCGTTGTTTTCTCGCCTTCATCCTGGCTTATGGGGCGCAGTGGGGCATAACCCGAAGGCATTTCTCAAGCGCGTGGATGAATCGCTGTTGCTGAAAGCGGCGGAAGATCAGGTATTCCTGGCTAATTACAACAGCACGTTGTCAGCCTATGATTCTTACCATTCCGAACCGGTACGGCAGACCACTACGACAGACCTCAATCCGGATGACCGGGTGGCATACTTCTGTTTCGAGTTCGGTTTTCATGAGAGTTTTCCAATTTATTCGGGGGGCCTCGGTATTCTTGCCGGAGATCACTGCAAAGCGGCGAGCGACTTGCGCTTGCCTCTGGTTGGTGTTGGCCTGCTCTACAGGCAAGGATATTTCTACCAGACCATAGATAATCAGGGAAATCAGCAGGTCACCTACCCTGACTCGGATTTCGAGGACCTGCCGGTATCGCCGGTATTGCGAGAGAATGGTTCGGAAGTGAAGATCGAAGTCGAATTGCCGCAACGCAAGGTGGTGGTGAAGGTCTGGCAGGCAAAAATAGGCCACGTCGTGCTCTACCTGCTCGATACCGATCTGTCGGAAAATTCTGCGCAGGACCGTTACATTACCCATCAGCTCTACGGCGGCGATAAAACCATGCGTGTCGAGCAGGAAATCATACTTGGCGTTGGTGGCGCTCGTGCATTGCGGGAACTTGGATTGCAGCCGACGATATGGCATATCAACGAAGGTCATGCGGCATTCATGATGCTGGAACGCATGCGCGACCTGGTGCGGCAGGGGCTGGACTTTGCAAGCGCGCTGGAAGCGGTGGCGGCAAACACGGTATTCACCACCCATACCGCAGTACCGGCAGGGCATGACCACTTCAGTAATGACATGATGTTCAGATATTTTGAGGGGTTCTGCCGTGATTTTGGAATCACTCATGAAGAGTTTATGGCACTTGGCCGCGTTTCCGGCAGCCACGATTTCAACATGACCGCCCTGGCTATTCATATTTCGCGCTCGCACAACGGCGTTAGCAAAATACACCGTAATGTATCGGCACGTATCTGCAGCGATTTGTGGCCTCAGGTTGAGCCGCAAGAAAATCCGATGGCATATGTTACAAACGGGGTGCATGTGCCGACTTTTCTGGCGCAGGAATGGGTCGATTTGTTCGACCGCTATCTCGGTTACGAATGGCGCAACAATATGTCCGATACTGAATATTGGTCTCGTATCGATACGATACCCGATCACCTGTTCTGGAGCGTGCGCCAAACACTGAAATCGCAAATGCTTTACGGCGTACGCGCTCGCGTCGCCGCGCAGAATGCCCGCAATCACGGCTCTGAGGCACATCTTGACCGATTGCTGAGATTCACTGATCCCATTAATCCAAGCGTTCTGGTGCTGGGTTTTGCCCGCCGCTTTGCCACTTACAAGCGTGCCACACTGCTGTTCGAAGATCTCGATTGGCTGCGCAGAATCGTGCTTAATCGCGAGTACCCCGTACTGATAGTTTTTGCCGGCAAGGCACACCCCGCTGATGTTCCGGGACAGGATTTAATTCGTCGGGTCAGCCAGATCGCACATCTGCCTGAATTTGAAGGACAGCTTCTGCTGATCGAGGACTACGACCTGCGTCTCGCGCGGCGGTTGGTGGCAGGAGTGGATGTCTGGCTGAATAGCCCGGTATATCCACTGGAAGCAAGCGGCACCTCAGGCATGAAGGCGGGCATCAACGGTACGATCAATCTCAGCGTGCTCGATGGCTGGTGGGGAGAAGGTTATAACGGCAAAAATGGCTGGGCGATCAAGCCGGGGCCGGAGAATATGGCTCCCACCTTTCGTGACAAGGAAGAAAGCAGGGATTTCTACGAAACGCTGCAAGATCACGTAGTCCCGCTTTACTATAGCCACGATAAATTCGGTTACTCGCCAGAGTGGGTAAAAATGGCGAAAAACTCAATGATTTCGTTGTTACCGCGCTACAACTCCTCGCGTATGGTCAGCGAGTACACAAAAAAGTTTTATATGTCAGCCAGCAGGCAAGGGGCGCGCTATGCTGCGAATGATTTCATTGGTGCAAAAAAAATAGCCGCCTGGAAAGCATTTGTAAGAAAAGCCTGGGGTGGGGTAACGATACGCCGATTAGACATTCCATCCAGACGCATCAGCTTTGGCGAGGCGCTGCAGTTCGAAGTCGCGGTGCGACTGAATGGCTTGCAGCCTGAGGATGTAATGGTGGAACTGCTGATGTGCCGTCAGTTCAAAAAGAGCAAGCTATGCGATTTCAAGCACGTCAGGTTCGAATTTTCAGGTGTCGAAGAATCCGATGAGCATTTGTTTACATTGAACCTCACTCCTGATTTATGCGGCAAGCTGGAATATTACATTCGCGTTTATCCTTATCAGCCGTTGCTTACACATCCGTTTGAAATGGGTATGATGGTATGGTTGTGATCTGGTACAGCTCAGGAATGAATCAGGGGAGTAGCGACGAGTAGATTTTCTGGTAACCGGCGGCGCTGGAGCGCCAACTGAAATCTTTGGTCATGCCATTTTTCTTCAGGCGGCGCCAGACCGCTTTATTATTATAGGTCACGGCGACACGCAGGATAGCGTCGAGCAGCCCCTCCGGCGTCATGTCGTGGAATAAGAAGCCGCTGGCACTTCCGTCAGCCAACGTTGCAGAGGTGCAATCGACCACTGTATCAATCAAGCCGCCCGTGGCATGTACTAGCGGTGGCGTCCCATAGCGCTGACTGTACATCTGGTTCAAGCCGCAGGGCTCGAAGCGAGAGGGCATCAGGAAACTGTCCACCCCGGCTTCGATCAAGTGCGAGAGTTTTTCATCAAAGCCGATACGTACGGCGATTTTTCCGCGATTATTTTTTGCTATCGTTGCCCATTCCTGCTCCAGCGACGTTTCGCCGCTGCCCAGAACCGCCAGTTGTGCCGGAATTTCGGTGAGCTTTACGGCTACCTGCAGTAACAGATCGTGACCTTTCTGGTAAGTAAGGCGACTTACAACACCGAATAGCGGAATGTCGGGATCGACGTTCAATCCCAATAACTGCTGCAATGCTTTTTTATTGTCAGCTTTGGCTGCAAGATTGCCAGTAGTATAATTCCGCGCGAGAGAGGGATCGGTGGCGGGATCCCATTCGGCGGTCGAGATACCATTGGTAATGCCGCTGATATGCTGGCGGCGTGCCGTCAGCAAACCTTGCATGCCAAAGCCCAGCAATGCGGTCTGGATTTCTTTGGCATAGGTGGGGCTCACCGTAGCGATGTGGTCTGAATAATAAAGTCCTGCCTTGAGAAAAGACATGCCGCCGTAATATTCGGAGCCGTTTATATCGAAGCTCGTGGCGGGTAGCCCCAGTTGAGTTACGGTGTCGGGAGGGAATACTCCCTGAAAAGCGAGATTATGGATCTCCATCAGGGACGCCGCTTTTTTGCCTTGATGAAAATGGAGATAGGCTGGCACGAGACCGCTTTGCCAGTCATTGCAGTGTACGATGTCCGGATGCCATGAAAGCGGGGTGGCGTCGCTTGCCAGAATTGCGCCGATTTTTGAGAGAAGGCCGAAACGCAATGCGTTATCCGGCCAGTCATGCCCGTTTGCATCCGCATAGGGACCTCCTTCGCGGCCGTAGAGCGAAGGACAATCGAGGACGAATACGGGAACACTTACGGAAGTGCCTGAGGCTAGCAGTGAAGACAACAGCATTGATGGCGGAAACGGGAACTGACCCGCGAATTCTGCTACTTTGCGTTTGTGCTTGAGCCCTGCCAATACTTGAGGATAGCCGGGAATAAGCAACCGAACGTCCAATTTCAGCTCGCATAAAGCTGGTGGCAAGGCCGCGCTTACATCACCCAGACCTCCTGTTTTGCATAACGGATGGACTTCCGGCGTGACGAATAGAACGCAAGGGCGGGAGTGTGGCGTGGTGAGTGGCATTCGTGGATCCATCGATATATTGTTTTGCGCAATTATTTGATGATTTGCAGGGGTAAAGCGGTGAAACCCTTACATCCGGTTGATGTCATGGCAATAGTCGTTGCCAGAATATGGCATATTCTCGATATTGCCAATTATTCGCCAGTGCATGAGGTGGACTGCATAAGTCCAGGGATATCAGCGTTGCCTGGCAAGCGAACGATGCGAAAACACGATGAATCAATGTCTTGCTACCAATCTGATTTTACGGTCGATACTGAAGTACCGGGTTTCTCGTGCGCACGATCATTTTACATTTGTTTGGCGACAAAAAATTTTGCCGGATTAACGTCATATTTCATCTGTCAGCACCGTGACGCTACGCGGGCTATCCAGCGAAAGAATAATCCCCGCGAGCGGCGGTAATGTAATGACGATTGAATCCGCAAGTCCCATCCACGGCCGACCGGTGGCAGGGATGTATCCCATGTTGCCCAAGTTGCTGCCGCCGTAGTATGCGGAATCGCTATTGAATATTTCCTGATAGCCACCTCCGGCAGGAACGCCGATACGATACCCTGTTCTGGGTACTGGCGTGAAATTGAGAATTACCAGCACGAATGAGCCATCGCATGCGCGGCGCTGGTAACTAATGACGGAGTTATCCGCATCGTGACAGTCTATCCAGGCAAAGCCTTGTGATAGAAAATCGAGTTGATATAGCGCAGGCACATTGCGGTACAGATGGTTGAGGTCGCGCAATGCCGCCTGTACGCCGCGGTGCTGCGCGTATTTCAGCTGATCCCAATTCAATTCCCTGCCGGCATTCCATTCACGTCCCTGGGCAAATTCGTTGCCCATGAAGTTGAGCTTCTTGCCCGGGTAAGTCATTTGGTAGGTAAATAGTAATCGTAAGTTTGCAAATTTCTGCCAAGCGTCACCTGGCATTTTGCTCAGCAGCGAGCCTTTGCCGTGCACGACCTCATCATGCGAGAGCGGTAGCACGAAATTTTCGGTATATGCATAAAGTTGACCGAAAGTAAGCTGGTCATGGTGAAAGCGCCGATGTACCGGATCTTCAAGCATGTAGGAAAGTGTATCGTTCATCCAGCCCATGTTCCATTTCATTGAGAACCCAAGTCCGCCAATATAAACAGGCCGGGATACCCCCGGCCAGGAGGTGGATTCTTCAGCCAGCGTCAATGCTCCTGGAAACTCTTCATGCACCATGATATTCAGTTCGCGCAGGAAAGCGATGGCTTCCAGATTTTCCCTTCCGCCGTATTTATTGGGTATCCATTCTCCCGGATTGCGGGAATAGTCCAGGTAGAGCATGGATGCGACCGCATCCACGCGTAATCCATCAATATGAAATTCCGATAACCAGTAATGGGCGCTGGATAGCAAAAACGATTTCACTTCGTTACGTCCGAAATTGAAAATGTATGTGCCCCAATCCTGATGCAGTCCCATGCGGGGATCTTCATGCTCATACAGCGCAGTACCGTCAAACCGGGACAGGGCAAATGTGTCCCGCGGAAAATGCGCGGGTACCCAGTCGAGGATGACGCCGATGCCAGCGCGATGACAGGCATCGACAAAAAACTTAAAATCGGCCGGCGAGCCATGGCGGCTAGTGGCGGCAAAATAACCTGTGGTTTGGTAACCCCAGGATTCATCAAGCGGATGCTCTGAAATCGGCAGCAATTCGATATGGGTATAGCCCATCTCCCGTACATACGGAATCAAATGATGGGCAAGTTCGCGGTAACAATAAAACCGCCCGTCCGGGTGCCGTTTCCACGAGCCTGGGTGAATCTCGTAAATGTTTAGCGGGGCCTGCA
Source organism: Nitrosospira sp. (assembly GCA_039922995.1). Classification (GTDB taxonomy): domain Bacteria; phylum Pseudomonadota; class Gammaproteobacteria; order Burkholderiales; family Nitrosomonadaceae; genus Nitrosospira. Next base: position 36,052 of record JBDTDT010000005.1, on the reverse strand, counting down.
ACCAGCTCCATGCTGCGCGGTTTGCCATCCAGCCAGCATCCTCCCAGGCCATTTCATGACCATCCGGCGTGCGTGCGGCATTATTAGGCCGCAGCTCGTAACGTGTGGAATAGGGGTCGGTTTTGAGAAGTATTCCACCGCTGCGATTACGTATTTCGTATTTATAGAGCGAATCCGGCGGAAGGCCGGGAATAAATAGTTCCCATACTCCGCTGGAGCCGTGAACCGCCATCGGATGTATACGTCCATCCCACCCGTTAAAACTGCCGACCACGCTGACTCGCTCGGCGTTGGGCGCCCATACAGAGAAAAGTACACCCGCGACGCCGGTAATTTCCACCGCGTGAGAGCCTAGGGTACGATAAGCCTGCCGTAAGCGACCCTCATTGAATAAATAAAGATCATGATCGGAAATTTGCGGCGAAAAGGCATAGGCATCATAGGTTTCGTACGTGATTGCATCCGGCGTTGTTGTGCTTATCTCCTCGATACGCAATAGATAGGGCATGGGGGGCGAGGTTGCGCCGTGCCATTCGAAAACTCCGTCAGGATGGGCTCGCGTCATCGGCTCAAAACTGCCTCCTATATTGATCCATACATTTTTAGCACGGGGATAAAATACCCGTACCAGATTACCATCATGCTCCATGCGAGCGCCGAGATAGGCAAAGGGATCATGCAGTCGTCCCGCCAGGAGCGCGTCCAGTAGCGGATTGATTTGGGTTGCTGTACCGGATTTCATAAGATTGGGTTGCATGTAGGGATTATAACTTGCACGCGGCTGTGAATTACGATCAAATTCCGCTGGGGAAGACATTGCCGCTGCAATAAGATGCATGGGCGGAAAAGAAGTGGTATAAATACCGTAGACCATTCTGCGGACTATCCGATGAAACGAGAGGCCGACTTACGTTTTCATAGCCAGCTTACGCGCAACTCGATAGCGCTGATACTGGCTGGCGGTCGCGGAAGCCGTTTGCACCAGCTTACCGATTGGCGCGCCAAGCCAGCGGTACCGTTCGGCGGCAAGTTCCGCATTATCGATTTCCCTCTTTCGAATTGTGTTAATTCCGGCATCCGCCGTATTGGTGTTGCCACACAATACAAAGCGCAGAGCCTGATTAGCCATATCCAGCATGGCTGGGGTTTTCTCGACGGACGATTCAAGGAGTTTGTGGAACTGCTGCCAGCTCAGCAGCGAATTGAAGAGACCTGGTATCAGGGCACCGCTGACGCAGTGTACCAGAATATCGATATCCTGCGCCGTCATGATCCCCAGCACGTACTGATCCTGGGCGGCGATCACGTTTACAAAATGGATTATAGCAAGTTGCTGGCCGATCACGTGGCAAAATCCGCTGACATGACAGCGGCATGCGTCGATATTCCGGTGGACGAAGCGAGTGCATTCGGTGTCATGACTGTCAATGATGAATGGCGCGTCACCAGTTTTGCCGAAAAACCTTCCATCCCCACGTCTATTCCCGGACAGCCGGGGCAGGCACTCGCAAGCATGGGCATTTATGTATTCAATGCGTCATTTCTTTTCGACCAACTGATTCATGACCATGATGAACAGCACTCGTCTCACGATTTTGGCAAAGACCTGATTCCATACTTGGTCCCGCGCCATCGGGTATTTGCTCATCGCTTTCTTGACAGCTGCGTCAACATGGCATCGGGCGTACCATATTGGCGAGACGTGGGCACCGTCGATGCTTATTGGGAGGCTAACCTTGATCTCACTCATGTGACACCGGATCTCAATCTATATGACGAGGACTGGCCGATCTGGACTCATCAGGAACAGTTGCCGCCCGCCAAGTTTGTATTCGATGATGATGATCGGCGAGGCCAGGCCCTGGATTCAATGGTTTCTGGCGGTTGTATCATTAGTGGTTCAACGGTGCGCCGCTCGCTGTTGTTTTCCAATGTGCAGGTGCGAAGCTATAGCAGTATTGAGGACTCAGTGATCTTGCCGAACGTGGATATCGGTCGGAATGTGCGCCTGAGACGTGTAGTGGTGGATAAGAATTGTATAATTCCCCCCGGCCTGATGGTAGGATTTGACCCGGTAGAGGATAGAAAGCGATTCTATGTCACTGAAAATGACATTACGCTCATTACCCCCGAAATGCTTGGGCAAAAAACACATTATGTCAGGTAGACAGAAGATAAATGGCAGAAGCGGAAATATGAACAGTTTATGGGACCTGACGTGTCTGATCACGTTTGCATGGATATGCAGCCAATAAATTTTGTCCTGCTGTGGCATATGCACCAGCCGGATTACCGCAATTACGAGACGGGTGAGTTCATGCTGCCGTGGGTGTATCTGCACGCCATAAAGGATTATACCGATATGGTATCTCATCTGGAAGCGCATCCTTCCATGAAAGCAGTGGTAAATTTTGTGCCGGTGCTGCTGGATCAGTTGGAGGACTATGCCGCCCAGTTCGCCCAGGCTCAGATCAGGGACCCGCTCTTGCGTCTGCTGGCACGGCCTGACCTGGAGCAGGTTTCCGCCAGCGACCGTCTGCGTGTGTTTGACAGTTGTTTTCGCAGTAATCATGTAACGATGATGCAGCCCTACCCTGCATATAAGCGTTTGCATGATATGCATGAAACGCTGCGGGGACGCGGTGAGGCTGAACTGGCCTATCTTTCCGGCCAGTATCTGGCGGACTTGCTGGTATGGTATCACCTGGCTTGGACTGGTGAGAGTGTGCGCAGAAGCAATGAGACCGTGGTGCGATTGATGACGCAAGGGGGGGGATTCAGCCATGCGGACCGGGTTCAGTTGCTTAATTTGATCGGAGATCTGATACAAGGCCTGATCCCACGCTATCGCAAGCTGGCTGAGTCGGGCCAGATCGAACTGTCCACGACTCCGCATTATCACCCGATCGCGCCGCTGCTGATCGATTTTGCTTCCGCCCGCGACAGTATGCCTGGCGAGAGTTTGCCGATGGAAGCGGCTTACCCCGGGGGGCGGGGCCGTGTCACATTTCATCTTGAGTCAGCCATCGAGAGCCATACGCGGCGCTTCGGTATAAGGCCCAGCGGCATATGGCCGGCGGAGGGGGGAATATCCACACCGTTCCTGGAAATCATGGCAGAACATCATTGCCAATGGAGTGCCAGCGGTGAAGGTGTTCTTGCTAATAGTGTGCGCGACACTTACGCCAATCAACACCTGCCGGAGCGGGGCCGTTATCTCTACCGTCCCTATCGGGTGCAAGGTAAAGCGGATAGTGTCACCTGCTTTTTCCGCGATGAAAAGCTATCCGACATGATCGGCTTCGAGTATGCAAAATGGTTTGGGCGCGATGCCGCCGAGCATTTGGTGCATTCGCTCGAAGACATCGGCCGTAACGCGTTGCCCTCAGAGAATCCGGTGGTGAGCGTGATTCTGGATGGCGAAAATGCTTGGGAGTATTACCCTTACAATGGCTATTATTTTCTCAACGATCTCTATGAAATTCTTGAAAACCATGCTTCGATTCGCGTGACAACTTACCGTGACTATATCGCGTCGATGGAGCGTGCCGATGTCGTAGCCCTGCCGGTACTGGCCGCGGGTAGCTGGGTATACGGGACATTTTCCACCTGGATCGGCGACCGGGACAAAAATCACGCCTGGGATTTGTTATGCGCCGCCAAACATAGTTACGATCTGGTAATGCAAAGTGGACGCTTGACCGACGAGGAAAAGATCAAAGCCGAGCGGCAATTGGCTTCCTGTGAAAGCTCTGACTGGTTCTGGTGGCTGGGCGACTACAATCCGCCCTATGTCGTATCGAGCTTCGACCAATTGTTCCGCGATAGCCTGGCCAATCTTTACTGTTTGCTGAAGTTGCCGGTACCGGTAGCGATACTTGAGCCTATCAGCCAGGGTAGCAGCGGAGACCCGGAGTCGGGAGGGGTCATGCGGCGTGCGTCTTGAGAGGAAATGGCATTGATAGCCTGTTTGCTTGCTACTTAACGCTATTATTGCTTAAACAAGCCTAGGAGCGCCATTTAGCCACATTATTAAAATTGTGGCATTTGCAGACGACGCGGCTATCAATGTACAGATTGCGCCTGAGCAGCGCCGACATCGTGCTCGCATGCATATAAATCCGTAGTAAGGCTTTTTCTCAAGGATAGCTCGATGTCCCAATCCGTCTCCCTGCTTTTCGGTGTTCACGCTCACCAGCCAGTTGGAAACTTTCCGGAGGTATTAGCCGATGCACATCTGCGCTGCTACCGTCCCTTCCTGCAGGTGCTGTACCGCTATCCGGATTTCTGTTTTGCAATGCATATTTCCGGCTGGCTGCTGGATTATCTGATCGATCATTATCCTGACGACATGGCATTGTTGCGGGAAATGGTTACGCGCGGACAGGTCGAATTGTTCGGAGCGGGTGACACCGAGCCTGTATTGGCGGCTATTCCCCACCGCGACCGCATCGGACAAATTCAAACTTTTTCCGATAAGCTGGAAATGAAGCTGGGACAGCGTCCCCAAGGCGCGTGGTTGACAGAGCGGGTGTGGGAGGCAACGGTAGTTCCGGCGTTGGCCGATTGTGGCATTCGCTATGTTATCGTGGACGATTATCATTTTCTTTGCGCCGGCAAAACCGCTGAAGATCTGGACCGCTATTACACTACCGAAGAAGACGGACGAAAGCTCGATCTGTTTCCTATTTCTGAAGCATTACGCTACCGGTTACCATTTTCCCCGGCAAATGAAGTAGTTGCTTACATCGAGTCTCTTGCCAAAAGCAGCGCGGCTGACGGTGGCAATGCGGCAATTTATTTTGATGATATTGAAAAATTCGGTATCTGGCCCGAAACTTATCAATGGGTATATGAGAAGGGTTGGCTCGACAAGTTCGTTCAAGGTGTACTGTCCTCCCCCAGGATTCGTACCCAGCACTATCGAGATTATCATGCCGCCGGGAAAACCCGGGGTGTGGTGTATTTACCTACTACGTCCTACATCGAGATGAACGAGTGGACGCTGCCTGCCCAGCCTGCCAATGCTTATGCTGATCTGGTGCAGCAGGCCAAAAAAGCGGGCTGGTACGAGCGGGACAAGGCATTCCTGCGTGGTGGCATCTGGAAAAACTTCTTTTCCCGTTATCCAGAATCTAACTGGATGCACAAACGCATGCTGGGCCTTTCTGCTCGATTTGCCGCCCTTCCGGAGCACCAGCGCACCGCAACAATGAAGCAAAAGCTCTATGAATCTCAAGCTAATGATGCCTATTGGCACGGCTTATTTGGAGGGCTGTATTTGCCCCACCTGCGGCGGGCGGTTTATCGGGCGATCGTCGAACTGGAAGCTATGCTCGATGCCTGCTTGCCGCGGCCGGTACGCTTCGTGGAAGATATTGATCTTGACGGCACGGAAGAAATTTTTTTTCAGAACGGTGTGATCCAGGCAGTGTTGAAAATCGATGGGGGTGGTAGCATTTGCGAACTCGATTCCTATGCGCTGAAGCATAATTTCGGCGATACGCTGCGGCGTCAGGCTGAACACTATTATCGCAGGATTCATCAAAGCGGGGACAATTCGCATGGGCACGGCGGTACGGGTATCGCCTCAGCGCATGAACGAACCAGTTTCAAGCATAAAATAGATGCGTCCGATATGGCGGCCGACAGCCATGCGCGGGGCCTGTTCATGGATCGCCTGAATGGCGTGCCGATCAGCTATCAGCATGAACCCGCTACCTCGCATGCCGTGAGCTTCTGGGCGGACGTGTTTCCGCTGCATATTAAAAAAGTTTTTAGACTCGTGGACAATCGGTTGCTTGTATCGTACCGTTTCGCCGGCGAGGTGGAAGGCGTATTCAGTACCGAGATCAATCTTGCGATGCCAAGTTGCGATGGATGGAGTGGGCGTTACATTCATCAAGGTAAAATCTGTGGCGGTTTCGGCCAACAGCTTACTTTATTCGCCATGACACATATCACGCTGGATGACGATGAGTTGGGAGGCAGTATTGCATTGAGCGTTTCGTCGCCTGTGACGTTGCGAATGCAACCGTATTATTCCGTATCGCAGTCGGAAGGCGGTTTTGAAAAAATCATGCAGGCTGTGACGGCGAAAGTGGAGTGGCCAGTCACAGCGGGGGAATTGATTATTACTTTGGAGTTCAATATAAAGGAAGCCGAGTAGCCGCTTATGAGTCCAGGAGAAAGTGGAATGGAGTCTACATGGCATTAACACGATGAGTTTTACGTGCGGCCAGAATTCGCCGTCGCTGATGCCATCTTTACATTAAAAATTGTACGATTGCGGTTGAGACGCGATGTTTTCTCGGGTGCGTGGATTGAGTAGCGAGCAAATTGAAAGGCTGCACATGTAGGTAAGAAAGCGCTACGGTGATCATGCCGCGCGGGACAATTCCGGCCCATAGACCTTGGTAATAGCGTGGCTATCGGTTGCAGTATCAGGTTGTAGAGTAATAGCGACGGCTATAAAATTTCTGGTAAAATCGCGAATTCTCAAAGAGCCGAGCAAGGATCCGTCATGACTTATGTAGTAACTGAAAGTTGTATCAAATGCAAATATACTGATTGCGTAGATGTGTGCCCGGTGGACTGCTTTCGCGAGGGCCCCAATTTTCTGGTAATTGATCCGGATGAATGCATAGATTGTACCTTGTGTGTCGCTGAGTGCCCGGTGGAGGCAATTTTTGCCGAGGACGATGTGCCTGTGAATCAGCAGCACTTCACCACACTCAACGCTGAATTGTCCAAAGCCTGGAAGCCCATTATCGAGAAAAAAGACGCGCTCTCGGATGCCGATGATTGGGCCAAGATAACAGACAAGCTGGATAAACTGGAACGATAATTCGATAGCGGGCTTCTCGCCGCATCTCCATCCTGAATTTCCCACAAATTCCTCTTGCGGATATTTTTGCGGATCTTGCCGCTGGCTTGAGAACCGGCGTCACGGTAATAACCCCTAATCGAAGGCTTTCGATTGCACTCAAGCGCGAGTTCGACAAAACCCAGATCAGCCGGGGGATCACTGCCTGGGAGTCAGCGGATATCCTGCCGTTTTCTGCGTTCGTTGAACGTCTCTACGAAGACGCGCTTTATTTGCCGCATGCGCCTGAATTACCTCTCCTGCTTACCGCCGCTCAGGAACAGGTCTTGTGGGAGGATGCCATCAACCGTTCGGATACGGGCGCAGCCGTCCTTGCAGCTGCGGATGCTGCACAGCTTGCTCGCGAGGCATGGCAACTCGCACATGCATGGCATCTTATTCCGCAACTCAGTAATTTCCCATTAAATGAGGATGGTAAAGCGTTTCAGGATTGGTCGCAGCGCTACGAGCAGGCTACCCGGCATTTACAGCAAATCGATCGCGCGCGCCTTTATAAGCTGGTAACCAAATTATGTGCGCACGCAGAAGTTCGTAAACCGAAGCGCCTGATTTGCTATGGTTTTGACATCGTTACGCCGCAGCAGGCGACGTTGCTGAGCAAGTTGCAGGATATCGGCTGCGAAGTAATATGGACGCGGCCGCAATCACAGTTTCAGCCGCCCAGCGATAATGCATGGCGAGTCGCATGTAATGACAGCAGCGACGAGATTCACCGCGCGGCGGTGTGGGCGCGGGCAAGAATCGAGGCCAGTGACGGGGTAAGCATTGGCATTGTTGTTCCGAAATTTTCACGGCATCGCAGCGCAATCATGCGAATTTTCAGTACCGTAATGGAGCCCGATATTCACCAGTTCCTGCCAGGTGCTGTCAGGCGCACATTGCCGTTTAATGCGTCGCTTGGCATGCCTCTAAACTCATACCCCCTTGTAAGCGCCGTATTTCTGCTACTCGACCTCGGTGGGCGGGAGATTGAGTTCGAGCGCGCAAGCCTTTTACTTCGGTCGCCTTTCCTTGGCGGCGGCGAGACCGAAATGACCCATCGCGCGCGGCTCGATGTGCAATTGCGCAAACGTGCGGAGCCCATGATTACGCTCGAACGATTGCTTATCCTGATCGAGCGTGAACACGGTGAAACAAACTGTCCCGTCCTGGTGCAGGGATTGGCTGCACTTGCCGAGTGTCGCAAGGAAAAGTTGTTGGGTTCCCAAACGCCATCAGCATTGGCCAGAGCGATTTCCGAAGCCTTGCGGATCACCGGTTTTCCCGGCGAGCGCGATCTGGATTCATCCGAATATCAAACCCTCGAAAAGTGGCATGAGGTCCTCGCCGACTTCGCCGCCCTCGGCCGTGTTGTGTCTCGCATCGGTTACAGTGAGGGAGTATCGCGTCTGCGTCGCATGACAGCCGAGACGCTATTCCAGCCTGAAACGCCGGACGTCCCGATCCAGATACTCGGTGTGCTGGAAGCTGCCGGGATGGAGTTCGATCACCTTTGGGTAATGGGATTGTCGGATGAAGCATGGCCCCCTCAGCCAAATCCGAATCCGTTTCTACCGATCGAATTGCAGCGGACGGCAATGTTGCCGCATGGCTCAGCCGTTGCGTCACTGAAACTTGCGCGCCGGCTTACTGACGCATGGCTATCTGCCAAGGGTGAGATCATCCTGAGCCATCCGCAGCATAGCGATGATCGAGATGCTCACGGACTTGCCCCTAGTCCATTGATCGCAAATGTTGCTGTGGGGGATCCCCTAGTATCTATTTACGCGAGCCACCATGATCTGATTCATGATGCAGGTCGGCTTGAGTACATACACGATGACAAAGCGCCGGCACTCGACCCGGCATTTACCGGGAGAAGCGCTGGTGTCAGCGGTGGCACAGCGGTGATAAAGGATCACGCCGCTTGCCCATTTCGCTCGTTGGCGGTACATCGATTGGGCGCAAAAAGAATGAAAACCCCTCACACGGGGCTTAATGCAATGGAACGCGGTATTTTGGTGCACCATGTGCTTGCGCGGGCATGGAGCGAGCTTAAAACCAAAAGCGCGCTTGATGCTATCAGCGATGATGCGCTTGAAGCGATACTGCTGCATGCCGCGAAAGGAGCGATTGCACGTATCCATCGGGACCGTCCCACCACGCTTTCTGGGCGTTTCGCGGAAATTGAACAGCAGCGTCTGGTACGGTTGGCCCATGATTGGCTCGATGAAGAGAGAAAGCGCAGTGGTTTCGCAGTCATCGCTATCGAAGACAAACGCAGCATTGAGATCGGGGGCCTCAGATTGTCGACGTGTCTCGACCGCGTAGATGAGTTGGACGATGGATGTCGCATTATTATCGATTACAAGACGGGAGCGCCATCCATGAGCCATATGCTTGGCGAGCGTCCCGAAGAGCCGCAGTTGCCATTGTATCTCGTCACCGCCGAACCGGATGCCGTAGCTGTTGCATTTGCGCAAATCAAGATTGGTGACATGCGATTTGCCGCCTTGGCACGCGATAGCAATTTACTGCCTGGCGTGAAAACAGCATCCGAATCGTGCCGGTACGATTCATGGGAGGAGTTGATTACTGCATGGCACACCGATCTCGTTCGCATTGCAGCCAGTTTTTCCAGCGGGGACGCTCAGGTTGATCCCAAGAAATTTCCGCATACTTGCCGCAGCTGTGACTTGCGGTCCTTTTGCCGTATCGATGAGCGGATGGAAGGAGTAATTATCGAACACGGAGAAGAAGATTGAGCATCACGTCGATGAGGTCCGATACGCCGGACTTTACCGAACGCTGCCGTGCGCTCGATCCCGAACATTCTTTTATTGTTCAGGCACCTGCCGGATCGGGTAAGACTGGGTTGCTAATTCAGCGTTATCTCACACTGCTTACGTGTGCCGATGAGCCGGAAGAGGTCGTCGCGATTACGTTTACCCGAAAAGCTGCTGCGGAAATGCGCGAACGTATAGTGGCGGCGCTCGTGAAGCATGGCATCACTCCTGATTCCCAATCTGATGAAACCGGGCACGAAAAACTCACCCGCGCACTTGTGGATGCTGTCTTGCGGCGCGATAAGCACATCGGCTGGCATATTATCGAAAATCCAACACGATTGCGTATTCAAACATTCGATTCGTTGTGTGCATCGCTGACACGGCAAATGCCGGTGCTATCGGAATTTGGCGCGCAACCGGAAACAATCGAGAATGCATCCGATTTATACTTCGAAGCAGCCCGCGCCACCATCGGCCTGATCAATAGAGACGACGCTATAGCGCAGGATGTCCAGCATTTACTGGAACACCTGGACAATGACGTCGCTCGTATGGAGAAACTGCTTGCCGACATGCTGGAGCGGCGCGACCATTGGCTGCGCCACATTCACGGCAAGGATCGTGATGGACTCGAAGCTGCGTTGAAAAACACGCGCCGAGAGGCGCTTAAGCGCGTATGTAATCTTTGCGAAGTGCTTTCTACTCCCACCCAAACCGAACTAATTGAACTTGTGCAATATGCGGCTACCAATTTAGTCGGGAATACCGGGGAACCATCAGTTGCGGCGTACGCTTCACTTGAAAAGCTTTCTGCGCTTCCGACTGATGCGGAACAGGATGCCGCCTTGTGGCATGCCATTGCCGAAATGATGCTCACAAGAGAAAAAGGGGGTGCTTGGCGCAAGCAATACACGATAAGAGAAGGCTTTCCGTCAGGCAGCGGCAAGGCCGGAAAAGACACTGCAAAATCATGGAAGGACAGGATGCTCGCTTTGGTTTCCGTGCTGACGGCACATGATGACGGTTCGCTTTGCCGGGCACTATATGACATTCGTGAGAATCTGCCGCCGCCTGTTTATACCAGCAAGCAATGGGAAGTGCTTGGCTCGATCATGCGACTGCTGCCGCGCGCCGTCGGACAGCTCAAGCTCGTATTTCAGTCGCATAAAAAGGTTGACTTTACCGAGGTCGCGCAAGGTGCGCTGCGGGCGCTGGGCGACTCCGAGATGCCTACCGATCTCGCACTTGCGCTTGACTACCGTATTCGGCACTTATTGATAGACGAATTCCAGGATACATCGATCAGCCAATATGAATTAGTCACGAAACTTACTGCGGGATGGGAAGCGGGGGATGGCCGAAGCATGCTATTGGTTGGCGATCCGATGCAGTCCATCTACCGTTTTCGCGAGGCAGAGGTTGGATTATTCTTGCGCGCGCGTGTGGCAGGGATAGGTAATGTTGCATTAGAGCCGATTTCTCTTTCCGCTAATTTTCGATCGCAGCGCGGTATCGTGGGATGGGTCAACGATACATTCGCGCGAGTGATGCCACGGCGGGAGAACATCGCCATTGGTGCGGTCGCTTACATGCAATCGGTTGCGACAAACGATTTGCTTGCTGGCGTCGCAGTCAGCATTCATCCATTCTTTAATAACGATCACGCAACCGAAGCGGAAAAAGTACTGGAGATCGTCACGCATACGCGGCGCGACGATCCGTCCGCTACAATAGCGATTCTAGTGCGAAACCGCAGTCATCTTCAAGATATCGTACCCTGCCTCAAGAAAGCTGGGATACGATTCCGCGCGATCGAAGTTGAAGGATTGGGGCGCCGGCCAGTAGTGCAGGATTTGCTGGCACTCACCCGTGCATTGGCGCACCCGGCAGACCGGTTGGCGTGGCTTGCATTGCTGCGCGCGCCGTGGTGCGGCCTCACGCTTGCGGATATACATACACTCGTGGCGGCGCACGCTGCGTCCATTCCTGGCAATCTGGACAACCCAACCGTTGTTGCGGAGGTGAGAGTGAATGTAAGTGCTAATACTCGAACAATATGGGAACTGCTTAATAATGATGCACACATGGCGAAGATTTCTCCCGATGGCTGCAAACGCTTGCTGCACGTGCGCAAGGCGCTAAAGGCGTGTATGGAAAATCGCTGCCGCCAATCGTTGAGAATGGCTGTCGAGACGGCATGGCAGGCTTTGGGAGGTCCCGGCTGCATTGAAGATGCGACAGACTTGGAAGATGGGAATATTTATCTTGACTACCTTGAAGCGCAGGAAGAGGCTGGCGGGATCCTTAACCTTGCTGCGTTGGAGGAAGGGCTTGCTAAACTTTACGCGTTGCCGGACATGGAAGCCGACGATTCCCTGCAGATAATGACCATCCACAAGGCCAAGGGTCTAGAGTTTGATTGTGTAATCGTGCCCGGCCTTGGCCGCTCGTCACGCAGCAATGACAAAAAGCTATTCTTGTGGATGGAGAATCCCCGCGTATCACTCTCAGAGAATCAGGATGAAGATACCGATATGCTACTGGCGCCGATTCAGGAAGTCGGCGCGGACCCGGACCGGATATATTTCTGGCTTGAAAAACTGGATAACGAGAAAGCATGCTTTGAGGATGAACGGCTGCTCTACGTTGCCGCAACACGAGCCAGGGCGCGCTTGCATCTGCTTGGCAGTACAGCCCTTGCTAGTAAAAGTGGAAGTGAATTCGAGTTGCGCCCCGCAGAGAAAACATTGCTAAACAAAATTTGGCCCGTCGTCGAATCCGTTTATGTAGAAGCTGCGGCAAGGATGCTTGCATCGGGAGTATTGCCTGGTACTCACGGAAACGTGAAAGACGGGGTAGAAATACGTCCGATTGATCAGTCGCTGCGCCGTCTTGTATCCGGTTGGGTGCTGCCTGCGCCGCCGCCGTCCGTGCGGTGGAACGCGCAGCCTCCTGTGGCCCTAGGCCCGAGCAGCATTGAATACTCATGGGTAGGCGAGACCGCCCGTCATATTGGGAGCATCGTGCATCGCTGGCTACAGCGTATGGCAGAAGAGGGAGTGGAAAAATGGAGCATGACGCGAATTCAGGCTCTGGGCAATGCTTTCCGGCATCAACTGGCTGCATGCGGCATGGATTACAATGATAGTAATACCGATGCGGCTGTCAGACGCGTGATAATGGCACTCACCCATGCGGTGAACGACGCACGCGGACAATGGCTGCTTGGACCGCAGCAGGATGTCCGTAACGAGTTGCGGATGTCCGCGGTTATAGGCGGAGAGTATGTGAACCTCGTTATCGATCGTACTTTCGGCGATGAGAAGGGGCAGCGCTGGGTCGTGGACTATAAGACCAGCAGCCATGAAGGTGCGGATATAGAGGGTTTTCTCAATCGCGAGCAAGAGCGCTACCGTTTTCAGCTCGATCGCTATGCCGCCGCTATGCAATTGATCGACAGTCGACCGGTCAAGCGAGGACTCTATTTCCCGCTGCTGAAAGGCTGGCGGGAATGGGGCGATGAAGATGAAGGATATCCATGAGTAAAAAGCCTGCCAGAAGCGGTTTAATACAATATCACCGACCGGTTTCCACCTCAATAACTGGTTTCCGGCATTTCTCTATCAGGAAACTGATGCGTTTGCTGATGAGCATATTCGCAATGATTGCGATCGCCGCGAGTGCGGCGATCGCTCAGATTGCCGAAGCGGCACAGCCACGTCCCGAAATCGAAAGCTTTATCAGCGAGATGGTGAAGCGGCATGGATTCAAGCAGGCCGAGCTTGAGAGCCTGTTTGAAGCGGCGCAGTTTCAGCCATCCATCATTAATGCAATTTCCCAGCCGGCAACCTCCAGGCCGTGGTATGAATACCGTCCTTTGTTCGTCAACTCGCGGCGTATTGCGGGTGGGGTTGCTTTCTGGAGCAGCCACGCCGCGGCGCTGGAGCGTGCACGCCAGGAGTTCGGCATCCCGGAGGAGATTATCACCGCTGTAATCGGGGTGGAAACCACCTACGGTGCCCAGACCGGTAGACGCCGTGTGCTGGATGCATTGACTACGCTGGCGTTCGACTACCCGAAGCGTGCCGAATTCTTTCGGGGTGAACTGGAGCAGTATCTGCTGTTGGGGCGGGAACTGAATGTGGATTTACTCGATATCAAGGGGTCTTATGCCGGGGCGATCGGTATTCCTCAATTCATGCCTAGCAGCTACCGGCGTTATGCACTGGATTTTGATGGCGATGGCAAGGCCGATTTATCCGGCAGCGTGGCCGATGCGATAGGTAGTGTCGCGAATTATCTTAAGAGTTTCGGTTGGGAAACGGGGCAGCCCGTAGCAGTTCCAGCCATGGTTAATGGCGAGAACTACCGCGACGCATTGTTCACGGGACGCAAACCGACCTATACGGTGGAAGAAATAAGAAAGCTGGGCGTGATACCCCAAGTGGATGCTTCCGGCGACCGTCAGGTTACGCTCATCGAGCTTGCGAATAGCGGCGAGAACGAATACTGGCTGGGTTTTAATAATTTCTTCGTTATCACGCGCTACAATCGCAGCGTGCACTACGCCATGTCCGTATTGCAGCTGGCGGAAGAGATTCGCGCGGCACGAAATTCCGGTTTGCGGTGACATCAATCTCTGTCCTGCGAAGGGCCCATGAAAGATCGACAGGTTTCAAGATATTCTTTTCAGGACATCTTTCCTGAAGAATGCTTGGCGTGCGGTGCCGGCACACCGCCGGGAATATTTTCACTACACTGATTAATATGAAGCCTCTGACTTTTTCCGCTCTGCGTCTGTTGAACGATGGCGAATTCCATTCAGGCACAACCATTTCCCGGCATCTCGGAGTTTCACGCGCCAGCGTGTCCAACGCACTACGCGGATTGGATGAGGTTGGCTTGACGATACACAAAGTGCAAGGGCGTGGCTACCGTATCGTGGAGCCGGTGCAATGGCTGGATCGGGATGTCATTCTCAAGCATCTCAGTGGGGAAGCGCATAACTTTAACCTCAAAATACTGGATACGGCCGAATCCACCAGCAGCTTGCTGTTGCAGAATGCTACACCGACATTGAATTCCGGGAATGTCGGTATTCCGGTCGTGGTAGCGGAGTTGCAGACGGGCGGTCGCGGACGGCGCGGACGGCAATGGCATTCCGGTCTTGGCGACAGCTTGGTTTTTTCCTTGCTATGGCGGTTTCAGCAGGGTCCGAGCTTTCTTTCGGGTTTGAGTCTGGCTGTGGGAGTGGCAATCATACGTACGCTGGAATCCGCAGAGATTGAGGGTGTAGCACTTAAATGGCCGAACGACGTGATGTTCAATTTTTGCAAGCTGGCGGGTACGCTGATCGAATTGCAGGGTGATATGTTTGGTCCCACCGTTTCCGTCATCGGTGTCGGTCTGAACCTGAAATTGCCGGAAAAGATACAGTCACGCATCGATCAGGGTGCGACAGATGTGTTTTTCATCATCGGGAAAATGCCGGATCGTAACAAATTATTGGCTGCGCTATTGATTAATCTCGTAATGATGTTAAGGGAGTTTGAGCACCGGGGTTTTGCGCCATTCAAGGAAGAATGGGCGGATCATCACATTTGCGGAAATAAGCCTGTCACGCTTTATCTGCCTGATGGCTCAAGCCAGGAAGGCGTGGTGGATGGCGTAGCGGATGACGGATCGCTGCGATTGAGAACTCCGGCAGGCGTCCATAGCTACAGCAGCGGCGAGATCACGCTATGCAGGATGACATGACATGGATGCCACGCTTTTATTGACGGTTGATTCCGGCAATACCCATATCAAGTGGGGTTTGCATGACGGGCACAGCTGGCTGAAACAAGGTGCGGTGGAGCACGGTGGAAAGGCCCTGCTGGAGCTGGAGTGGCAAGATCTGGCGGAACCGGCACGTATCCTGGTTTCCCACGTTGGCGATACGCAGGCGAAGGTGGATCTGTCTGAGCTGTTTTCCCGCTGGAAAGCGGAGCCGCAATGGGTCGCCGCTGTCGATTATCAATGCGGCGTACGCAATTATTATACAGAGCCCGCGCAGCTCGGCAGCGACCGCTGGGCAGCATTGATCGCTGCGTGGGGATTGGAACGGCAAGGTTGCCTGGTAGTGGATATCGGAACCGCCACGACAGTGGATGCGCTTTCCGACACAGGAGAATTTCTCGGCGGCATCATTCTGCCGGGTGTTGATCTGATGCAAATGCTATTGATTGAAAATACTGCCTCGCTCAAATCCGGGGACGGAAAGTTTCGTGATTACCCTGACAATACCGCCGATGCCATCTACAGCGGTACGATACATGCATTGGGTGGCGCGGTGGAGCGCATGGCCGCTTTGCTTACCATTACGCTGGGCCATGCGCCCAATTGCATCCTCAGCGGGGGTGGGGCACAGCACTTACAATCAGCGCTCCACGTAAATACGAAGGTAGTGGATAATCTGGTATTGGAAGGCCTGAAATTGATTGCACATGAGAATTCTGAAATACCGCTGTAAGATTCAAATCTTGAATATCAGCGTGAGTCAGGAATTTATTTTTTACTGCAGCACCTGACCTGGAAATACATGTCCGTTTTTCAGCATACGACTTTTTATACTACTGTCAATCAGTTGCACCAATTGCCACCACCCGACGGGGTGGAGATCGCCTTTGCCGGGCGCTCCAATGCGGGTAAGTCCAGCGCTATCAATTCGCTTGCCAATCGTGGCCGTCTGGCTTTCGTCAGCAAAACCCCCGGACGTACTCAGAACATTAATTTTTTTCAACTGGGAAGCGGTCGTTTTTTAGTGGATCTTCCTGGCTATGGATATGCTAAGGTGCCGGCTGCAATCCGCCAGCATTGGGAACACCTGCTCAGCACCTATCTTCAAACCCGGAAATCTCTCCACGGCATGGTCCTTATTATGGACGTGCGGCATCCCTTGACTCCGCTTGACAGGCAGATGCTGGACTGGTTTGCATCGACCGGAAAACCAGTCCATATATTGCTTACCAAGTCCGATAAGCTTAGCAGGCAACAGACTCGGGATATCCTGAAAAACGTATTGCTTTTGTTATGCGAAACCTATCCGCAATGCAGTGTGCAATTATTTTCCAGCATGACGGGGGAAGGGGTCGAAGAGGCTACTGCCTTGCTGGGTACATGGTTTGCATTAAACTCGGATTTGATAAAAGAATTAAATTCCGCGCAAAACCGGGATAAACTGAAAATAAAAAGCCCCCGGTTAAAGGGGAATAAAACCGGGGGCAAACTACCTTAATAGGGATTAAGGTACCCGCTCAGGGAGGAAAAGCGGGAGACAATCAAACACCGTCTGTTAATAAGAGACGAAATCTGCATACAAGTTCCCAATTTTTATTTTTTTATGCTATTTATTCCTTTTTAGGTCCATCCATGCCAGCTTTCAGCCAGTTTCCACAGAAGAGAATGCGGCGCATGCGCCGCGACGAGTTCTCCCGCCGTCTGATGAGGGAGAATCATTTGCATGCAGATGACTTTATTTATCCGGTGTTTGTGCTCGACGGCGAGAAGCGCGAGGAGATGGTATCCTCAATGCCGGGCGTAGTGCGGCAAAGCCTGGATTTGCTGTTGTATCGTGCGGAAAAGTGCCTGCAGCTCGGCATACCCGCGATGGCTATTTTTCCCGTCATCGAGGCTGGCCTGAAAAATCTTTCTGCCACCGAGGCTCTTAATCCGGCGGGACTCGTACCCCATGTCGTAAGCGAGTTGAAGAAACGTTTTCCCGAGCTTGGCATTATCACGGACGTCGCACTCGACCCCTATACCAGCCATGGCCAGGATGGGTTGATCGATGCCAACGGCTATGTAATGAACGAAGAAACCGTGACAGTATTGGCGCAGCAGGCGCTGACACATGCACAGGCGGGGGCTGACGTGGTTGCGCCATCAGACATGATGGATGGGCGCATCGGTGTGATTCGAGCTGCGCTTGAGAGTCAAAAGTGCATTCACACCCGCATTCTCGCGTACTCGGCAAAATATGCTTCCAGCTTCTATGGGCCTTTCCGGGATGCGGTCGGTTCGGCCGCTAATCTGGGTACAGGAAATAAATACACTTATCAGATGGATCCAGGCAACTCAGACGAGGCACTATGGGAAGTAGGGCTGGATCTGGAAGAGGGCGCCGATATGGTAATGGTAAAGCCCGGCATGCCTTATCTCGACATTGTCCGGCGGGTAAAGGACCGGTTTGGCGCACCTACTTTTGTCTATCAGGTCAGTGGGGAGTATGCCATGCTCAAGGCTGCTGCGCAAAACGGCTGGCTGGACGAAAAAAACTGCGTTCTTGAATCGTTGCTTGCTTTCAAGCGAGCGGGCGCGGACGGTATTTTAACTTATTACGCACTGGATGCAGCGGAGTGGCTAAGCCAGGAAAGATAGGGATTGCCGGCGTGCTGTGATGCCTCGATTTACTGGGAGAAGAATTCCTTTATTTTATCCTCTGCCGATTTAAGCGCATCGTCAACCTTTTCTTCTGCTTCGGGTGGTAGCTGCTCCTGAAGAAAATATTCCGTCATCGAACCGCTGGTTTGCCGTAAACCGGTTTCCGGGTTGATTTTGGCCGCGGTGATGCCCGCAGGAGGTGCAGGAACCGCCATTGGAACGCCCTTCAAGACTTTGCCCATGTAACTTATCCACATCGGCAATGCGGCGTGTCCCCCGGTTTCGTTATTGCCCAACGATCTGGGGGTATCAAAGCCAATCCAGGCGACGGCGACCAGGTCGGCCTGATAACCGCAAAACCATGCATCCACGTGATTATTGGTGGTGCCTGTTTTTCCGGCCAGGTCTGTGCGCCCCAACTGCTTTGCCTTGGTCGCAGTGCCCCGCTGGATCACATCCTGCATCATGCTGGTCATAAGAAAGGCGTTACGCGGGTCTATGATCTGCTTTGCCTTTTCCCCTGCAAGTACCGGCTGCGACTGTTCCAGTATATTGCCCTTCTCATCTTCTACACGTTTTATAAAATAAGGAGTTATACGAAAGCCTCCATTTGCGAATGCAGCATAGCCCACCGCCATCTGCATCGGTGTAACCGATCCGGCGCCCAACGCCATCGGCAAATAAGCGGGATGCTGTTTGGGGTCGAAACCAAAGCGGGCGACATAGTCCTGCGCGTATTGGACGCCAATTGCCTGGAGAATACGGATCGACACCAGATTCTTGGATTTGGCAAGTCCTTCGCGCATGCGAAGGGGCCCCTCGAAATTGCCATCGAAATTTCTCGGCTCCCAATCTTCACTTCCTGTTTCCGAGGCAGTAAAGAAGAGTGGCGCGTCATTGATGACGGTCGCGGGCGTAAAGCCTTTTTCCAGAGAGGCGGAGTAAATGAAAGGTTTGAAGCTGGAGCCTGGTTGACGCCAGGCCTGTGTGACATGATTAAACTGGCTGCGGTTGAAATCGAATCCGCCTATCATGGCGCGAATAGACCCATCTCGCGAGTTTATTGAAATCAACGAGGCTTCAACCTGGGGAAGCTGTACAATCTGCCACGTGCCTTTTTCGTTCTTCCGTATGCGGATTAATGATCCTGAGCGAATATGCTGTTGGTTGGCGCCAGCTTTGCCGGTGAGAAATTTTTGTGCAAACTTGAGGCCATCATCAGTTATTTCGACAATTTCCCCGCCTTTGCGATAGGCTTTGACAAGTTTGGGTTCAGCGACCAGCACTACGGCACCGTAAATATCATCGCTGTCTGACACTTCCTGTAATGCATCTTCCAGCATTTCCTCCCGGTCGGCATTGCTTTTCGTTAAATCAATAAACCCTTCGGGTCCTCGATAGCCGTGACGCTTGTCATAATCGAGCACTCCCTGGCGTACCGCTTTGTAAGCGGCTTCCTGATCGAGCCGCTTCACTGTGGTATAAACCCTGAAACCCTTGGTGTAGGTATTTTCCTGGTGGCGTTCATACATGGCTTGACGCGCCATTTCCGCCACATAGTCTGCGCGAACTGCATATTCCTGTGATTCACGTTTGACGTGGATCGGTTGTTTCTCCGCTTGCTTGAATTCTGAGCCGGAGATATAGCCTAGATCGTGCATGCGCCGGAGTACGTATAGCTGCCGCGCCTTGGCACGCTTGAAATTAACCACCGGGTTGAAGCGCGAAGGTGCCTTGGGAAGACCCGCAAGCATTGCGGCTTCAGCGAGGCCAATATCATTCAGGGGTTTGCCAAAATAGACCTGTGCTGCGGCAGCAAAGCCGTAAGCGCGCTGGCCGAGATAGATCTGGTTAAAGTACAGCTCAAGGATTTCATCCTTGCTTAAACTGTGTTCGATCTTGAATGCCAGTAAAGCTTCACTGAATTTCCGGCTCAGTGTTTTTTCCTTCGTCAGAAAAAAATTTCGTGCAACCTGCATCGTAATGGTGCTGGCACCCTGGCGTACCCCGCCCGAGGTGAAATTGGAATAGGCGGCACGCAGTATACCCGTGTAATCTACCCCGCCATGTTGGTAGAACCGGTCATCCTCGGCGGCCAGGATCGCTTGCTTGAGGCGCTGCGGTGCCGTACTGATCTTGACCACATGGCGTCGCTCTTCGCCAAATTCTCCGATCAGGGCACCTTCTTCGCTATAGACCCGTAGCGGTATTTTCGGGCGGTAGTCGGTTAACGCCTCAAGCGAGGGTAACGTGGGAACGGTAACCAGTGCGGCAAAACCGGCCAGCAGAATGGCGAGCAGGCTCAACGCGAAAAGCGCAGCGATGGGATAAACCCACCAACGGGTCAGCATGTGAACTGAAAGTTGGAGAAGAGCGTCAAGATAAATATCTACAGTTATAAAAGGCTAATTTCAATCCGTGGCGGGATAAAGAGTATAAGTTGAATGTTTCGGGGATTTCAGCTCCGATTCCTGTTGTCCTATTTATGTGCTACGGCGAACGGTTGCAATTATAAAGGTATACGCCGAAAAGAATAGTTACATATGGACATAAGGTCTCGGCAGCTGAAAACTGGACTAACCCGGCTTGAGTGTTTTGATTACGCTATGTCCGGAAAGAAGCATGCATAAGCGTCAGCGGGGATTGAACTGAAAGGTCTGCATATCGGGTTCACATCAGGGAAATGGCTGGGCCTTAAAGCACCGCTTATCATGATGCAAAGAAAAACCATAGCGGATTTTTCGTTACAGCGACCAGTACGATATAGAAAAAAACAATCTGGGCCGCAATCCATGCGGAAATCCTCATCCTGCGGCTTTTTCCGAATCTCAATGCCATCATGCCAAGACTGATGTAAAGCAGCAGTCCGGCAACTTTGGCGCTGAGCCACGAATTGTGTATGGGATCCTGGTGAATCATGATGGCCAGCGCGATGGCGCTTGCCAGCAGCACGGTATCGACAATATGAGGCGTAATTTTTACCCAGCGCTGTTGCAGCGCGGCGGACCCCTGCATCATCCATACGCTACGCAAGGAGAACAGCAGGTAGCTGACCGCGACACTTATGACATGTATCATTTTTAATGCTGCGTAGCTCATGCTCACTCCCCGTGAAACATCCAGCCATGGCTGCCGGCTACTGCTCCGGCGATAGCGATAAGGCTCAAGCTCAGCATCACCCAATGCATGCGCCGCATTCGCGCCAAAATCTTTATCGAGTCTTGATCCGCCGTATTTTTTATCTGCCGGCGCAGCACCAGTGGTTCCACCACGAACAGCATTAGAGTAAAGATCAGCCACACTAGGACCATGGCATGCATCCACCAGAAGCGCAGCTCCGTGAAACGGCTCCATGCATTGAGGATATGCACCATGTAGAAGCCGCTCAAACCGACGAGCAATGTGGTGAAACGTGCCTGAGGCGCGAAGCGGCTTTCGATGCGGCCGAAAAACTCCTTACGCTCGGATACCGATTTTATTTGTGCCATGGCGGGAATCAGCACGGTGGTGACCATCCCCACGCCGCCGACCCATAGCACCACCCCCAGCACATGCAACACCCTGGCCAATGCAAATTCATCCATAACAGGTAACCTCTCTACGTTGCTTGTTTATTTCACACATTGTGCCCACGCTACCTACGCTCCCGTTGGACTCTGGCTCATCCAGGGAATTCAATAGTGCGTTGGTGCCTGTGCCGCACCTGCCCACCCATTATCGTAGAGCCTGCTTCATCCCTTTATTATAAGTAACGTTCAACGCTCACCGTGGTTGCTGTTTTGCCGCTGGCGGGCAGATCGGTATTGAACTGTTCACTGCGGCACGGAAACCGGCAATTTCAGGCCATTCGAAGCTGAAGAAAAGCCTGAGCAGTTGTGACAGCTTGTTGTTATCGGTCAGTTCAATCAATCCAGCGCATCGGCATTGAAGGCATCACAGGCGGCGAGGTCGGATTCGCCACAGGCCGGAAGCTGTGCTGACAGGCCGCGCAAGGCGGTGCGCAGGCCTTCTTCCAGAACGGGATGGTAGAATGGCATGCGCAGCATATCGTGCACAGTAAGCGAACGCCCGATGGCTAGCGCCAGTAAGTGCGCCATGTGCTCGCCGTCAGGGGCGCACATCTCTGCGCCGAGCAGCAGGCCACTCTCCGTTTCAGCGTAGAGGCGCAGTATCCCTTTATTGTGCTGGCCGACGCGAGCGCGGCCCTGGTGTTCGAAGCGCACTTCTCCTGTCAGTATTTTTTTGCCGTCGAGCGCTTTGAAGCCGCTACCCACCTTTGCAATACCGGGGTCGGTAAAGACTATTGCAAGCGGTGTTCGGCGCGTAAAGCGGACCAGAGCAGGGCGGGTAGCGTTGATTCCAGCGATGTGTCCTCCATCGGCTGCTTCGTGCAACAGGGGTCTCTGTTGATTGGCGTCGCCCGCCATGAAGACGGGTAGATCGGCCACTTGCATGGTGTGGGGGTCGACCGGCGGCAGGCCTTCGGCATCGAGTGCTATTCCCAACGTCTCAAGCCCGAGGCCATCAATATTGGGGCGCCGGCCCAAGGCTACCAACACGCTGTCAACTACGGTTTCCGCAGTCCCCGCCCGCACCCGAACCCCTCCGTTTATTGCCTCCAGATCCGCTTTTTCCCCCAAATACAAAGGAAATTCGCGTCCCAGAAGCTCGCGCGCAACAGCATTGACTTGCGGATCGCTCAGTCCGGCGACGCGAGTACTTTTATCAAATACTGTTATATTTACGCCGAGCCGGCTCAGCGCCTGGGCCATTTCAACACCGACGGGCCCCAGGCCTACCACTGCCATGCGCGAGGGCAGGGATTCCTGTTCGAATAATGAATCCGTAGTGAGTATTTGCTTGTCCAGAGCATGCCAGGGCGCAGGAACGACCGGACGCGATCCTGTTGCAATGATGATGTTGCGCGCGCGGAACTCCGTTCCGTTTACTTCCAGTTTCCCGACGCCAAGAAAGCGTGCGCGGCCGGAGATGGCGCGCTCGCCCAGCGCGTTGGTAGTCTTCAATGTGCTGGCGACAAAGTCGTCGCGCAGACGGCGCACGCGCCGCAGCGCGGCAGAAATATCGAGCGTGAGACTGCCGGCGCCCCGAATACCGAATTCCTCGAAGGTGCCGCGGCGGTGAAAAGCGTTGGCTGCCGCGATCAACGTCTTGGAGGGCATGCAGCCGACCCTGGCACAGATCGTTCCCCATGGTCCATCGTTGATGAGGATAAAATTACTCGTGCGCTTTTCCACTTCCCGCAGGGCGGCCAGACCTGCAGTGCCGGCCCCGACAATAATGACGTCGAATATTTTGTCCATAAATTCTTCCGTGATGGTGTGATATTTCTAGGCGTCCGATCAGCTGGAAAGCTTCCTGAGATCGTTATGCTTCCACTGAATGGTTAAAATGCCGGACTCATCCGCGAATAATTGCGCGCAGCTGAAACCGTCTATCCTTTACCGATAACCGGAAAGCCATCCTTCCCCGTGCGATTTGGCTATATTGTCCACGCAGGGCTCGTTTCGCTCCTGCGGCGGGGATAGGACGGTCCCGAGGGCAGGCCTTTTATTCTCTATTGCGCTGTTTGCGATCCGGTTGAGCCAAAGGGAGCGGCGCGGTGGCAGGTACGTCGCTGGTTGCCTTGGACGGGTCAGGTTTGTACGGTTTGGGCTTGGGGCGTGAAGCGAGCCAGTCGCGGGAAATCTTTTGTGCTTGCGCAAGCTGTTTAGTGCTGAGAGATTTCATGACTTCATCCCGCGCCACCACAGCCTGCTTGACGCCGGCAGCAGCAGCGAGATTCAACCACATGTAACTCTGTACCGGATCGGTAGCACGACCATATCCGGTACGATAAATGAGACCCAATTCATATTGTGCGAGCGCATAGCCTTGCTCCGCTGCCAGTTGGAGCCATTTCGCGGCTTCATCGAAGTCTTGCAGGGCGCCATTCCCCGTAAGATATAGCAAACCAAGCTTGTATTGCGCATCACTATCCCCGTTTTCCGCACTCTCCTGATACAACTGGACCGCAAAGTGATGGTCGTCCGTAAGTTTTTGCGCCGGTGGGGCAGCAGGCTTGGCGCCAGCAGTTCTCTGCGAACTGCTATTGGGAGGCGCGGTAGAGGGCTTGTTGTCGAATGTGCTTGCCGCGCCGAAGTGGGCCATGGGATCGTTGCCGAGTTTGGCGGTATCGGAAATAGCCGGTTTGCCCGCCTCGATTTGCGACAGCGGCGCAACAAACTCGTCAGACATGTTGTCCTTTATAATCAGCCAAACCACGCTAATAAACATTGCACTGACGGCTAGCGTGGCTCCCGCTGTCAAATAGGCGTTAGGATTTCGCACCCAGAAGCGTTCTTTGCATTCGCGGCAGCGTACTGGTCTAAGGAACAGCATACCAATGGTTCGCTCGCCGGGCCGCACACGAGAGCCGTGCGTTTTTTCGCTTCCGCACTTAATGCATTTCGCGTACATAATTTTCCGTATTATTCTGCTGTTCTGCTCGAAAATGCCAGATATTCTAATCTTACCGTACAGTCTAAGTACTGGGCCATCGGGCGTCAACCCGGCTGAGAGATATGCGACGCTTTAGGCATCGTAAAACGCCGTCTTAAAGTGCAATTCACGTTTTTAGAGTGAAGATCAGGAGTAAGTGTGCCGCATTGAACACCAGCTCCCACTTATCCGGTTTCAACCCGGTTTTCTTCCTTGTCTCAATGAGATCAATATCATGGCGCCAGCATCGCCATACCGATATTAGCCGGAGGTCGGCTGCCTGGCAGCCTGTCGGACTTAAAGGAAATCGGCTACAAAAGCGTCTAGGGCTTGTTAACACTTATTTCGCATCCGCGTCTTTCTTGCGCAACCCGAAGGGACGGGACGGATTTCATCCAGCCCTTCGTTACTCGCCGTTTACGGAGGCCCACTCCGCCGCGCGGCTCATGCCTCGTGCTGGATGAAATCCAGCCGTCGGTCCATATCTCGCCGCTTTCTGCTCACAAAGGCTAATAGAACAACTATTGGCCTTCAAAATCGTCGAAGTCGGTCCTTACCCGGTCACATTTTCGCTCCGATTATTCAAGTCAGACAGGCCGCTAGATTCCGGCTCCTCCGTCGAACATCTCATTGCGAATTTGCGCTTGCGAAATGCTGCTGCCGGGGGGAACGCTGCGCGTAAGCCAGACGTTGCCGCCAATGGTAGAGCCACGACCGATGGTGATGCGGCCAAGAATGGTGGCCCCAGCATAGATTACAACATCATCCTCGACGATGGGATGCCGAATATTGCCCTTTATCAGTGCGCCGTGCTCATCCGTTGGAAAGCGTTTGGCACCGAGCGTCACGGCCTGATATAGCCGCACATGTTCGCCAATAATGGCAGTTTCGCCAATGACGACGCCGGTACCGTGATCGATAAAAAAACTGCCGCCAATCTGCGCACCAGGATGGATTTCTATACCGGTGGCAGAGTGGGCAATTTCGGAAATCATGCGGGCAATCAAAGGCGCACCCAGGCGGTGCAGTTCATGGGCGAGCCGGTAATGCGTAATAGCGGTAAATCCGGGATAGCAAACCAGTATTTCGTCAATGCTTCGCGCAGCCGGATCTCCTTCGTAAGCTGCCTGAATGTCACTCTCCAGCAACCTGCGTATCGGCGGCAACCGCCGTGCAAATTCCCGGGTAATGGCAGAGGCCTGCTCGCGATCTTCATTACTTGCAGCTTCAAGACCGGACACAAAACGCAGTTCACGACGCACCTGTACCAGGAGATCCCGGAGCGTCACGTCCAGCGTATGCCCAACATAATAGTCGACACTCTCATCAGTGAGTTCCGGTAAACCCAGGCGGTTCGGAAACAATACCGCGCTCAACCCGTCCGCGATACCGATCAATGCTTTGCGGGAAGGCAGTTTGGGCGGTTTATCGCGTCGCTGCCGATTTTCCAGCGATTCCAAGCGCAAGACGCGCAGTTCGGCGACAACCGTATCGATTTCCAAACCTGCCCCTTTCAAGGATGCGTGCCCTGTTTCGTCGAATTTCGTCATTATGTCGCCAATTCCTGGGTGTCGAACACGTCTTCGAAAAGGATGGAACTCAGATAACGTTCCCCGGAGTCCGGCAGGATGACGACGATCGTCTTGCCCGCATTTTCCAGTCGCCCGGCATAACGTACCGCTACCGCTACAGCCGCGCCGCATGAAACTCCGGAAATGATACCTTCCTCACGCGCGAGGCGGCGCGCATAGCGGATTGCTTCTTCGTTACTGACCTGTTCGATTTCGTCCACCAGCGAGAGATCCACATTTTCCGGTACAAAGCCGGCGCCGATTCCGGGAATCATGTGTGGTCCAGGTTTTAGCGATTCACCGGCACGTTGCTGAGTGAGCACCGGGCTGGCCGATGGCTCGACCGCGACAGAAATGATTGCCTTTCCCTTCGTCTTCTTGATGTAGCGCGATACGCCGGTAATGGTGCCGCCAGTGCCCACACCGGAAACGAAGATATCAACGGCGCCATCAGTGTCGTTCCAGATTTCCGGCCCGGTAGTGCGCTCATGAATGGCCGGATTGGCGGGATTGTTGAATTGCTGGAGCAATACATACCGGGCGGGATCAGAAGCGACAATCTCCTCGGCTTTTGCTACGGCGCCTTTCATTCCGCGCGCTCCCTCGGTCAATATCAAATTCGAGCCATAGGCAGCAAGCAGCTTGCGGCGTTCCAGGCTCATGGTTTCCGGCATAGTCAAGGTCAATGGTATGCCGCGCGAGGCAGCAACGAAAGCCAAGGCAATGCCGGTGTTGCCGCTGGTCGGCTCCACCAGTTCTTTTCCGGGACCCAGCAATCCGCGGGATACCGCATCTTCGATCATTGCCGTGCCAATGCGGCATTTTACGGAATAAGAGGGGTTGCGCCCTTCGATTTTGGCCAATACAGTCGCCGCTCCGCTACCTGTAATGCGGTTGAGTCGGACCAGCGGAGTGTGTCCGATGGATTGTGAATTATCTGTAAACCAATGTGTCATTCTGAGACTTTTCCTTAGTATGGATGGGCGCGCGCAGTCATTTCCGTAAGTATGCGGGATACTTGAAAATAAGCCAAACCCGCCACGCCGGAGGCTCGGTCTTCCGGAGACATCCGTTCAGATTAGCGATTTACCGAGTAACGATGTCTGGTGCAGGGGTTGCGCCGACACGCGGGATATCGAAATTCACAATAGGTGGCGGCAATTCTGCTTGCAATTGAGATATGTAAACGCTATACGACCGTACGACATTTTGCCTCTGCGTGGTTAAGGGGTCAATATCGATGACAAATATCTCCGTTGATCCGCAAGATTGATTGGGTATCCGTCAGGCTAGGGCCCTGTTAACACTTATTTCGCACCCGCGTTGCTACACAAAAACGTGGAAGCAAGGCGCGAAACGCAGGCCACAGTTAAAACCCGGCAGGAAAAAGGAAAACGGGAAAGCCTCGGGAGAAAGTATCGGAGTCGATTATAATAGCGGGCTGTCTCGCAGAATTTCCTGGTGGCTCGATGGATTCTTGGCTATACGAGTGCGCAAAGCGGAAGCGCGCAATTTTGGATTAATAGGGTACCCATCAGTGAAGATTGTTTCCGAAGCACGCAGGGGTCTCGCTGTGAGTTTTATTGATCTCCCGGCGGTCAAGACCGCTGAGGGCCTCATACGCCTGCCGGGCTCAAAAAGTATTTCCAACCGGATTTTGCTGTTGGCTGCGCTTGCGGACGGCGTGACCCATATTAGTGGCTTGCTTGTATCCGACGACACAACACGAATGCTGGATGCGCTTGAAAATTTAGGTGTCCCCATCGTTAAAATTGATAAAGGTGATTATCGTGTGCAGGGTGCAGGCGGGAAATCCCCCTTCAGTTTTCCGATAAGTGAAGCGAATTTGTTTTTGGGCAATGCGGGTACGGTTTTTCGCCCGTTGACCGCTGTACTGGCTCTGGCGCAGGGATATTACCGGTTATCCGGCGTGCCGCGCATGCACGAACGTCCTATTGGTGATCTGGTGGATGCGCTACGCCAGCTGGGAGCAGATATAACGTATCTCGGTGAGGAAGGTTTTCCGCCACTGCAAATCAGACCCGCTGCGATACGTGCCAATGCGATAACGGTGAAGGGCGACGTATCCAGCCAATTCTTGACCGGTTTGCTGATGGCGTTGCCCCTGTCTGCATCGGCGGCGGAGGAAACGTTGACGATAACGGTTGTGGGAGACCTGATCTCGCGGCCTTACATCGAGCTGACAATTGCCCTGATGGGCCGTTTCGGAGTGCGGGTGGAGCGTGACGGATGGAGGCGTTTTACTATGCGCGCGGGAGAGCGTTATCACAGTCCCGGTGACATATTTGTCGAAGGGGATGCGTCTTCCGCTTCCTATTTCCTGGCCGCCGGGGTTATCGGAACGGGTCCGGTACGGGTAGAAGGGTTGGGGCGCGATAGTCTGCAGGGAGATGTCCAGTTTGCCGAGGCGCTGGATAAAATGGGGGCACGTATCAGGCTGGGAGACAACTGGATCGAGACGCGTGGTCCGGAAGATGGGTATCTGCGGGCGATTGATCTGGACTGCAATCATATTCCCGACGCCGCGATGACGCTTGCGGTGGCAGCATTGTTTGCCGGCGGCACGACGATGCTCAGGAATATTGCCAGTTGGCGAGTAAAGGAAACAGACCGCCTTTCAGCCATGGCGAAGGAGTTGCGCAAGCTGGGTGCAATGGTGGAGGAGGGGCCGGATTTTCTGCGCATTACCCCGGCGGCGATTGGAAGCCGCGTCGCGCGTGCGGTAATCGATACGTATGACGACCACCGTATGGCCATGTGTTTTTCCCTCGCCTCCTTTGCGATGCCGGTACGTATCAACGATCCCGGTTGCGTCGCCAAGACATTTCCCGATTATTTTGAAAAGTTTGCGGCAATAGTCAGAGCCTGAGCCAACACGCTCAATATGATTTTCCAGATGAATGAGAGGTTTTTTTATGGATGTTAATGGTATTCCAGTCATTGCGATTGATGGCCCTTCCGCCTCCGGCAAGGGCACTGTTGCGCAGCGTGTTGCGGCAAAGCTGGGATTCCATTATCTCGACAGCGGTGCGCTCTACCGGCTGGTGGCATTATCCTCCATTAGATCAGGGCTGGATCTGGCTGATGAAGGAGCGCTGACCGACGTTGCCGCCCGCCTTGATGTTGTCTTTGAAGGTGCGGAGATACGGCTTGGGAACGAAGATGTTACGGATGCAATTCGTATGGAGGCATGCAGCAACGCCGCGTCCCGAATTGCCGCATATCCGCGGGTCAGGAAGGCGCTATTAGCACGTCAGCGTGCGTTGCGCCAGCTTCCCGGCCTGGTGGCGGATGGGCGGGACATGGGTTCTGTGGTGTTTCCCGATGCCGTTCTCAAGATATTTCTTACCGCAAGCGCTCAAGCAAGAGCGCAGCGGCGGTATAAACAGTTGATTGAGAAAGGGATGGATGCTAATATTTCCACCCTTTTGCAGGATATACAGGAACGCGACGCTCGTGACAGCACTCGCAGCGTGGCGCCTTTGCAACAGGGTGCGGGTACAAACTTACTGGATACGACTTTGCTTGATATCGGACAAGCGGTCGATAGCGTACTGAGCCAGTATGCTGAAATTTGCAGGAAAGGGCGTCTCTAAAATTCAAGATCCTAGCCAAGCCCATCAGGTAACTGTTTGGGAGGTGAAGGGCTCAGGTAAAGAGCTATTGATGTGGTATTTATCTGGCATTCTTGAAATCAGCGAAGTGTAGGCATCATGCAGGGCATCATCACGGAACCACAAAATCAGGATTTTAAAAAGCAACCCAGGGATGTTTGAGTACTCCGGCGCCGCGTGCGGTCTCTTATTATTCAGACAATTATTTATTAACCTACCAGCCCCGTCAGGATTTCGCTTGGATGGGATTTTTCAAATCAGGTATTTTCTACAATGACTATTGCTTCCCCCGCCACAGATTCGCAGGAAAGTTTTGCAGCGCTGTTTGAAGAAAGTCTCTCTCGCCAGGAAATGCGCATTGGCGAAGTGATCACCGCAGAGGTTGTCCGTGTCGATTACAACATCGTAGTCGTGAACGCGGGACTTAAATCGGAAAGCTTTATCCCCGTCGAAGAATTCAAGAATGACAAGGGCGAAATCGAGGTCAAGCCTGGCGATTTCATTAGTGTGGCAATCGAGGCGCTTGAGGATGGCTATGGCGAGACCCGCCTCTCACGCGATAAAGCCAAGCGCCTGACAGCCTGGCATGACCTGGAAGCCGCCATGGAAAGTGGCGCTATTGTATGCGGTCTGGTGAGCGGCAAAGTCAAGGGTGGTCTGACCGCCATGATTAACGGCATCCGTGCCTTTCTGCCTGGTTCGCTGGTGGATATTCGTCCGGTCAAGGACACCACGCCGTACGAAAACAAGGAAATGGAGTTCAAGGTCATCAAGCTTGATCGCAAGCGTAACAATGTAGTGGTGTCGCGCCGCGCCGTCCTCGAAGAAAGCCAGGGCGCCGATCGCCAGTCGTTGCTGGCAAATCTGGCGGAAGGCGCGGTAGTCAAGGGTATTGTCAAGAACATCACTGATTACGGCGCATTCGTGGACCTGGGCGGTATAGACGGCCTGTTGCATATTACGGACCTCGCATGGCGGCGGGTGAAACATCCTTCCGAGGTCATCAGCGTCGGCGATGAAGTGACAGCCAAGGTACTCAAATTCGATCAGGAGAAGAACCGCGTTTCGCTGGGTATGAAGCAGTTGAGCGAAGACCCATGGGTAGGACTTTCCAGGCGTTATCCGCAAAATACCCGCCTGTTCGGCAAAGTCAGCAACCTGACGGATTACGGCGCATTTGTTGAAATCGAACAGGGTATCGAGGGACTGGTGCATGTGTCTGAAATGGATTGGACCAACAAGAACGTTTATCCCTCCAAAGTAGTACAGCTGGGCGATGAAGTAGAAGTCATGATTCTGGAGATTGACGAGGAGCGCAGGCGCATTTCGCTGGGTATGAAACAATGCAAGGTTAATCCGTGGGATGACTTCGCCATGAATCACCAAAAGGGCGATAAGGTGCGCGGGCAAATCAAATCCATTACCGATTTCGGCGTATTTATCGGGTTGCAGGGGGGCATAGACGGACTGGTGCATCTGTCCGATCTTTCATGGAATCAGCCGGGTGAAGAGGCAGTACGGAATTACAAGAAAGGTGACGAAGTCGAAGCGATGGTGCTTTCCATTGATGTCGAGCGTGAGCGTATTTCGCTGGGTATCAAACAGATGGAAGGTGATCCATTCAACAGCTTTGTCGCGGTAAACGACAAGAACAGCATTGTAAAAGGCACAGTCAAGTCAATTGATGCCAAGGGTGCGGTAATTGCACTGGAGAATGAGGTGGAAGGTTATCTGCGTGCCTCCGAAGTCTCGCGCGACCGGGTCGAGGACATCCGTACGCATTTGAAGGAAGGCGATACGGTTGAGGCGATGATCATTAACGTTGATCGCAAGAACCGCGGTATTAACCTTTCCATCAAAGCCAAGGATATGCTGGAGGAATCCGATGCCATGCAGAAGGTTACGGGTGACACTACCGCCGCAAGTGCCGGAACCACTAGTCTGGGTGCGCTGCTTAAAGCGAAGATGGATGTCAAAAATACTGAACAATAAAGGATGCCCATGACAAAGTCTGAATTGATCTCAAGGCTTGCAGCCCGTTATCCGCAGTTAGTGGCGAAGGATGCCGAGCTCGCCGTCAAGGTGATACTTGATGCCATGGCCAAGAGTCTGTCACAGGGGCAGCGTATTGAAATTCGTGGATTTGGCAGTTTCGATCTGAACTACCGCCCGCCTCGTATCGGGCGCAACCCAAAATCCGGAGAGAAAGTGCGGGTCCCCGAGAAGTATGTTCCTCATTTTAAGGCAGGGAAAGAAATGCGCGAGCGGGTCGATCACAAGACCTGAAAAATTGTCACAAATAGATAGCTATTGGCGGCGGGGTCGTAAGATCATGCCGCCTTTTTGTGTCTGCGGCTAAAGTAAATCCGCCGTGATGCAGAGTGGATTATGCTGTTTAATAAGCAGTTGGCTCTAGGGAATATGAATCATGCGTTATCTGATATGGTTCTTGCGCATCGTACTGTTTCTGTTGCTGCTCGGCTTTACCGTGAGAAATGTCGAAACAGTAACGCTGCATTACTATTTTGGCTACGAATGGCAGACACCTCTAATATTAATAATGTTACTTTTTTTTGCTCTGGGGGTGGCGATTGGCGTTTTATCCTGTCTCGGCAAGATATTCAGGCAAAAGCGGGTAATCGCTTCATTCAGAAAAAAATATCCCACGCCGGATGAGTAAGAATAAATACAAGCATACGGACTTCTCCCCTTCGAGCAACCGTTTCTCAACTTATTGAAAGATCTGAACTGACCGCATGAGCGATCCTCGCATTATCGTCGCACTAGATTTTCCCGGCGCGGAACAGGCGCTCGCCCTCACCGCGAAGCTCCATCCTGCGTTGTGCAGGGTTAAAGTGGGAAAGGAGCTTTTTACTGCGGCGGGACCGCAGGTTGTGGAAAAAATAATGGGCAAAGGTTTCGAAATTTTTCTCGATTTAAAATTCCACGATATCCCCGGCACTGTGGCGAATGCGTGCAAGGCTGCAGCAGGTCTGGGGGTATGGATGATGAACGTTCACGCGTTGGGCGGAAGAAGAATGCTATCCGCCGCTCGGGAGGCCGTGCCGGTGGGAACGACCAAACTCATCGCTGTGACGTTGCTCACCAGCATGGGGCACAGCGATCTGAAAGAAATTGGGCTGAATGGGGATCCGCAGGACGTGGTGCAGCGATTAGCCCTTCTGGCGGGCGATTGCGGACTGGACGGAGTGGTAAGTTCCGCGCTGGAAGTCCCGCAGCTCCGTCAAATCATGGGTAAAAATTTTTGCCTTGTGACGCCAGGAATACGGCCGATTGATGCTTCCATCGACGAGCAGAAGCGGATAACTACACCGCATCAGGCGATCGAAAACGGTTCGGATTATCTGGTTATTGGCAGACCTGTCACCCAGGCGAAAGACCCGCTGTCAATGTTGCAGCAATTGAACAAAGAACTTGATGGATAGGCTGGCTTCAGGATCGAAATTCAGCAATAAAATTAACGGACTACCTGACTTATTCATTTTTCCCACGATC
This sequence comes from Nitrosospira sp., assembly GCA_039922995.1. GTDB lineage: Bacteria > Pseudomonadota > Gammaproteobacteria > Burkholderiales > Nitrosomonadaceae > Nitrosospira. Next base: position 2,757 of record JBDTDT010000005.1, on the reverse strand, counting down.
CTTCCAGAATCTATTCTTTCTCTCAAATGATCATCTTTGGGTTTTATAATTTCATTCTATGATTTTCTATGATATCGGGCAGTTTACAGCCTCATCCAAACCGCATTGACCCGTCATCCTGTTGGGCGTAGAGTTCAAAGCGGTAAGTCTGAAATTGTATTTTTCATATTTCAAATGTATCACCATCTATCAACGCTGGAGGATAACGCCATGTCCGACTATCACGTTCTTTCCGCACAGTCCCTGACGGGCGCCGTGCGGGTTGCCTCTCCCGCTTCGCCTAAATCCGTAACCCTGACATCGCCTGCCATTGATGTGATGACCGATCTGCGGTATATCCAGGCTGCCGTAATCGGGCTACACGTAACGATGGAATTAGCTAACGCATATATGAAGCAGCGTGGCGTACGTTCTCTGCTTGTATTAAATCAGGATGACACTCTGGCTGGCATCATTACAGCGACCGATATTCTTGGTGAGAAACCGCTCCGTTTCATTCAGGAGCGGCGTGTGAAGCACAACGAGATTCTGGTTTCTGACATCATGACTCCACTTGACCGGCTGGAGGCGATTTCCATAAGGGATATTCAGCACGCCAAGGTCGGGGATGTTATCACCAGCCTGCTTGATACCGGGCGGCAGCATGCCTGGGTGATAGAAAACGCGGCTGATGGCAAGCCGGCGGTCTGTGGTATTTTTTCATTGACGCAAATAGAGAAGCAGCTCGGTGTCGCCATTCCATCCACGGAAGTTGCCAGAACCTTTACTGAAATTGAGGCGACATTGATCGCGCATTAGCGTAGTGGCTGAGTAGCGAATGCGCGATCCGGCACTTCTGTAGGGCTAAACTCCAGATGGAGTGGTGCTTCCAGCTGCACCGATGTAACTTTGAATTCCGCGGACCATTGAAGGTACGAACGGTTCCGGTCACCCTGTTTTTTGAGTAGGTGAGATCTCTCGCCGGCGTTCAATGCAGATGCCCAGTTTTTTTACGCCGCGTATCGCGCTGAGTTTTGCCACGCTGATTCTGGTCCACGGCGATCCAAATTCCGTCAGGATAACTTGCGCGATATGTTCAGCCAGAGCTTCCAGCAGAGAGAAATGTCTTTGTGAAAGCGTCTCATTGATACGTTGGACAATATTGGCGTAATCCAGCGCATCCTCGAAATTATCTGTTTCGCAGGCGTGGCTCGTCGGCAGTGCAATTTCCAGGTCGAGCTGAATTGTCTGCGCAACGCTGCGCTCCCACGGATAAATGCCAATTAAGGTTTTAACTTTGAGTTCGTGCAGGAAAATAATATCCATTATGAGAAATCTCTGAATAAGTCCTTGAGTTTACCAGTAACACGTTCTACGGAGGGCTTATTCAACGGTTCCTTGGGAATCAAGGTGCGCCCTGCGTGCGTCATTGAAGCTATTTTTCACGTAGAATCAGCGAGGTATTTTATTTTATTTGCAGAGATGATGCTAATAACATGACGCTGCTGGCTTTTATACTGCTGGCTTACTTGCTTGGGTCGATTTCTTTTGGGGTGCTGACGAGCTGGGTTTTTCAGTTGCCCGATCCACGAACTTATGGTTCGAAAAACCTGGGCGCCACCAATGTGCTGCGCAGCGGCAAAAAAGCAGCAGCTGTGCTGACGCTGCTGGGCGATGCCGGTAAAGGCTGGGTGGCAGTAGCATTGGCGCAACATTTCGCGGCTGCCTGGGGATTGGGCGACGAAGCGATTGCCGCGGCGGCGCTGGCGGTGTTTTTGGGCCATCTATTTCCAGTATTTTTACGTTTTAATGGTGGAAAAGGGGTGGCTACGGCACTCGGCGTATTGTTTGGATTTAATCCATGGATGGGGCTGTTGGCGATGACAATCTGGCTTGTGGTCGCAGTGATCTGGCGTATATCGTCACTATCCGCCCTGGCAGCGGCAGCATTCGCGCCAGTTTATGCACTATATTTTCTTGGCTTCGAAGCGAATACTCTCGTGGTTTTTATCATGTCCCTGTTGCTCATCTGGCGGCACAAGTCAAACATTACCAATTTGATTGCAGGGAAGGAGGCGCGCATCGGTAAGCGCAGCACGCCTTGATTCACATCTTTATAGCCCCGGAATATTTTGCATTTCCAGATCCCAGCGTGCTTTTATCGTAAACTTGTTGTCGAACTCACGCCCGCCGTTTCCTGATTCCTGCAATCGCATTGCTCCCGCAAACGCGATCATGGCGCCATTGTCCGTGCAGAATTCGAGTTCAGGAAAAAAAACTGTGGCGCCTATTTTTGCGGCGTTGTGGCAGAGGTTCTTACGCAGTTGACGGTTGGCGCCTACCCCGCCAGCTACCACCAATTGAGTCAGGCCGGTTTTTGTTAGCGCCGCCAGCGATTTCTCAGTCAGCACGTCCACCACAGCCTCCTGAAAAGCCAGGGCAATACAGGCTCTGGTTTGCTCAGTGATTTCGTGTTTATTCATCAGTGTTCGCACGGCGGTTTTCAGACCACTGAAACTGAAATTGAGGTCGCCGCTATGAAGCATGGGGCGGGGAAATTTGAAACACCTTGGTTGACCTGATTTCGAGAACTCATCGGCTAGCTTTGACAGCGCGGGACCACCTGGATAACCCAGGCCCAGTAACTTCGCGATCTTGTCGAAGGCCTCTCCTGCTGCATCGTCCACGGTTTCGCCCAGTAGCGTGTATTGCCCGAGGCCGCTTACTTCCATCAGTTGGGTGTGGCCCCCCGACACCAGTAGCGCCACAAACGGAAAG
>JBDTDT010000004.1:0-11008 GCA_039922995.1 Nitrosospira sp. | reverse complement strand
GGAACCGAGTTCGGCGATTTCATTGTGCGTGGAGATAGCGCAGCGAGTGGAGTAGCTGCCCTGGGCAATGCTGCTGGCCTGGCGACTGAGATAGTCGAGCGGATGCAGAATATTGCGACGCATGTAAATGGTGGCAACCGCTACGAAAAATAATGCAGTGCAGAGCAGGCCTAGTATCAGCAGGATTTGCTCCTGAAATTTTGCCTGCAGGTTTCTAAGCGTGGTTTGAGTGCGATTATCCAGTTCAAACATGAACTGGCTGATGGGCGCCATGATCTTCGCTTTCTCGGCGGTATAGCGTTCTCCAAACAGCAGGTCGATTGCGAAATCGCGGTCTGGCGCACGAGACACGGTAAAGTTCCCGGATCCGTCATCGTACAAGCCTTTTATGGCAGCGAAAGCCTGTTTCTCCAGATTCACCAGATTGTCGGAATTCTTCTGCGACTGCTGCAGCAGATCAAGCTCCCGTTTACTAAAACCCTCACGGCGCATTAAATCTATCAAGGAGATCGCGCTCCCCGGGACGTCGGGTAATGGTGGTCTGTCAATATCCAAATAGGCGATTGAGTGATTTTCCTGAGGACGCGACCGTTTGCCGTTGCGGATATCAAGAATTTCGAAAAAAAATTGCTCGTAGATCGAATCGCCGGTGGTTACATAGCTGCGCGCCATCTTGGTGAGATCCTCGGAACTCTGGAACAATTCGTTTGCAAGCTCCAGTGAGCGATGTTTTTGGCGCTCGGCGCCAGTAATCTCATGCAGCGTGCCGAGAACCTGTGAAGAGATAAAGATCAGGAGGCTGAGTCCCAGCACGGTGACGATAAGGCAAAAATTGATGAAAACACGTATTCGCATGTTTTTCCTTCATCTTGTTAAACCGCTATGTGCGTTGCTTGTAGCCAGGGTTTTTTTGCGATTTTTAATGCCGGGATATGGTTACGTTTGCAATCGTTGCGACTAAATGTCACACATATCGCGCAAAAAAATCGCTAATGGCACGTGATCAGTGTAACAGTTGGGTTAGTAACAGAAAGGAGCCAAACACATGGTCTATGGGGTTGAATTCGTCCTGCGATTAAGTTTATGATTTTTTTGTTTGCAGGTAAAACGCAAGATGTTTACCTCAATATCATGGATATTGGTTTGACATCTCATTGGTTTGACATCTCCTCCACGGTAAGCCTGGTCTGGAAGCAGGTATCCGCCTTTTTCGTCGCAAGAGGGGCGCCTGCTTATTTTAGAGACGGCCTGAATAAGTCTTGGCTACGGCTTTATCTGAATTTAGATTTGTAATAATAATAACGAAAGTCGTCTTACAGGATATTTGTAATTTGTGGGTATTTTCTAGTGACTTGTAACAAAAAGTTCAGCATGATTATGCCGGTCGGGTGGTAAACATAAAAGGAAGAAATTTTTCAGGGAAAAATTTTTAGGAAATGGGATATAAAGTGCTCAGCTATGCATCAATGTTGCCTGAGCGGTATTCGCGAGAAAGTGGCTTCAGGAAGCGAAGATTCCTTGCTCAAACGGGGTTGCTGGGATAGCACAAAACCGCGAAGCGTAATAATTATTATGTAAATCGTCTTACACGATATTTTTAAATTGTGGGTATTTTCTAATGACTTAGAATAAAAAATTCTGCATGATTATGCCGGTCAGGTGATAAACACAAAAGAGGGAATTTTCAGGGATGAAAAATTTTGAGGAAATGGGGTATAAAGTGCACAGCTATGCAGCAATCTCGGCTGAGCGGCCTTCACGACAAATTGACTTCGGAAAGCGAAGCGAAGGTTTCCTTGCTCAAGCAGGGTTACTGGTGGCGGCGCTTATAGTGGGGTTCTCATCATTGATGACCCAAGTTCATGCTGCGGACGACGACTTTAAGGTCATCAGCAAGCCCAAATGGGCAATTGACGACACGAAGTGGATGACTATCGGTATGGGTTTTCGTGGTTCGGGTGTATGGGCGGAGGCCCGCAACTACCGGAATGATTTCAGCATTGACAATGCTCGTCTCTACGTCAACGGGCAGGTTCATGAGTATGTCAAATTTGAAATCAATACTGAATGTTTCTTCTGCAATAACACGCATTCCAACGACAGCCCCAAGATGTCCTACAATATTCTGGACGCAATAGGAAAAGTCGAGGTTAACCGGTATCTTAATTTCTGGGGTGGCCGCATGCTGGTACCCACAGAGCGGGGCGAATTGAGCGGCCCTTTCTTTCAGGCAACGCATGATGCCTTCAAGACGCCCTTTTTCTCGCAGGACTTCAGCACTAAATTCGGAAGCGGCGGAGCGGGACGCTACGGCCGTGATGACGGCGGCACCTATTGGGGCAATGTCGAACCCGGTTTCATCAAGGGAACGTTGGGCTATGCAGTCGGCGTCTACCGGGGGCTGCAATCCTCCACCACCCTCGGCCCCAACCAGGGGAACGACGTCCTGTGGGCCGGGCGTTTCACCTACAACTTCCTGAATCCGGAGAAGAACCCGGGCTATTACACCAGCAGCACTTATTTCGGTAAAGCCGGAGATATTCTTGCCCTGGCATTCGGTGCATCGTATCAGCGTAATGGCGCCGGTTCATTCGCCCATCGCAGCGATTTCCTCGGTCTGGTCGGGGATCATCTGTTCGAAAAGGTTTTGCCGAAGAATCTGGGGGTGACTACGTTAAATGCCGAGTACAAGCAGTTCTACGCCAATTACAATGCCGCTGCCTTTGCCGATCCGGGCTGTTTTTGCATGTTCGACGGAAAATCATGGACAGTCACGGGGCTTTACCTGATCCCGGTCAAGGTGGGAATTGGCAAATTCCAGCCCTACGGCAGGTTTACTAGCATTCAGCCGAATAACAGCAGCAACCGCCAGGAAATAGAAGGCGGCGTGAATTATATTATTGATGGCTTCAACGCCCGGATTTCGGCGTACTATCAGCATGGTGATCTCTATACCAAGGGCTTGAACTATGCACCGGATGTGACAGGCCAAAAGGTCGATGTCTTCAAATTATCGTTCCAGATACAAATGTAAAGCCTGCGAATGGAAGGGAAGTGAGTGGAGGCTCGGCTGGCCGAAATACCGCGCGAGCCCCTTGACGAAACCCGTGTTCCCGGATATTCAATGCTTTATATGTAAAAGGAATTTATTTACAGGGTCTTGCTTCTCATAGCCGGACGAGCCTACAGTGAATGACAAACAAAAAATGTGCCCTACAATTCTTGCCGAAGATCTAGTTGCCAATCGGGACTCCGCTGCGGTAGTTCATCGAATCTATCCTGTACAGCATTCTTCCAACCCTGCGCCGGGATTACCGCAAGCGCATCTGCGGGCGCGTTTATCCCTCGGATTCGCGAGGGAAGAGGGCGCCACCCGCCTGGTTGACCGAAATCACTTTGGCCCGCTGCTGGTGCAAAAACCGCTTTATCCAGAAGGTCGCGAGACCTGTCAGGTCGTCATCATTCACCCGCCGGGTGGCGTCGTGGGCGGAGATGAACTGGAACTTTCTGTTCGGGTCGGCGCTTCAGCCAACGCCCAAATCACCACACCGGGTGCGGCCAAATGGTACAAGGCCAATGACCATGTGTCGCGCCAGACCGTGACGCTCGACGTGGGCGCAAACGGCGTGCTCGAATGGGTGCCGCAGGAAACCATCTTTTTCGATAATGTCCATGTGGAGCTTGACCATCGCGTGGTGCTGGAACAAGAGGCGAGCTACATCGGTTGCGAAATACTGTGTTTTGGCCGCACCGCTTCGCGTGAATCGTTTACCAGCGGCCAGATCAGGCAACGGACCCGTATTTATCGCGCGGGCAAACTGATCTGGTTCGACCAACTCCGATTATCGGGCGGTAGCGCTGCCATGAAAAATCCGTTGATTCTCGCCGGCAACACCGTCTGCGCTACGCTTGTCGCGGTGGGAAAAGGTGTGCATAGCACCGTAATCGAAGCCGTACGTGAAGGAACGGGCGATATTGCTAAGGGAGTAGGCCATCTGGGCATTTCGCAGATGAAATCAGTGATAACGGCGCGTTATCTTGGCAACTCGAGCGAGACCGCGCGCCGGATAATGTTGCATGTCTGGGGCCTGCTTCGTCCGGGGATGCTTGGCCGTGAGGCAATGGTTCCGCGTATGTGGAATACATGATGTCGCTTATGAGGCGACGGATTTTAGGGGATTGAATCAAATAGGGTCAGGTGGTACGCAGCCGCAGTATTGAAAAAGAGAAATATTGTTAATTTAGATTGTAAATTTACCGAGGAGGAAATAATGGACCTTACACCAAGAGAGAAAGACAAGCTTCAGATATTTACCGCCGGATTAGTGGCCGAGCGGCGCAGGGCGCGGGGCTTGAAGCTCAACTATCCAGAAGCGGTTGCACTGATCACCTGTGCGATGATGGAGAGTGCGCGAGACGGTCATACCGTCGCGGAACTGATGGCGGAGGGGACACGAATACTGACCCGGGCGGATGTCATGGAAGGCGTTCCGGAGATGATTCCCGATATCCAGATCGAAGCGACCTTTCCCGACGGTACCAAGCTGGTGACCGTACATAACCCCATTCCCTAAAAACCAGGAGATCATGATGGCTAGAGAAGCATTAATTCCAGGAGAGATATTTGTTCAGGACGGCGATATCGAACTCAATGTCGGCAGAGAAACGAAAACTCTGAAGGTTTCCAATGGGGGTGACCGGCCAATACAGATCGGTTCGCACTTTCATTTCTATGAAGTTAATTCCGCAATGAATTTCGATCGTGAAGCTGCTTACGGCATGCGTCTGAACATTATGGCGGGCACGGCTGTACGTTTCGAACCCGGCCAGGAACGCACCGTTGAGCTGGTTGAACTCGCGGGAGACAGGACCGTGTATGGATTTAACCAGAAAGTGATGGGCAAATTGAAATAGTCGAAATAATTGAATAACAAAGTACATCTGCCAATACACTGATAAAGGAGTAAAAAATGAGTCTTAAAATTTCCCGTCAGGCCTATGTGGAAATGATGGGTCCCACCACTGGAGACCGCGTCCGCCTCGCCGATACGGAATTGATAATTGAAGTTGAAAAAGACTTCACCACCTATGGAGAAGAGGTGAAATTCGGGGGTGGCAAAGTGATCCGCGACGGCATGGGCCAGTCGCAACGCAACCATGCCGATGTTGTTGATACAGTTATCACCAACGCGCTCATCGTTGATCACTGGGGGATCGTCAAAGCCGATATTGGTTTGAAGAACGGGCTGATCGCCGGTATTGGGAAGGCTGGAAATCCTGATATTCAACCCAATGTAACGATAGCAATCGGCGCTGCGACAGAAATTATCGCGGGCGAGAACATGATTGTCACCGCCGGCGGTATCGATAGCCATATTCATTTCATCTGTCCGCAGCAGGCTGAAGACGCGATGATGAACGGTATCACCACCATGCTCGGGGGCGGCACCGGTCCGGCGGTGGGCACGGCGGCGACCACCTGTACTCCGGGTCCCTGGCACATGCATTCCATGCTCAGGGCATCGGATGGCATGATCATGAATACCGGCTTTTTTGGCAAGGGTAACGTCAGCCTGCCGACGCCGAACGAAGAGCAGATCCTGGCTGGCGCATGCGGCCTCAAATTGCACGAAGACTGGGGCACTACCTACGCGGCCATCGACAATTGCCTGAACGTGGCGGACAAATATGATATCCAGGTTGCCATCCACACGGATACCATTAATGAAGGCGGCTATCTGGAAAATACCATTGCTGCCATGAAGGACCGCACCATTCACACCTTCCATACCGAGGGAGCCGGAGGCGGCCATGCACCGGATATCATCGCAGTCGTGGGTCAGGACAATGTATTGCCGTCGTCCACCAACCCGACCCGGCCCTATACCATCAACACGCTGGACGAGCATCTGGACATGCTGATGGTATGCCATCACCTGCATGCCAATATCGCAGAAGACCTTGCCTTTGCCGAGTCGCGCATCCGCAAGGAGACCATTGCGGCGGAAGACATCCTGCATGACATGGGCGCCATCTCGATGATGTCATCGGATTCGCAGGCAATGGGGCGCATCGGCGAAGTCGTTTTACGCACTTGGCAAACCGCACATAAAATGAAGACACAGCGCGGCACGCTGCAGGAAGACAGCTCCAGGAACGATAACTTCCGCGTCAAGCGCTATGTTGCCAAATACACCATCAATCCCGCCATTACGCACGGGGTTTCGCACGCCATTGGCTCGGTCGAGGTGGGCAAGTATGCCGATCTCGTCTTGTGGAGGCCTGCCTTCTTTGGCGTCAAACCGTCCATGATCCTGAAAGGTGGAATGATCACGGCAGCGCTGATGGGTGATCCGAACGCATCGATCCCGACCCCACAGCCGGTGCACTACCGATACATGTTTGGTGGTTACGGTGGAGGTATAAAAACATCCTGCTTTACTTTCACCTCCAAAGCCGCGATTGATGGGGGTCTGGTCGACCAGCTCAAATTAGACAAAACGTTAATCGCAGTCAAGGACACGCGTAATTTGCGTAAGAAGGACATGATCCATAATGGTGCAACGCCAAAGATGGAAGTGGATCCGGAAACCTATGAGGTGCGTGCCGATGGTCAGCTACTGACGTGCGGCCCCGCTCATGGCCTGCCGATGGCACAGCGCTACTTTTTGTTTTAAGCTGAAATGCTAACCTTAAACACAAAAATAACGCACGCAGACGAGGTCTTCGCGCAGCTTGTACTCCCGTACGAGCTGCGGGAGAACAGCCGGTTGCGTACCGCACTTGCGTCGGGTGAGGAAGTGGCGATCCTTACCAAGCGCGGGACCGTGCTGCGCAATAATGATTTACTCAAAGGTGATGATGGCCGGGTAGTGCAAATCGTAGCGGCGGACGAGCCTACCTACCGCATAACCTGCCAGACCCGGCATGACCTGTTGCGCTGTGCTTTTCATCTGGGGAATCGGCACACGCAAACCCAGGTAGGGGAAGGCTTTCTGCGCATCTGCCAGGATAGCGTGCTCAAGGAAATGCTGCAGGGATTGGGCGCGACCGTAGCGGAAGAAAATGCCCAGTTCGAGCCGGAAGCAGGCGCTTACAGTGGAGGTGGCCATCATCATCATGATGACGATGGCCATGGTCATTCCCATTCCCATGCGCACGGTCCATTGGCTCCGATTCCGGTGCATCAGAAGATTCACCGTCCCTCGGACAAGAAATAGGGGCCGCAGACGATGATGCAGGCAACTTCTCTTTTACGCTTACTTCAACTGGCCAGTCCGTCGCTTCCTGTTGGCGCGTATACCTACTCGCAGGGGCTGGAAGCTGCCATTGAGGAGGGCGCGGTACACAACGGGAACTCGGCACACGCCTGGATCACCCAAGCGCTTGGCGTGGTTGCGGATTTTGAAGCGCCGATACTTTGGCGGCTGCTGAAGGCTTTTTCCACGCGGGACGATGCGGCGGTCACTTCCTGGAGCGAATGTTTTGTTGCATCACGGGATAGCGCCGAATTTCGCGCAGAAACCATCCAGATGGGATATTCGTTGAGCAAATTGGTGGCGGAACTTAAGGTTGCGGATGATTCGCTGCTGAGGATAATGGCCAGTCAGTCCGAGATTCCGCTGCCTACGGCATTTGCCTACGCAGCGGAGGCACTGAAGGTACCGCATGAAGCAGCGCTGCTGGGCATGTTATTTTCAATTGTTGAAAACCAGGTGTTGGTCTGTGTAAAGTCGGTTCCACTTGGTCAGGTTTCAGGTCAGCGGCTGCTGCTTTCCCTGCATGGCGCAATTGAAGCTGCTGCCTACCATGCCCAGGTGCTTGAAGACGATGAATTGTCCAATTGGGCCCCAGGATTGTCAATATTATCTATGCAGCATGAAGTGCAATATAGCCGCATCTATCGATCCTGAATAACTTTATAAAATAATTACTTGCGGGAAATGAAATGAAAAATGCATCTAATCCCTTGCGTGTCGGAATAGGCGGACCGGTTGGTTCCGGAAAAACGGCTTTGTGTGAAGCACTGAGCAAAAGAATGCGCGACCGCTATGAAATGGCAGTTATCACGAATGATATCTATACCAAGGAGGATATGGAGATTCTGTTGCGCGCAGACGCATTGCCTGCGGAAAGATTGATGGGTGTGGAAACCGGCGGATGCCCACATACCGCAATCAGGGAGGATGCGTCGATCAATCTGGAAGCCATTGCGCGCATGACTGCAGATTTTCCGGATCTCGATCTTATTCTGGTTGAATCGGGCGGGGATAACCTCGCTTCCACGTTCAGCCCCGAACTCTCCGACCTTACTATTTATGTGATCGATGTTGCGGCCGGCGAGAAGATACCGCGCAAGGGGGGACCCGGCATTACGCGTGCAGCGCTGCTGGTCATTAACAAGATCGACCTCGCGCCTTACGTGGGGGCGAGCCTTGAAGTTATGGCGCGCGATGCGAAACGGATGCGCGGCGAGCGGCCATTCGTATTCACCAATATGCATACCGGAGAGGGTGTCGATCAGATCGTTGATTTCATCATAAAGCAGGGATTGCTGGACGAGCTCAGGGCGCAGCATTCCCATAGTAATGTAGAAGCTTGAAGATTTCGCTCCGCAGAGAAGCTTAAAAAAACAACATTTTTATTTGAATTGCCAGGTGACCATAATTTCTGAATCGCCACAACACTAAAAAATTTCTTATAAAAAGACGCTGGAGGTAAATAAAATGGAATGGTCATTAACAATAGATAAGGCAATGCCCCGCCCTTTGCGCGTTATTCTGCGAGGAGTAGGCCAGGTATTTTTTTGTTGCAATGCGGTAACCGGGCTTATCTTTCTGGTAGCGCTGTTTATAGGTGGAGTCACGGCAGGCGCCGCAGCCACCGTCGGAGTGATAAGCAGCACGGTCGCTGCCTACCTCCTCGGTTTCTCGGAAGACGACATCGATGCGGGGTTGTACGGGTTCAATGGCACGCTGGTAGGTCCCTGCCTGTTTCTATTCCTGGAAAATTCCCCCCAGCTCTGGCTGTACGTGGTGCTTGCCTCGGTTCTGTCGAGCGTTGTCTTAGCGGCGCTTATGAGGATCCTTGGTCCGTACAAGATCCCTGCCTCGACATCCCCATTCGTGCTTACCTGCTGGATGTTCATGGTTGCGGTATATTCGTTTGACAGTTTTACGAGAGGACCTGTATTGCCGCCGCCCGGCACCCCCGCCGTGGTAACGGGCGCGATGGCGATACCGGCCGACATGTGGTTTACCGCTCTTACAAAGGGCGTTGCGGAAGTGATGTTTGCAGACAGCGTCATAGTTGGAATCATGTTTTTGGTGGGCATTGCCATCGTCTCCCTGCGGGGAGCTTTGATGGCGTTCGGAGGTGCGATTATCGGCGTGGTATTTCCGATGATGTTAGGGGCAAACCTGGGATTGATCGAAATGGGGCTTTATTCCTTCAATCCGGTCCTGACCATGATGGCGGTGGGATGGGTCTTTCTGAAACCTGACAGTAAAAGTGCGGTATTGGCGGTTCTGGCCGGATTTCTCACGGTGGTATGCCAGGCGGGGCTTGCAAACTTCCTTGCCCCCATAGGTCTGCCTACGCTGACTTTTCCGTTTGTCCTGGTAATGTGGATGTTCCTGTTTGCTGCCGGAAAATCAAAGTACTGGGCAGATCCCGACGCATAATAAAAAGGAATTCAAGTCGATATCGGTTCTTTTCGAGGAGCTTACCCTTTAGGGCCGAGGATGGCGACTTGATCAGATTTTCCGGTTAAGGCTTTTACTGTGAACAATGTTTCTTTTGACAACATTGGCGAACCGACCACCGGGAACATTTCCTGGCACAGAGATGCAGATGTGGAAGTTGCGCTAATGTGATTTTGCCGAAACTTTTGTCTAATTTGCTCGCGGGATGTCAAGTGTGGTTGTAATGAGACGGAAATTTCTTTTATGTTTTGCCTTGAGCCATGGAGGCTGGCCGCAAGGAAAAATTAACCGTTTCAAATCGATGTCCTCTTCTCCCCAATATTGACAAATCGCTGCGACTGTACAATATAGGACGCATTGAGGGAATGACATGATTATCAATGTATTTTTGGCTGATGATCATAGGCTTTTCCGGGATGGGCTTAAACGTATCCTTGCTGAAACGGCCGATATCGTGGTTGTTGGCGAAGCAACCGATGGACTTGACGCCCTTGAAAAAATGCGGCTTGGCGGGTGGAATGTAGCATTACTGGATGTCAATATGCCGGGAATGAACGGTCTCGACGTGCTAAAGCAAATAATGAGCGATAATGCAAAGCATCAGATACTGATGCTGAGTACGTATCATGAGGATGAATATGCCATCAGGACGATACGCGCAGGTGCATCGGCCTATCTCACCAAGAACAGTCCGACCGATTTGTTGATATCTGTAATCCGCCGCCTCGCAAACGGAGGGAAATACATAGATCCGAAACTAGCCGAGAAATTGTTATTCGACCTTGGGCCGACATCAACAACCCTGCCACATTCCACGCTTTCCGATCGGGAACTTAGTGTCCTCAAACTTATCGCCGCCGGAATTTCCCTAACGGAAATTTCCCAAAAATTGGCACTAAGCGCAAAAACGGTAAGCACCTATCGTGCACGTGTGCTGGAAAAAATGCATATGCAGAACAACGCCCAGTTAGTCCGTTACGTGGCTGAGCACAAGTTGCTCGAATAACCGGTTTAGGGATATCTCGGATATTGAAAGGATATCTGCACAATATCTTTTTGCGCAAACGCGTATTGGACTTATAAAAATCTGATTTATCAGGTTTTGATTTTCATATCATTGCGCTGGCGACGCATGGCGCCGCATAGGTAGCTGAGCGGTTACGTATAATTTCTTCATTTCGTTTGATAGGTATATGCACCTTCACCACGGTTCCGTGGTGAGGTGCACTGGTGATGTTTATGCCCCCTCCCAGCACGGCGGCCCGTTCCCGCATTCCCAGCAGGCCAAATGATTTTTTCCCTGC
>JBDTDT010000003.1:0-5371 GCA_039922995.1 Nitrosospira sp. | reverse complement strand
TCCACGCTTTGCCCATCATCCGCGCCCTCATCATGGTTTGCTGGAATTGCCGATTACTACTACGCGCCTGTTCAGCCGGAACTTTCCTGCTGGTGGCGGGGGCTATTTCAGGCTTTGGCCCTACCCGGTTTCGCGATGGTTTTTGCAAAGACTGAATCATCTCGAACACCGTTCCGCAGTCTTTTATTTTCATCCTTGGGAAATAGACCATAAACAGCCGCGCCAGAAGGGTATCAGCATGAAAACACGCTTCCGTCACTATTACAATCTCCATCGTATGGAAGGACGGATCAAGGCTCTGGCGCGCGACTTTAAGTGGGATCGCATCGATCGGATTTTTCTGAATAACGCGCATGAGTTGTATCGTTGACGCATTCCAGGAGGATCAGGCTTCCTCTCTTCAGGTTGACGCGCCGTCTGTGCATCTGCTCCGACCACAAGATACGGAAAGATGGGATGAATTCGTATCAGCCTGTCCAGAAGCTACTTTTTTTCATCGTGTCGGTTGGCAAGCGGTCATCGAACGTGCCTTAGGTCACAAAACGTGGTTCCTCTACGCCGAATCAGGAGGGCAAATTCAAGGTGTGCTGCCGTTGGCAGAAATCAATAGTCGCCTTTTTGGTCATTCCTTGAGTTCGCTTCCATTTTGTGTCTATGGTGGTATCGCCGCAATCTCGGAATCCAGCCGGGAAGCACTCGACTGCGCCGCCCAAGCACTTGCTTCGCAGCTAAAAATTGACTATCTGGAATACCGGAACCTGAAGATGCAGCATCCAGATTGGCCCACCAAAGATCTATACGTAACATTTCGTAAGGACATAGACCCGGAAGTAGAGCGGAACATGCAGGCCATACCGCGCAAGCAACGCGCAATGGTGCGCAAGGGCATCAAAGCCGGTCTGGAAAGTACCATAGATGAAGATACCGAGCGGTTTTTCCTAGCTTATTCGGCAAGCGTACATCGCCTTGGCACCCCGGTCTTCTCTAAAAAATATTTCCGGCTTCTTAAGGAGATCTTCGCTGACGATTGCGAACTTATGATCATTCTCAAGGAAGGACGCACCATCAGCGGTGTGATGAGTTTTTACTTTCGCGACGAGGTATTGCCTTATTACGGGGGGGGCACTAGCGAGGCACGGGACTTAGCTGGGAACGATTTCATGTACTGGGAACTAATGCGACGCGCTTGTGAAAGAGGGTATAAAACGTTTGATTTCGGGCGCAGCAAACTCAATACCGGTTCTTTCGATTTCAAGAAGAACTGGGGATTCGAGCCCCAACCGCTTCATTATGAATACCAGTTGCACCGAGTGGGAGCGATGCCTGATCATAATCCTCTTAATCCCAAGTATCAGATCTTCATCAAGGCTTGGCGGAAGTTACCGCTGCGGCTTGCCAATTTCATTGGCCCTTACATAGTGAAGAACCTGGGCTGAATTCATGCAGGAACTTCTATATCTCGTCCATCGAATTCCCTATCCGCCGGATAAGGGGGATAAAATACGCTCCTATCACCTGCTCAAACATTTGAGTGAACACTACCGCATTCATCTTGGTACTTTTATTGATGACGAGAAAGACTGGAAGTATCTCGATAAGGTAAAAAATTTCTGTAGTGGCGAAACATACTTTACTAACCTCAATCCCAAGGCAGCCCGCCTACGCAGCATCTCCGGCCTATTTTCCGGACAACCTCTCACCTTGCCCTATTACCGGGATAGAGGTCTGCAAGCATGGGTAGACAGCGTACTTGAAACAAGGCCTATCAGAAACATTCTGGTTTTCTCTTCAGCCATGGCACAGTACGTCAGCCACGCTGGATCTATCCGCCAGATCATCGATTTTGTGGATATCGACTCAGATAAATGGATGCAATACTCAGCCACCAAAACTTGGCCAATGAGCTGGATCTACCGGCGCGAATCAAGATTGCTCCTCGGTTATGAGAGGAAGATTGCTAAAAACTTTGATAGTGCAGCTTTTGTTTCTGAGACAGAAGCCAATCTATTTAAACAGCTTGCGCCAGAGGCTGCGACTAAAGTCACTTACTTCAACAACGGCGTCGACGCTGACTATTTCTCACCTAAAAATGTCTATTCTAATCCCTACCCGGCCGGTATAGATATCCTGGTCTTTATTGGAGCCATGGATTACTGGGCCAACGTTGATGCCGTAGACTGGTTTGCGCGCAGCATCTTTCCTGCAATCCGTGCACGATTGCCTGATATTGAGTTCCATATTGTCGGCGCTCGTCCGACACCGGAGGTAAGGGCTCTGACTTCCCTCCCTGGCGTCAGGGTAGCCGGATCTGTACCCGACGTCCGGCCCTATCTTGCCTACGCTTTCCTGGTGGTGGCGCCGTTACGTATCGCCCGCGGTATACAAAATAAAGTGCTGGAAGCAATGGCTATGGAAAAGATTGTGATTGCCTCTCCGCAAGCGGTCGAGGGCATATGCGCTATCCGCGGTCAAGAGCTGTTGGTCGCTAACGATGAGGCCGACTTTGCCCATCAGATAATTGCCCTATTCCAGAAGGGACCATATCATAACCTCGCTCGTGCCGCCAGGACCCGCGTTCTAGAGGACTACAGCTGGAAAAAAAATCTGGGCCGAATAGACGCGCTCCTCTTCCAGCGGCAAGTAGCTTCTACTGAAGAAGATTGTTCGCATAACCTGAAAATCCGTTTTCAGTCTGTAGTGGATGATGTGACATGAACGCGCAAACGCCGCAAGAAATTGCGCATGATTCCACTGAAACGCTGGATCAGCAAAATCTGAAGGGTGCTGCCCTACTCACGCTCGCCACCATTGCGGCAATTCTGGTGGGTTATCACGAAACCACTTGGTCTATAGTCTCCATATGGGAGCGATCCGAGACGTTTGCCCATGGTTTTCTAATCTTTCCCTTTAGCGCCTACCTGATATGGGGGCACCGCAAGCGTCTGAGCACACTTTCCCTTCAGCCCAATCCTATCGCTCTGCCGGTACTTGGCATCCTTGGCTTCATCTGGCTACTGGCAACTCTCGCCAGTGTTCAGGTGCTTGCGCAGTTTCTGCTTATAGCAATGATTTCTGCCGCGGTGTGGGCAATTTTGGGGAGTCAAGTAGTATGCGCGCTCGCTTTTCCATTGGCCTATCTCTTGCTCGCTGTGCCTTTTGGCGAGGCGCTCATTCCCCCGCTGATAGACTTTACCGCAGATTTTACCGTAAGGGCGCTGCAGTTGACCGGCATTCCGGTTTATCGCGAGGGCAGTTTTTTTTCCATTCCGAGCGGGAATTGGTCGGTAGTGGAAGCTTGTAGCGGCTTGCGCTACCTGATAGCGTCTTTTACATTGGGCACCCTCTATGCTTACATGACATACCGTAGTCTGATACGCCGTCTGGCGTTCATCGCTTTTTCGCTCATCGTGCCCATTATCGCCAACGGTATCCGCGCATATCTGATTGTAATGACCGGCCATCTGAGCGACATGCGTCTGGCTGTGGGTGTCGATCATTTGGTCTACGGCTGGGTATTCTTTGGGTTCGTAATGCTGTTGCTATTCTGGATCGGCTCGTTCTGGCGTGAGGATGAAAGTGAATATGACAGTCACCTGGCCTACTCCCAAGCTGGCGGTCTCAATCCAGACAGGAAGGTTTCATTGAAGAATACAGCTCTCACCGCCAGCGCGGTCCTTCTGACTGTCTTTATCTGGCCATTATATGAGGCATACCTGGAAAGCAAGTTTTCGGGGGGCACAGGGCCAAATATTGAAATTTCCGGCATATCTGAAAAATGGAAAATTAGTTCAAGCCGAGTTTCTGACTGGAAGCCTGAATATGTCGGCGCCACTGCCCAATTGCTGCGGAACTACCGGAACGATGAGGGTTCGGTGGATCTTTACGTTAGTTATTACCGTAATCAGCAGCAGGGAGCCGAGTTAATCAACTTTCAAAATGTACTCATACCGGAATCCGAATCCCATTGGCGTAACTTCATGGAAGATACGCGCGATGTATCCCTTGGTTCTCGGCAAGAGACTATCAATCAGAACCAACTACGTTCACCCTCCACAAAGTTGCTTGTATGGAGATGGTATTGGCTTGGCGAAGAGAAAACAGCTAACCCTTATCTTGCGAAAATTATCCTGGGCAGAAATAAGCTCCTTGGCAGGGGCGACGACGGGGCGGAGATTATCATTGCTGCCCGTTACGAGGAAACGCCGGACGAAGCGGTTCCAGTACTTCAAGGTTTTCTCGACGACATGATGCCAACAATAACAAGGGGGCTTAAGAATGCATCTGAGCGCTAGCAGCCGGCATAATCTGGAAGAATCAACCCGGAGCGCTACACAACCTCCTCTTATCGTTCATGTAATTCACCATCTCGGTGTTGGTGGCCTGGAAAATGGCCTTATAAACCTGATCAATCATATTCCGCCCGAACGTTACCGGCACGCCATCATATGTCTTAAGGGTTATTCCGATTTTCGGCGGCGAATCACTAGAGAAAATGTGGAAATCGTGGCGCTGAGTAAGCGCGAGGGACAGGACTTCAGTCTTTATCTCAATCTTTTTAAGGCGCTCAGACGGTTAAAACCGGATATCGTACACACTCGGAATCTTGGCACGATGGAGGGACAGGTAATTGCTGCCATTGCAGGAGCGCGGGCACGAGTGCATGGAGAACACGGCCGAGATATATTCGACCTATATGGAAAAAACCGTAAGTACAATCTGCTGCGTAAGGCAATCCGTCCTTTCGTCAATCATTTCATTGCTGTCAGCAGAGATTTGGAGAGTTGGCTAGTTAATACCGTAGGGGCAACTCCGCATCGCATCAACCAGATCTATAATGGTGTTGACAGTCTGCGTTTTCATCCTCGCGACGGCAGAGGCTTTAGAGGCGGTCCGCAAGGATTCTTTACGGAAAATACCCTTGTCATCGGTAGCGTCGGCAGAATGGTGGGTGTAAAAGATTATCCCGGCCTGATTCAGGCTTTCTTGGCTCTGCTAGAAGAACCTGGAGCAAGAGAACAATTCCGGCTTTTGATTGTTGGCGAAGGAAGTTCGCGGCAGGAATGCATCGCAATGTTGCGTGAAGCTGGAGCCGAAACCCTTGCCTGGTTTCCAGGCGAACGTGCCGACGTCCCCGAACTGATGAGCGCTATGGACCTTTTTGTGCTTCCCTCGCTCGGCGAGGGTATTTCCAACACCATCCTTGAAGCGATGGCCACGGGTTTGCCAGTGGTAGCAACCAGCGTCGGAGGAAATGTGGAACTTGTGAAAGAAGGACTTACAGGGATGCTGGTTCCGCCAGGAGTGCCGGCGGCAATGACGAGAGCTATACTTCACTATCATAGAAACCCTGATCTCATCGTTAAACACGGCA
>JBDTDT010000002.1:0-14998 GCA_039922995.1 Nitrosospira sp. | reverse complement strand
GCGCCATGAACCCCATCCTGGCGGATGTATACGCGCTTTACCTGAAAACCAAGAATTTTCACTGGCACATGAGCGGCCCGCATTTCCGGGACTATCACCTGCTGCTGGATGAACAGGGCGACCAGCTCTTCGCAATGGCCGATCCCATTGCCGAGCGCATCCGCAAAGTGGGGGGATCCACGCTCAGGTCGATCGGCCATATCTCCCGCAGCCAGCGCATCGTGGACAATGATGCCAGCTACGTAGAGCCGCTGGACATGCTTGCCGAATTGCGCGAGGACAACAAGACCCTTGCCGCCCGCATGCGCGAGGCGCACGACGTCTGCGAAAAACACCGCGATATCGCCACCGCCAGCCTGATCGAGGTCTGGATCGACGAAACCGAGCGCCGCACTTGGTTCCTGTTCGAAGCCAGCCGCCATGGGGATGCAACCGGACACTGAGTCAGAGTGGGCTGCGTTTCAGCATATTGCAAGCGGCTTTGCCTCTGACGCCCTGATGCGGGAAGATCTTTAGCAGGAGTCAATCGACGGTCTCTACTCTGACGTCTGGGCAGAACAAGATGAGTGATGCAGATTGCTTTACACCTGATTGGAATATCACGAGATATTAGTCACAACCCGTGCCGGTGATATATTAATAATTTCTGGGTTGTCACTGAGTCAGTCATCACTGAGCCATTAGCGAACCACTCGATAGACAATCATGCGAGTGATCATTGCCACAAGTTTTTGACGAAAATGGATTAGCTGGTTGCTGAATGCGGTCGGATACTCACCTTTCTCGTTGAGGAAAGGAAGAACGTCAGGAAGGCAGACGTTATTATTCAAAAAGTTATGATTAAGTGGCGGAGAGAGAGGGATTCGAACCCTCGGTACGGTTGAAGCCGTACGCACGCTTTCCAGGCGTGTACCTTAAACCACTCGGCCATCTCTCCATTGACCCCAGCCGGAATCGGCAGGGGCGCAAAGAATAAACCAGAACGGCGTTTCCGGCAACTTTTCCGGTACCATATCCGAAAATCAGGGGTCATTTACACGGCTACAATAAGTGTTGACGGTTCCGAATTCAAAAACTAACCACAGGATGTCGTCATGACCATCAAATCCCGCATTCGCACCATCGCGCATTATCCTCATGAAGGCATCATGTTCAGGGATATCACTACCTTGCTGAAAGATCCAGTCGGATTACGCGCCACCATTCAGGAGATCACCAGCCGCTACAAAGCGTTAAAGATCGATAAGGTTGCCGGTATCGAATCGCGCGGGTTCATCATTGGGGCCCCTGTTGCCTACGAGCTGGGCGTGGGTTTTGTGCCGGTACGCAAAGCGGGCAAATTACCTGCTGAAACACTTGGGCGTGATTATCAGCTGGAATACGGCAGCGATCGTATCGAGATTCACATCGATGCGATACAGAAAGGTGATCGCATCCTGTTGGTGGATGACCTCATTGCGACCGGCGGTACGGCAGAAGCCGCCGCCAAGCTGATACAGGAAATGGGTGGAGAAGTAGTGGAATGCTGTTTCGTCATCGACCTGCCGGATGTTGGCGGCAGGTCTCGTCTGGAGGCTCAGGATTTCAAGGTATTCGCGATATGCGAGTTTGCCGGTGGTTGACCGCGGAAAACCAGGGTAAGGAGAGGGATGCGAGAAGCTTGCTTCTCCACATCATCCCTGGATACCCTGGGCGCGTCAAAAGCGGAAGTTGTATTGGACATAGAAAAGATCTGGAGAAACGCCAGGTGCTCTTGCCTGCAAAAAATTGCCGGCAAATAGTTTGGAGTACCCCACCAGAATATCCTGGTGCCGGTCGACATGGACATTGAGACGGACATCAATTTCGTCGCCGACATAGCTGCCTGATTGGCCTGTGGCGTCCCGCAGGGTAGCGTTACCCGCGGCGTTGTACAGAAAGTCGCGTCTGTTTGCCAGATAGAACCGGTGGTATTGGGCGGTGAACGTGGCCCATGCCTGTGGATGAAGATTAAGCTGGGCGTTGAAGTCGTGGATGTTCTGGCGGCCTACACGGTCTATCCAGCCCAGGTAGTAGTTCCCGAAAGGGAAAAGCTGGTTGAACGTATTGTATCTGCCATCATTCGGGTTGCTGTCGCCGGAGGCAAAGTCATAGCGTAGCCAGAACTGGGGATTCATTGGTGAGCCCTTGAAGTGATAGCCCGCACCCGTGGCGACCGCAAAGGCGGAGATATCCAGATTAGAAAGTTTCCCAAACTGGTACATGCCCTCCAATTCATACAGGAATTGGTTATAGTCGCCGGCCAGGCGGCCGCCAAGCGTCTGCACATTTGAGTTTCCCGTGAGATTAGCGGGCCTGTTGAAGGCCAGCTTCTGGTTATCGTTCAGGAGACTCAGGAAATAAAGGTCGACGAGTTGGCCTTTCATGGGCTTATAGGTACCCCACAAGCCTAGGAAATCGCGTTTCGTATCCCAGTTGTCAAAATTATTCGGTTCCGTAATCATTGGGCGTACCCAGAACGCGTCCAGATCGAATGTCGGGGTGCGCCAGAATGTTTTTGCGCCCTGGAAGGTACGCCGCGTATTGACCCAGTCCAGTGTGGAGATCAGTCTTTGGGAACCATAGAGCAATTCCTGACGGCCAACCCGCAGATAAGCCGGACCATCCTTGACGTTTGCCAGCTTGATATCCGCAAAGAGGTTCAGCATGTCGGTGTGATTGACATCGGTGGGAAGCGGCGTCAGCGCCTGCCCAAAACTGCGGGCATCCAGAAACTCCGCAAAAATTCTGACCTGATCCCGGAACCACAGGTCGGCATGGAATCGGCTGCGTATCAAATTATAATTGTCATTTGTATGGGTCAAGCGGGTATCGGATTCCCGCATATACCGATACCAGAAGCTGCCCCCAAAAGACAACAGGAAGTCATTGCCCATGTGGATACGTTTAATGGGGTCAAATAAGTCCGGCTCATACCCCGATTTTTCCATATATCGGTAGTCGATTTCAAAAGCGGGAGTGGTCATGAGGGCATAGGGAGCGTTGGGAGAAACCGGTGGAGCTTTGCGTTCATTTCCGGTGACCACATCCCAAAGCGAGTAGTATCCCGGCCCCGATGAGGGTATGGTAAACATGCCGGGACGCGATGGAGCTGTTACAGGAGGAACTTTTGACCAGTCGAAGCGGGTACTTGTTGGTGTGCCGGGAGCGACTGAAGTTGTCGGAGCTGTTGAATTGATGCTACCGGCAGGAGCGGGTTCTGCCGCGAAGCCATGAAGCGCCAGGCCCCAGGTCGCTAAACCCATACAAGCTTTAAAGAATGCTTTAATTATTGAGAATACGGATTTTGCGGAGAACATCTCTGGCCCAGTAGTGCTGTCGATTTGGTAGGCTTCGGAATGTGGCGGATTCATGGTTGAGGTTCCTTTATAAGGATCTTTTTTATAAAAACGCCCGCAACTATACAGAACAAACACATCTTTGGATAGCAGAGATAACTCGGCGCCGAACTCCTCATGCTATCCGACATATCCCATGGCTGCCTGCAGTAAACAGAAGCCGATTCATAGGCTTTTTGCGACCGCGCCTGGTAGCGCACGATAGGATTTGCTTCAGTTACCGATCAAGAAAATCTGGTTTTTTGTTCACCTCCTTTCTTGTTCTAAGAATAATTCTTCTTAGCGGTAAAATTTCCCCTCGCGTTCCGGTTGAGAAACGATTTCTACAATTCGTACCTTTATCGTACCTCCCCCTGGACGAGGCCACTCAATTTCATCTCCCGTGGAGAGGCCAAGCAGGGCGCTGCCGACAGGCGCGAGAATGGAAATTTTATTTTCGGTACCGTCAACATCTTTTGGATAAACCAAGGTCAGGCAAAAATCCTCACCCGAGGAATCGATGCCGAAGCGGACTGTTGAATTCATGGTTACTACGGATGGCGGTATTTGCTCGGGCTCGACAATCTCGGCGCGATCAAGCTCGGCTCGCAATGCGGCTTTACCAGGAAACGCATTTTCCGGAAGCGACTCAAGCAATGCTTCAAGTCGATCCAGATCTCGGGACGTCAATACAACTTGCGGTCTACTATTCATTTCTTACCTTATTCCAAATTTCGATTGATATAAACATTTCCTTGGAAGCAGCAGCGCGTAATTTAATGCTTGAGGCCGGGGCAATGTTACCCGGAATTCATACAAGGCGATGCCGGCATGATATCCGGGCGATGAGGTTCTCGCCCGTGCGTGCGTCGCACCAGTCAAAATGCGGGCAGGCAACGATCGATATTGCCTGCAATCAAAGTGTAACTAGTTCACCGGGGGAGAAAAAATACGATCTTACACCAAGCGACATCCATTGTCATGGCGCCAGCATATTTTGAATGATTCGTTCCTGAAGCGGCCACGTGTACCGGAATACTATCGTGTCTTGCACATGGAGAGGCAATCACCGTATTTACTATTCAAGAAGATGGGATGAGTTAAACCAGGCTCATGTTTATATCCCATGCAAGGCACATTGACCCCTCTCCAGGTTGAGCGTAGAGTCAATCATGGAGTCGGATGTTACTAAAAAAATGTAGCAAAATTCCTATTTTTTCATGAGGAAGCAAACATGGCCAGGATGCAATCTCCCACTATTTTAAACCCCGCCGTATTGATCCCGGTAAATCCGAAAATCGAGCGATATATGCGCAGTCTGGTAGGCCAAACCGATCACCCGGTACTTGCAGAAATGGAAGCGGTCGCGAAGCAGAACAATTTCCCCATCGTCGGAAGATTGGTAGGAATTTTTCTTGAGACGCTAGCAAAAATGATTAATGCTAATAGCGTATTCGAATTTGGCAGCGGCTATGGTTATTCGGCTTACTAGTTTGCAAGAGCCGTGGGCCCGAAAGGGCAGGTGATATGCAGCGATGGGGACGCCGCCAATAGAGAGGAGGCCGAACGGTATCTGAAGTCTGCAGACTTATGGGACAGAATTGATTTTCGCAGTGGGTTCGCACAGGAAGTATTTGCCCAGACGGAAGGTTTGTTCGATATCTGCTACAACGACGTCGATAAAGGTGATTATCCGCAGGTATGGCAACTGGCCAGGGAGCGGATTCGTCCCGGCGGTCTTTATATTGCTGATAATGTGCTGTGGCATGGACGCGTCGCGGTGGAACATTATGTCGATATCGTTCCCGGTTGGACTGAAGCAATTCTTGAGCACAACCGCCTTATTTTCAACGACCCGGATTTTGACGCTTTTATTAATCCGACTCGCGATGGCGTTGTCGTAGCGCGTAAAAAAACCAATTGACGATTTAGCAGCTTCCGGGTGCTTGGCGGCGTCAGGGTTTTCGAATAGAGTTTTAAGTATTGTTTTTTTGGATAAGGTGTGTACAATTTAAGTATAAATAAATCAGCTGAAGTAACGTGGTTTAGCAGCTTGATTGATTTAAGGAGAAACTAGGGTTCCGGCCTCTCATAAAAAGAGGCGTCTGGTCCGAGAGTTTCCGGCCTCGTCATGACGAGGCTCCACGGAGGGATAAAAGCCCGGGAGATAATGTATTGCAATACATTGACTCTTGGATTTACCCGCTGATCATGGAGATTTCGTCATGCATTTCTTCTCTCAATTCTTCCATACTTTCGCGATTGCAGGTGCCTGGAGACCGACTGGCTCCATGTACTTCTTGTCGTGGACCGCTTTCACCGGCATGAAATATGCCCGCAGTAATCGGCGGGGCAGTGCTGCCGCTTGCGTTTCGAGAGCGATGTCATGGCAATAAAAGAAAGTCACGATATACTTCCTCCCGTTGCTGCGACTGGTCTTGCGCATTCCGACAAACTCAATCGTAGCATGAGTGTCTGGAATAGTTTTACGCTTGGCTTCGCGGTCGTTTCGCCAGTGGTAGGACTATATGCCATCACTGGCGTCCAGACGACAGTGACGGGCGGTGGATGGTTTGCCGCGCTGATCATCTGCCTGGTCATGCAATTGTTAGTGGCCACTGTCTACGCCGAGCTGTCTTCGCAGTTTCCGATTGCGGGCGGCGCTTACAAGTGGGCGCGACAACTTGGAGGTGTCGTCACGGGACAATACGCCGGGGTCATCTACGTCAGTTCCACTATCGCAATGCTAACCACCACTGCCTATACCGGTGGCGTCTGGCTTGCCATTTTTTTTGGATCGATAGGCGGGCAAGGGGCTTCATTAGTGATGTGGGGCGCAATATTTTTACTGATCTGTGCGCTGCTCAATCTGGCTCATGTCAAAGTCTTTAAGCTGATTATTACGTTGGGTGTTTACGCCGAGGTGGTTGGCTCATTTGGCGTGGCCCTGCTCTTGTTTTTCTTCTTCCGGCAGAATCCCCTTTCCGAATTGTTTCAACATCTGGGCACGGGCACGGCACCCGGCGAGACCGCCGCTTTTTTGGCAGCGCTTGCAATTGCGGGCTGGGCCTTCATTGGTTTCGACGCCTGCTCCACTATCGCCGAAGAAACCCATGAACCCAAGCGAATGGTTCCGCGTGCAATCTTCCTTTCTCTATGCATGGTGGGGAGCGTGGTGCTCTTCAATTCTGCCGCACTGACATTGGCTTTTGATCATGACACCCTGATAAATACTAGCGCCTCGTCTGATCCGATTACGCCTGTGATCACTAGCAGCTTCGGAGAATGGGCTGAAAAACCATTTCTGGCCATTGTCATGATTGCGTTCCTTGCTTGCGGAGCATCGGTGGTGAAATACACGTCGCGTATCGTTTACTCGATGGCCCGCGAAGGAAATATGCCTGTTTTTTTAAGCCGTCTGGCTGCTGATCAGACGCCGCGCAATGCAATTGTTTGTACCGTATCGCTGGCTGGGTTGGGGTTACTGTTTGGATTGAATGATGGAGCGGTTGCTACTGTCATCGCTTTTGGTACGGGCGGGCTCTATGGCATGTTCTCTATGACTACCGGAGTAGGACTCTATACCCGCCTTACAGGCCGGTGGAATCCAGCGCTGGGCGAGTTGAAGCTGGGTGTGTGGGGATTAGCGATCAATGCGATGGCCTTCATCTGGTCGGTATTTGAGTTCGTCAACATCGCCTGGCCACGCACCTACGCCGTGGCGCCCAATGCTCCCTGGTGGCAACTCTGGGCCGTGCCGCTGGTGTTGGGCAGTATCCTGAGCGTAACCACATTGCATATTTCAATGAAAAAAATCCGTGCGGAGCGCCACAAAAAGACCGTGCCAAAAAAAGTGGCGTCGACGTGAGGCGGATGGGTATTGGCAGCAATCCCTATTCCGGGTCGATTTATTGATTCATTTGATGAGGAGAAGAATATGAACCATCCAGATACATTTCTATGGGAAGAAAATATCCCCGGCGGTTGCCATTGGTCTGGCATCGTGCGTCGGGGCACAACGCTACGTTTGATGGATGTAACAGGAGGCGCCAATGCGGCAGTACTGTTCTTCAATCTGGAAGAGAAACTGGAACGCTACAACATGGCGGACACGCTGAAGTCGCAACATACCTTCCGTCTGACCAAGGGGCATGCATGTCACTCGGATATGGGTCGTATTTTCTGCTGTATTACGGAAGATACGGCCGGTTGGCACGATACCGTGTGCGGGATGAGCGATGCCGAATTGATACACCGGAAATACGGCACCGGACGATATCAGGAGCTTCGCAACAAGATGTTTCGCAGCGGGTTGGACGGCATGCTGATCGAACTGGGAAAGTGGGGGCTGGGTATGCGTGACGTAGTGTCCAACATCAATTTCTTCAGCAAGGTGACCGCAGATTCATCAGGAAAACTGACATTTCATCCCGGCAGCAGCAAAGCCGATGATTATGTGAATCTGAGTTTCGAGATGGATGCGTTGATGGTGCTATCCGCCGCGCCACATCCGCTTGATCCGGCGCAAACATACCAGCCAGGTGCAGTCAGGCTGACGGCTTTTGCGACGCCGCTCTCGGTGATTGAGGAGTGCGCGCGCATCTCCGAGAACGTACGTGGACTGCAAAATACCCGGCATTTATATGGCTGTCATGGAGGTGCAGCATGAGCACGAATCTTATTGAAAGCTGGCTCGATCCCGCAATGGCAGTGGTAGATGAAATCTGTGCAGCGGGCGAGCCATGGGCCAAGCTGGTGACGCAGGGGCAGGTATTCCGTATTGTCGATCTAGAGGGCAACCAGGCCGTCGATACATTATTTTTTAATGCAGCCCATTCGGTGGAGCGATACAGTGCGACCGATACCATTCGCCGTCAAAGCATGCTGTACCTCACCACCGGCAGCAAGCTGTATTCCAACTGCGGCAATGTCATGCTCACCATCATTGCGGATACGTGCGGGCGGCACGACACGCTGGGTGGCGCCTGCGCGGCAGAAAGCAATACCGTGCGGTATGCGCTGGAAAAATTCCCGATGCATAGTTGCCGCGACAATTTCCTGCATGCGCTGGCGCATGAACCGATCTGCGAGCATCTTGGCATGAGCAAGCGTGATCTGCCCAGCAATATCAACTTCTTCATGAATGTACCCGTATCGGAAGAGGGCGGTCTGGATTTTGTGGATGGTGTATCAGCTCCGGACAAGTATGTAGAGATGCGGGTGGAAATGGATGTGGTGGTACTGATCTCGAACTGCCCCCAGCTGAATAATCCATGCAATGCCTATAATCCTACGCCTATCCGGTTGCTGATATGGGACGATCCGAACGATATTACCGATGACTAGCGTAGTGTTGCACTCTAATGGAAACGTATAAAAACATTCATCCATAGGGGTTTGGGGACATATTCAAGTGCTATCAGGAACGAAACTGCACTAGCATTTTTGCCAGCAATCACCGAATGGAGAATGGGGAAGTGGCAGAATAATACTATTGAAATTTTACACACTGATCCTGCAGGACGAGTTAGTCCGTAAATAGGGGAAAGATTATGTTCGATAAAGTATTGATTGCCAATCGCGGCGCTATTGCCTCCCGCATCATTCGCACGCTGCGTCGCATGGGTGTGAAAAGCGTAGCGGTTTACACTGAAGCCGATGCGTTGTCGCGTCATGTGCTGGAGGCCGACGAAGCGTATTGTATCGGCGCCGGCGTCGCGGCGGAAAGCTATTTGCGTGCCGACAAGATATTGGAAGTCACCCAGCATACCGGTGCAAAGGCCATTCATCCCGGTTATGGTTTTCTCAGCGAGAAGGCGGATTTTGCCGAGCAATGCGCTATGCAAGGCATTTGCTTCATCGGGCCCAGTCCGCAGCAGATGCGTTCTTTCGGACTGAAGCACACGGCGCGCGACCTGGCTTTGCAGAACCAGATGCCTTTGCTGCCGGGAACCGGTTTGCTGGAAAGCATGGAAGATGCGCTTCATCAAGCGGCTTATATCGGTTATCCGGTGATGCTGAAAAGTACCGCCGGGGGCGGTGGCATCGGCATGCGCTTGTGCTGGAACAAGGACGAGTTGAGTGGCGCCTACGAATCGGTGAAATACTTGGCGCAGAATAACTTCAAGGATGCTGGTCTGTTTCTGGAAAAATATGTCGAAAACGCACGCCACATCGAAGTGCAGATTTTCGGTGATGGCAAGGGCGGAGTCATTGCGCTGGGTGAGCGCGACTGTTCCATGCAGAGGCGCAACCAGAAGGTAATTGAAGAAACACCCGCGCCCCACCTGACGCCCCACTTACGGCAGGCGCTGCTGGATGCCGCAGTACGGTTGGGCAAGGCAGTTAGGTATCAGTCTGCCGGTACGGTGGAATATATTTTTGATGCATCCAGCGGAGAATTCTATTTCCTCGAGGTGAATACACGGCTGCAGGTGGAGCATGGCGTGACCGAAGAAGTAACTGGCATCGACTTGGTGGAATGGATGATTCGGCAGGCTGCCGGAGATCTACCACCACTGGATTCGTTTGACCTCAAACCGCATGGTGCATCCATTCAGGTGCGCGTATACGCCGAAAATCCAGCCAGGGATTTTCAGCCTTCCTGCGGCACGCTCACCGCGGCAGAGTTTCCATCCGCAGCGCGTGTCGAGACTTGGGTGGAACGCGGTGTCGAGGTATCCCCGTTCTATGACCCCATGCTGGCAAAAATTATCGTGCATGCGACAGATCGCGAGCAGGCTATCGGCAAGTTGCTGATTGCGCTAGATGCGACTGTGCTGAAGGGTATCGAAACCAACCTGGATTATCTTAAACAGATCCTGTGCAGTACGGCATTTCGCGGCGGTTGGTATACGACGAGCTTTCTGAATGGGTTTCATTATGCCCCACACACGGTCGATGTCTTGACCCCAGGGGTGCAAACTACGGTGCAGGATTATCCTGGGCGCATTGGTTACTGGAATATCGGCGTGCCGCCCTCGGGACCGATGGATAGCCTGGCGTTCCGCCTGGCCAACCGCCTGGTCAATAACGCGGAAGATAAGGCCGGGCTCGAGATCACGCTCGCTGGTCCGACACTGCGCTTCAACTGTGACAGTATCATCGCGGTGTGCGGCGCGCAGATGGAGGTGCGCCTGGACGGTGAACCCCTGGCACCGTGGCGATCGCATTCGGTCAAGGCCGGCGCGCTACTGCAGATCGGAAAACTTGTGAACCTTGGTTGCCGCGCCTATTTGGCGGTCCATGGCGGTTTTCAGGTGCCTGATTATCTGGACAGCAAATCTACTTTCACACTGGGGCAGTTTGGTGGCCATGCGGGGCGTACCTTGCTCACCGGTGACGTGTTGCATATTATTGCAGCTAATTCCCACACTCATCGTACGCTGGCGGGATCATTGATCCCGCAGTATAGCGATACATGGGAAATTGGCGTGCTGTACGGACCACACGGAGCACCGGATTTCTTTACCGATGAAGATATCCGGACTTTTTTTGCTATTGGCTGGAAAGTACATTACAACTCCAGTCGCAGCGGTGTCCGTCTAATCGGTCCGAAACCGCAATGGGCACGCAGCGATGGAGGTGAGGCGGGACTGCATCCCTCCAACATCCATGACAATGCATACGCTGTCGGCACGGTAGACTTTACCGGCGACATGCCGGTGATACTCGGTCCAGATGGCCCTAGCCTGGGCGGATTTGTCTGCCCTGTAACGATCGTCCAGGCTGAGTTATGGAAAATGGGGCAGCTCAAACCGGGTGATACCGTCCGTTTTTGTCGGATGTCAGCGGAAGAGGCGCTTGCGCTGGAAAAGTTGCAGGACGCAACCATCCGGCATCTTCGGGTGCCGGGAACCATTCCCGCATTGTCCGGGAGAAGCGGCAAACCGGATAATCCGGTCCTGCATCGCATTCCGGAAAATTCCCAGCAGGTACAGGTAGTGTATCGACAGTCCGGCGACAAAAATATGCTGGTCGAATATGGACCGCCGGAACTCGACCTCAATCTGCGCTTTCGTGCACATGCGCTGATGGAATGGGTGCAGGAAGCGCGTAATGAAGGCCGTTTCAAGGGCATCGTAGATCTGACACCGGGTATCCGCTCGTTGCAGATCCATTTCGATTCACGCAAATTGTCGCGCGATAGACTGCTCAAGAGCCTCATTGCTGCGGAAAAGAAGCTGCCAGTCATTGAGCACATGGAGGTACCGACGCGTATCGTGCATCTGCCGCTTTCCTGGGATGACGGGGCGACACGATTGGCGATCGAAAAATACATCCAGTCGGTGCGTAAGGATGCGCCATGGTGTCCGAGCAATATCGAATTTATCCGCAGGATGAATGGGCTGAGCAGTATCGAAGCGGTGCAGCATATCCTGTTCGAGGCAAGTTATCTGGTGATGGGGCTGGGGGATGTATATCTGGGAGCGCCGGTGGCGACACCGGTAGACCCCCGCCACCGGCTGGTTACTACCAAGTATAATCCGGCAAGGACCTGGACTCCCGAGAACGCGGTAGGGATAGGCGGCGCTTATCTGTGTGTATACGGGATGGAGGGCCCAGGCGGTTATCAATTTGTCGGACGCACCGTGCAGATGTGGAATCGCTACCGCCAGACCGCCGACTTCAAGGATGGCAAGCCCTGGTTGTTGCGTTTTTTCGATCAGATCCGGTTTTATCCGGTAAGTGAAAGCGAACTCCTCAAGCTGCGTAAGGATTTTATTGCCGGGCACTTCAAGCTGCGCGTGGAAGAAACCACGTTCAGCTTGAAACAGTATAACCTCTTCCTGCAACAGAACGCCATATCAATCAACGCTTTTAAGGTTGCTCAGCAGACCGCGTTTGAGGCCGAGCGTGAACGCTGGAGGATCGAGGGCAAGACGGAATATGTGAGCGAGATTTCTCTCGATGAGACGGATACACGGAGCGAGTTGGATCTGCCAGATGGTGTCCAGGCTGTTAGTGCCCACGTCACCGGCACCGTATGGAAACTATTGGTCAAGGAAGGGCAGCGCGTTGTAGCCGGGAACCCGGTTGTAGTGGTCGAATCCATGAAAATGGAATTCGCGGTGGAAGCACCGATCAATGGTACCGTGCGGCAATTCTTCTGCAAGGAAGGCAGCCGCGTCTCGGCGGGGCAAATGCTATTCGTGATCCAGGAGGAGTGATCAATGGATGAACCATTGCCCCTGGGTGACATTTCTTCCCTGCTGCAACGCTATGCAGTCGGCGCGCTGACCCCCAGCCGGGTCGTGGAAGCGGTGCATGCCGCGATCGAGCATGATCCCGATCATATATGGATCCATAAACTGCCGCTTGAAACATTGATGAGGCATGCCCATGCGCTCGAGGCCAAAGCCGACGCCGGCGGCATGGCCGCGCTACCGCTGTATGGCATACCCTTCGCCATCAAGGACAATATCGATCTCGCGGAAGTGCCTACCACCGCAGCCTGTCCGGCCTTTGCCTACACTCCGCCGCATAGCGCGAGGGTCGTACAGAGATTGATCGATGCGGGCGCCCTTCCCATCGGCAAGACCAATCTCGACCAGTTCGCCATTGGCCTGAACGGCACCCGTTCGCCGTATGGCGCCTGCCGTAATGCATTCAATCCGGACTATATCTCCGGCGGCTCGAGTTCCGGTTCAGCCGTAGCCCTGGCAAAAGGCCTGGTATGCTTCAGCCTGGGAACCGACACCGCCGGTTCCGGCCGCGTGCCTGCCGCATTCAATAATCTTATCGGATACAAACCTACCCGAGGTTGGCTCTCCACGCACGGAGTCGTGGCGGCCTGCCGCTCATTGGACTGTATTTCCATCTTTGCCTTTACCGCTACCGATGCCGAGCGCGTCCTGGCAGTGACTGCCGGCTACGATTCCGAAGAGAGCTATTCCCGCGCGCGGGAAGGGTACACTTTCGATATCGGCGCGCAGCATTTCCGCTTTGGCCTCCCGCGCAGGGACCAGCTGCAATTCTTCGGCAATCATGAGGGAGAACGCCTGTTCGGCGAAGCGGCGGCAAAGCTTCAGGCCCTGGGCGGTGAAGCGGTCGAAATAGATTTCGCGCCCTTTCTGGAAACGGCGCGCCTGCTCTATGAAGGTCCTTGGATAGCGGAGCGCTATGCTGCCATCCAGCCATTCTTCGACCTGCACGACGACCAGATAATCTCACCGGTACGAGAACTTATCGCCGGTGCACAACACTACTCCGCGGCGGACGCCTTCAACGGCCTCTATCACCTGCGCCAGCTGAAACGCCAGGCCGATCGTATCTGGATCGCAGTGGATTGCCTGCTGACGCCGACTGCCGGCAGCCTCTATACCCGCCAGGCAATGCAGCAGGACCCGATACGCCTTAATGCCAACCTCGGCTATTACACCAATTTCATGAACTTGCTCGACTATGCTGCGGTGGCAGTCCCCACGGGCTTTCAAAAAGACGGATTGCCCTTCGGCATCACCCTGGCGGCGCCAGCCCATCAGGATGAGCCGCTGCTGCACCTGGCCGCTCGCATACAGCAAGTCTACGGGTTGCCCTTGGGGGCCACCGGCCTTCCCTTGCCTTCGGCCGGGATACCCTTACCTGGCGCATCGCCGGCGCCCCGGCGGCAATCCGAACTGATACGTGTTGCGGTCTGCGGGGCACATTTATCGGGCCTGCCGCTGAATGGACAATTGACCTGCCGCAATGGGCGGCTCATTACAAGCACGACAACTTCGCTGGACTACAAACTCTACGCCCTGCCGGGCGGGCCACCGCAGCGCCCCGGGTTGGTTCGCGTGGAGAGGGATGAGCAAGGTGCTGCCATCGAAGTAGAGGTGTGGGAACTGCCCGCGCATGAATTCGGCAGTTTCGTGGCGGGCATTCCGGCACCACTGGGTATCGGCACTCTTACTCTGGCGGATGGCGAAGCCGTGCAAGGATTTTTGTGCGAGCACTATGCGCTGGCTGATGCAGCGGATATCACCGGGTTTGGTGGGTGGCGCGGCTATCTGGAGCGGCCGGGGTGATCCGGGCAAATGAAGACTCTACTACATCAGTGAAGCGTGAGGCCGTGCAAAGCTATTTGTCAGTACCTCAAGACGATCATTCAATCGCTTGATTTCCTGCTCTGCCACAACTTTCCTTGTTGTATCTAGAGTGTCCATCCATTCGAATCGAACAATGGAATTCTTAGATAGATTTCTGTCTTGCAGCAGAAATGGCTGAGATTCGGAACGTCCCAAATCTGTTTCAACTCATAAAGTATCATTATCAAAAGCCTCGTAATGATTTGTGCCGGTGTTGATTTGCAATTGACGAGTAATAAAGCTTATCCTGGCGTATTTTCAAGATGCAAGTGATTAATAATACTATATTATTCCCTCGACAGCTCTCCCGGCAGGCGTCAGACAGCGGCGGACGACAAAGTTCTGTAACGCGGCTGATAAAAATTTTCCACTTGAACATCTCGTGCCTCGCCCCAACAATATAGATAATTCATGGAGCAGCGGTTTCCGCTATAGACAGATTCCGACTCTGATTTTCCGGATGGATATGGGAGGGGTTGTCATTGTGGGAGAAATAGTTGTTCAGATATTTATCGAAAGGGATTTCAAGGGAGTTATCCAGTTGCTGCTGCTGCGCCAGAGAGGCCTCGA
>JBDTDT010000001.1:0-4194 GCA_039922995.1 Nitrosospira sp. | reverse complement strand
AGGACAACCGGCGAAACACCCTTCAGCACAAGACTGCGATATCAAGTGGCGCTTCTCGTACCGTTGCAGGGCAGCGAATTGGATAACGGAGAGTTTTACTTCAATATTTACAATGAATTCTATTTCAGCCTGACAGGGGCCAGAAACGCCCTATACAGCGAGAATTGGAGCTATGCGGGAATTGGCTATCAAACTGTAGAGCATGGAAGGGTTGAAGTGGGTCCTTTAATTCAGAGATCAGTCATCAATCAGCAGCATGACATTCGCTATATCGATCTATTGCAGGTCAACTGGTCTTATAATTTCTGATGAACTGAAATGTCGAAGCGGATACGAAATTCTAGCTCATCTTTTAAAGCCTAGGAGAAAGACCCCTGCTCCAACCATGGCGATTCCGAGCCATTCTCGGATGCTAGGGCGCTCATGAAGAAATATAACCGCGAAGATCGCAACCAGAACCAGGCTTAGTTTATCCACGGGTGCAACCTTCGAAGCTTCGCCAACTTTCAATGCGCGAAAGTAGCAAACCCAGGACGCCCCAGTAGCCAGCCCGGACAGAGTAAGGAAAGTCCATGTTTTCCGGCTAAGATCGAACGGATTACTCCATTTCCCGGTGAAATAAACAAAGCCCGCGAGTACAAAGATGATTACGAAGGTTCGTATGAGTGTGGCCAAATCGGAATCCACCCCTTCCAGACCGATCTTTGCAAAGATGGCTGTCAGGGATGCAAAGATGGCAGAGAGAAGCGCCCAATAGAACCAATCGTTCAACGATGACATGGTATGCCGCTTAAAATGGCGTTGATCAGAGAATACCGTAACTCGGTCGTACGCGGAATTTATTATTCGCGTTATTATTCTCATGCCTTGTCAATAAACAATGGATGAAAAAATGGGCATCTATGCGGTAACTGCGGTGGGGTTAGGCGCAGCACTCGGCGCCTGGTTGCGCTGGGGATTCGGCATACTGTTAAACCCGTTGTTTCCCACTCTTCCTTTCGGCACCTTGGCCGCAAACATCCTTGGTGGTTATCTTGTTGGCATTGCAGTAGCGTATCTCTCTCACAATACCACGCTGCCGCCAGAAGCGCGGCTGTTCATCATTACCGGTTTTCTCGGCGGTTTGACCACTTTTTCGACTTTCTCTGCCGAAACGGTCGCGCTTCTATTGCGGGAGCAATATGGCTGGGCTGTCACCATTATCTTTTCACACCTAGCCGGTTCCCTGGCGATGACAGTGCTGGGTATATTGACCATCAGATGGCTGGTGCAACATTAATCCCGACTTTATCGCAAATGGGAGGTTATATGCAGGGAATATTTCTCAAGTTCTATGTGAACGAGCACAGCGAGCACCGCGGCATATTGTTGTTTGAATGGCTATTAGAGCGTGCTAAAAAAATTGGCATTCATGGGGGCACGGCAATGCGCGCGATCGCCGGATTCGGGCGGCATGGAAGATTGCATGAAGAAACGTTTTTTGAGCTTGCGGCGGATATGCCGGTAGAGGTGGGATTTGTCCTGAGCGAGGAGGAAACCGAACGTTTCCTGGCGTTGTTGAAAGAAGAAAATCTGGAACTGTTTTATTTTAAGT
Source organism: Nitrosospira sp. (assembly GCA_039922995.1). Classification (GTDB taxonomy): domain Bacteria; phylum Pseudomonadota; class Gammaproteobacteria; order Burkholderiales; family Nitrosomonadaceae; genus Nitrosospira. Next base: position 2,600 of record JBDTDT010000001.1, on the reverse strand, counting down.
TTCCTGTGGAATATGGCATCTTGCCGACGTGATGGTGGTACTGAATTTTGCGGCAAATTATCTGATGAAAGCTAATATCCGGGTTGGAATACGTGATAACGAACGAGGGTATGACTAATAGGCAGAATCAATGAATCCCGACTCCCCAATTCTAGTAGGAGCCGATCATCATGCCTCTTATCCGCTACTGGGCGAAGTCGAGCGCTATATCGAAGTAGCCTTGGCTTTGCCTGGCCTGCCGACTGAGTCATTGCGAGGATTACGGGAAAAAATCGACTCCCACACCTTCAATATAGTGGTGATGGGCGAATTCAAGCGCGGCAAGAGCAGTGCCATCAATGCCCTTATCGGCACAAGCCTGCTGCCGGTGGGGGTGATTCCGCTGACAGCCATCGCTACCATACTGTCTTACGGCGAACATGCCGCCGTGGAGGTCATTTTTCAAAGTGGTGAGCGCCAGTGCATCACAGCGGAAGCCCTTCGGGACTATGTAACCGAGAAAGGCAACCCTCACAATGAAAGAGGCGTGCGGGAGGTGCGCGTCGACTATCCGTCGGCATGGCTCAAAAGCGGCGTTCGGCTGGTGGATACCCCCGGGATCGGTTCCGTGTACCGGCATAATACCGACGTGGCCTACCAGTTCCTGCCTAAGGCCGATGCCGTGCTGTTCCTGCTCTCGGTGGAACAATCCATCGGACAAGCGGAATGTGATTTTTTGAAACAAGTGGGCGAATACGCTGGCAAGATCTTTTTCCTGCTTAACAAATCGGATCTACTTAATAATAGCGAATTGGCGGAATCTGTGGAATTCTCGTCGCAAGTGATTGCCGAGGCCATGGGCGGGTCAGTACCGGTCTTTGCCGTTTCCGCACGGCTGGCCCTGGAAGGACAAGAAAAACATTCCGACGAGTTGCTGATGAAGAGCGGCTTTCCTGCATTTTCGGCGACGCTGTCCCGCTTCCTGATGGAAGAGAAGGGCAATGTCATCGTTGTCTCGGTAGCGCGGAATCTGCTGCGCCTTATTTCCCAAGCCCGTTTTACGGCGGAACTGGCGCTTAAATCCCTCAGGACGCCTGCCGATGAATTACACCGAAAAATCGAAGTCTTCGAGATTAAACGTCGAGAAATCCTAGAGATCAGGAATGATTTTGCAGTACTCCTAGAAAGCGCGTCGAAACGATTGGCGGATCAGACTGTCACCGAGGATGTGGACGATTTCAAGAGCCGCCTTTTCACCGAACTGGAACAAGGCATTCATGAGAAATTTGAGGAAATTCGGGCCTCCCCTCCAAAGCGCTATATATAACTCTCGAGCGCTTTGTCATCGATCGGATACGTGCTGCATACGATGATTTCCGCGAACAAGAGGACGACAAAATCGAAGCGGCGTTTAATAGCGTCTGCTCCAGGTTCACCACGAAAATCAATGATGCGGTCGATGAACTGTTTCGTTTTTCCGCGAAACTCTTTGCCATCCCCTTTAATACAATACAGGCAGAATCGGTATGGAGTCTCCAGTCGCACTTTTATTATAAGTTCTGGAATGAGCCGGTGAGTCTCAAGACTATTACTTCTTCCTTTATCCTTGCCCTCCCTAAATTTCTCGGCGATTCCTTGATTCTGAAAGAAGCGGTGAAGTTCGGCCACGATATGGCGGACACCCAAGCAGGGCGGGTGCGATACGATTTCGCGCAACGCCTTGAGAAGAGCATGCGTAATTTCAGGGTCGACATGCTCGGCCGCATTGACGCCACGTTAGAGAATATAGAGACTGCAATAAAAAAAGGCGCGGAAATCGGCATGGCTGACGAACAGGTGGCGAAAGCACGTACTGCCGAACTCAATATCCAACTGGAAGCATTGGGCAGCTTGGCCATTAGCCTCGATGATATTCAGGAGCGGGCAGAAAATTCGATCATCCTTAGCACTTAGCATCATGAACATCAGCAGGGAGCTTGGATCGACTTTATCTGCGGCAAATAGATCGTGAACTAGACCACCACTCCTTAATTTTAGCTTTGATGCTGTTCGTGACCTTTCTTCAGGTACCGCTTGCTAATTTAAGGGGCATTCGCGCATGGCAGGTTTCTAGCAGCTCCTCTGGTTGGTAATTTCATTGACCTGCTAGCAAAAGGCATCCCTTTTGCCACGGCTTCATGAATGATAAAGGATGTTATGACGTGTTAACGCCCATCTCTTTATTATTGATAAATACGTTATCAATAATAAAGAGCCGACTCTGGTCGGATAAGGCACGAGATCATTGGATGCCAGGACGGGCACAAGTCTCTCATTTGATACTCCCAGGGAAGGGCTCTATTTTCAGTCATCTTCAAAACCATCCCGCGCACCATTTGGGGAAAGGAGATTTTCATCGCTTAAATTCTGTTCAATGTCCATGTTCTCGTGCGGGATACCGATAATCTCAATTGCGCTTTCAGCCACACGATAAAATATTATGTGGCTGCCTTCTTTGAAACTGCGATAGCCTTCCTTTATTTCATCTCTTGACCGTCCGAGCATTGGATTGTCTGCAAGCCACCGCATCCGTTCCCGAAGCTGCAAAGTGTATTTGTCCGTCTGCGCTGTGCCCCATTGCT